>JAQUQL010000065.1 GCA_028716145.1 Dehalococcoidales bacterium
TTTCCTCAATTAAATTTTTTCTGAAAGTCACACTTAAAGCACAAAATCCCCGTCTTGGACGAGGATTTGCGCATTGGAGGCGGTCCACATTAAGCTATTTTCTCGTCCGATTTAGTCGAGGTTTGACCCAAAAATATCACGACCAGACAAGCATAGCAAGTTTGATTGTGACTTTTGGACGCCGGTTCGATTCCTGCTTCATCACCTATCAGCTTGACCAATTCTTCATTGACGGTGGGCGGTAATAGATGTTTACCGGTCAAGGAGCCCGCTTTAGTGGGTTTTTATGATTTTGCCGGTCGTGGGTTTTTATGAATTGTCAGTCGTTAAGAAATGCCACCGGGTTGCTTTCCAGGCGGCCTTTACAATGGATTTGGCGGAGTGTTTGTTATTCTTCCAGTTTGGCTCCGTAAACTTTGTCTGCTTTTCTGAAGCTGTCCCCGGTAAACCGTAGAATTGTGGCCTGGTCTACCAGTCGATCAACAGTTGCTGCTGCCGACGCTTCGGATGAAAATAGTGTTTTCCAACGGCTGAAGCCGGTATTTGAAGTGAGAATGATCGAACCGGTTTTGTGTCTGGCCGAAACCAGCCGGAAAAGGTATTTGTTAGCGTTGTTGTCGAAAGGCTCGTATCCGAACTCGTCGCAGACCAGAAGTGCCGGCTTGGTATAGCGTTGCATGGCTCTTGCATAAGTTCCATCAGCCTTTGAGCCATAAAGGTCTTCAAGCATTTTCGCAGTATTTACGAAAAGCACCGAATAACCGGCCAGACATGCTGACCTGGCAATAGTTTTTGCGATGCGGCTTTTGCCGAGTCCAGGTTTACCAAGACAGAGAATGTTGCGTTTTTCTTCAATAAACCGGCAATCGCAAAGCTCTTTGATTATATGCGGATGTAGTTGAGGCCTGATGGAAAAATCGAAGGACGCAAGATCTTCCACGGTCCCGATTTTCGATCGCTTGAGGCTGCGCGCCACGCGCTTTTCAAGTCGAGCATCTAGCTCTTTCTTTAACATTTCGCTTATCAACTGCGAGTATGAAATATTCTGTTGTTGCGCGCGATTGAGAATCTCAGGAAGATACTGAGACACTGCATTCAAGTTTAAAGCCTCTGCCAGAGCGGTAATTTCCTGCATATTGCTTGCTGGTACGTTTTTTGTCTGCTTCATTGTTTATTGTCCTCACTTTCGTAGCTGTCAAGTATGGCGAACTCTTCAAGATCACTTTCTTCGACTTCGCCAACGATGGCTCCACCAAGGCCATTCAGCGGTTGCGCAAGTTGTTCTGGTTTTTCCGGATAACGCTGTTCAAGAATGTTTTTGATCGAATCAGCCGAAAACCTTTTATGCCTCAGAGCATAAATGCCTGCATCATTTAGCGCCTCGTCACCATACTGCTCAGACAGTCGTATCAGCGCATTCAGATGAATTGACAGCAACGATTTAAACCTTAGTTTGATGCCGTCGATCAGCTCGGACAGATCGGGGAACCTGCGGATAAAGTCGCGCTGCAGACCATAACAACCTTCGTTGCCGCGTGGTTTTCGGGGCAGACTGGAATAATGAGCCTGGTTGATGACCAGCTTAGCTGGTGATATGGTGGCATCAAGATACTTCGAACTGAAAATAATGGCGCCATGTTTCTCCAGCACCTCGAAGTGTTCAGCATAAAGCCTGACAGCGACATTTCGCCCTCCATAACCAGCCGGAATAGTATAACGAACTCCATAAACCGAGATAGTTGCATCACGATCAGCAACTCGAAGCTCTTCAACATAAGTCGGAAACCTTGCATACGGCAGTCGTATAAACAGGCCCTTCTCGAACATATGTTCTTCATTTGGTATCTTGCCGGTTGTGCCATGAATGCGGTTATTACCGACACCATGCGTCTGATCAAGCCAGACCTGCAGGCGGCGGTTTAAATCATCCCATGATGCGAAAGTCGCCCCTATGATGAAATCGTCTTCAAGCAGTCTGAAACTCTTTTCCTGCTTGCCCTTGCGGTCAGGGTCGCGCACCGCACAAGCGAAAGGAGTAAAACCGTAATGTTTCGCAAAGTCCATAAAACCACTGTTCCAGATGATCTGGCGCCCCTTGTCTCTGCGACCAAGCACGGCTGTTGCCATATTGTCGAACACCACTCTGAGTGCGCAACCTTCGAAATATTCGAAAGCCACGCTCAAGCCCTCAAGCAGAGTACTCTGCCGCTCATTGCGAAACGCTGCAAAAAACAGTTTGCGGCTATGGCAGGAAATAACCCCCAGCACATGGATCTTTACCAACTGGCCGTTAATCTTAACCTTATAAGGTGACCAGTCCAGCTGCATTTCCTGGCCAGGGTCTGTTTCGAAGCGCCGCTTTATCGGCGATTTTCTGGTAAGGCCATGATCGAAGCGAATTCTTGCGACCAGCTCGCCAAGAATGGTGCGCCCACCAGAATAACCAAGCTCTCTGATTTCACGTAGAATCCGCGTGGTGGTAAGGCCCTGAGCAACCTTATCGCTGATTATCTTATGAAAACTTGAAAGTTTTGGCGCAGCAGAACATTTGCTTTTCAAGTCTTCCGCAGAAGCCTCGGAAATAATTCTTCGCACTAGTGAGCGGCTAATATCAGCTATTTGTGAGATTTTACGACTGCCATAACCATGAGCAACAAGATGAAGTATCTGCGTTTTTACCGATTCACTGACTGGCTGCTTTGTTTTCACAAGCTGCACCTCAGACCGGACGATGACGGTAAATGACATTGCAAAGCAGGCAGAGGGCCAGAAAAGAATTCAGATTCATCGTTAAAGTTTTCGAGATCGTCATCATCGGTGAGCAGTTGAAAATTTGTCGGCATACAGGTTTCCGGCGATGCCGGGACAGCATCAAGACTTGCAGTTGTAAAACCCTGCGCCATCTGGATAATCTGTTGTTGAATCGAGATACAGATAGCCTGCAGCCGTCTTTGTTCAACATCTGCAAGATCTGCCGGGATTATCATATTGCTGAATTCATCAAGAGCATTTCGTATCGCTGACAGTTTGGCCTCAAGAGCTTTTAGCCTTGCAGAATGACTCGGTGAACCTTGCTGCTGATCCCTTTTAAAAAACGGATCAGCAAGCAGGCCGGGTCTCTCTTCATCCGAGGCTGCTCGCCAGGTTTGAATCAGCAACTGGATTTCGCGCATTTTCATACCATGCTTTTCTACCGCCGCAAGAATAGCATCCTGCTCTTCTGCCCCGATAGCTGTAAGCAACCGGGCTACCATCAGGTTGATTCGGCCGGACGAGAGTGCTAGCTGAGCCTGCGAAGAAAGTCGTAAAAGAGCACGCCGACCGATTATCCATTCTTTACGCCTGCCCAGCAGATTAGCAACAGTCCGCACTGTCAGGCCATCATCTTCGATCAGAGAATTAACTACCCTGGCCTCATCAAGCGCACCAAGCGTGCGTTTTGGACTGTTGGATTCAAGAAGCAGTCGCTTCGGACTCAGATCATCGTTACATTGCTCGACCAAGACAGGAACCTCTTTGATGCCAGCCTGCTTCCAGCGACTGAGGCGCTTGAAACCATCAATGACTTCATAGCGGCCATCTTGCTGTACAACGCGGATCGGCATGTCTCGAAGATCGGAAGCTTTTGCGCGACTGCTGCCGGAACGCAGAGAAGACCAGGTAGTGTCGATAACATCGATAGGTAAATACAGAAAATTGCTCCAGAAACCTTCTGAAGCTGGGGAAGCCGGGTTCGAGAGAAGATTTTTACAACTTTGTTTCATGGCGGGTGCTCCTGTGGGTGAAAATTGAGGTCGTTTTGCGCGACCGCATCACCATTAACCTGATTTAAAAAACTTGTAACCGGCGCCATCGGGGATGGATTCGCCTGCGCCAGCAAAGGCGCAACCAGGAACTGAATTGACAGTGGCATGGACAGGAAAATAACTGCAATCAGCCGCCTCTCTGCTGATGACAACATTCGACGAGCCGATAAAAACAGGCTCAGAATGCTTTGGGGAACAGAAAGTTTTTTTATCCAACGACGCAGACTACTAACTTCTGGTCCTGTTGCTTGGCCATCTTCGATGCGGTTCTCGCGGGCATGCTGATAGCTGCATAATGCCTGCTCAAGGCCTGAAGGCGAATTCAGACATGCGTCAGCCATCGCTGAAACAGTTGCAGGAGAATACCGGTGTCGAGGAAAAATGTCTGAAGGATAAACTGTGTAGTTGGCATGGCAGCAAGAATTGGAGCACTTCAGACGCACCAGCTTTATTGAAACCGGATGCTGCCTCTGACGATAGCCATTCCGCCACAAGCGCTGGCCACAATGAAAACAGGTGAACTGCGAAAAAAAAGCTAAGTTTCCTGATTCCAGGAGACGAATATAAACTTGTGAGGAAACACCAAAGAGTGATGCGCTCACTCGGTATCCTGACCGCCCCTGCTAGTTACAGGGGCTTTTAAATTTTAGTCAGGATTATTTCGGCGAGAATGCCGATTTTTTACACCAAAATGGCCGGATTAAAAAAGCCCAGCACCGGCAAAATCAAAAACGCCCACCGTCAATGAAGCCTAACCTGCATTCCCGGATTTTATAGCTAACTTTTCAATAAATCCGATGGCATGGGATGGGCTCTAGCAAAGCATAAATAATATTTTCTATTTTATTTTTTGTGCTTGTTTTTTCTCACAAAACATGTTATAATTTATGACATGAATAAATCAACAACCCGCAGAACACAAAACATCAAAGGCACTCACTACGTTTACGAAGACTACCCATATTGGGATACCGCGAAGAAGCAGGTGCGACATAAGCGCGTCTACGTCGGCAAGCTTGATAAAGACGGTGAGTTTCTTCCGAACAAGGCATATCAAGCCCAGAAAAGACTCCAGGAGATTCAAGCGGAAAGCGAAATTGCTCCTCTTAAGCCTGTTTTAAGGGTTTACTGCGGAGCAACCCATCTGCTTGATGCGATTGCCAAGAGATCCGGCATACTTGACGATCTCAAGACATCCTTCCCGGAGGACTATCTTAAGCTGCTTTCTCTGGCTTACTATCTTGTGCTTGAGAGCGACAGCCCCATGTATCGTTTTGCCAAATGGGCGCATAATCACCACCACCCACATGGCGAGGACATTCCAGACCAGCGCATCAGCGAACTCTTTTCCGGTATCAGTGAACACGCAAAAATGATGTTCTTCGAGAATCAACGCGCTCGTCGAGTTGAGAAGGAACACCTTGTATACGATACAACCAGCATTTCATCATACTCTGAGATGATCAGCCAGGTGCGGTATGGCAAAAACAAAGATGGCGAACCTTTGCCGCAGATCAACCTGGCACTGGTGTTCGGTCAAGACTCCATGATGCCTGTCTATTACAGAAAATTGCCTGGCAATATCACTGATACCCAGACCATTCGTAAGCTATTGAAGGATATCGAGTTTATCAAATGTAAAAAAGTTAAACTCGTCATGGATAGAGGATTTTTCAGTAGCAAGAACCTTAACAGCCTGTTTCAGAACCACCACAAGTTTCTGATAGCTGGGAAGCGCAACACAAAATCCGTCAGCGTGCTTATAGAGAAGGTTCGGGAAAGCATCAAGGAGTTCTCTAACTATGATGTCGAACAGGATGTATATAGAATTTCAACCATGGAAAAGTGGCCGTACGAAGAGCATGACCGCGATGGATTGGTAATTCATGAATCCGAGCGACGGATCTATGTTCATGTTTACTACAATGGCCAGCGTGCCGAAGAAGAAAAGACAAGCTTTATCAAATCTCTGGTTGATTGCCAGGGGGCTGTTCTAGACGGATCCTGCTCAGATGCCCAGCAGAAAATGTGCGACAAGTATTTTCAGGTTAAGACAACTCCGGTAAGAGGCTCCAAGCTTCAATATAATGAGCAGACTATACAGGATCACATTAAGCACTTCGGCTACTTTGCGCTGTTGTCCAATGAAATCAAAGATCCATCAGAAGCGCTATACGTCTACCGCAACAAAGATCTGATCGAGAAATCCTTTGGCAATCTCAAGAATCGACTTAACATGAGACGCCAGCTGGTGAGCTCCAGTGAAAGCCTGGAAGGGAAACTCTTTGTTCAATTCATTGCCCTGATGCTTGTTTCAAGCATACATAAAAGCATGAAGGACGAAGGCCTTTACAAAAATTATTCAATGCAGAAACTGCTGGACGATCTGGATGTTATCGAAAGATATGATTTCCCCGGCAAAAAAGCGCATTTCAGTGAAATCACAACGAAGCAGGTCGCTCTTTATAAGTCTTTGGGAGTTAACCCGCCGAGTATGTTATAATTTCCGGGAATCCAGGTTATAATGGAGTTTTGATAACAAATTGCGAAAAC
>JAQUQL010000066.1 GCA_028716145.1 Dehalococcoidales bacterium
TGCCTGAACATCACTGTTTCTCCGCCGGTTTTTACACTGCGCTCTCCGGTTCCAATAGTTACCGGCCTGATAGGTGGCGCTGAGGCTTCCTCCAGCCTGCTTCTTGCTTCGCTGCTTAAATGGGGGCACTTGTCGAGTCCTGCTCTGCCTGCAGCTATGCTCATGGCAAAAGCCAGGCAGGTAGGCACGCCGCAGTCTCCACAATTGGTTTTAGGGAGCAGTTTGAATATTTCTATACCAGAAAGAGCCATTTATAATTCTCCTTAATGCTTTTTGTGTTAACCGGCCAGCTCGCCGATTATTTCCCTCACCAGGCCTATGGCTCTGGGGTGACGCATAACTATTATATCCCCGCCTGCCAGCAGCAAGACCATGGCTGAAACTGCTTCAAGCAAAATTCCCCGTTTTTCTTCATCACCGAGTTCGGGAGCATCAGAGGCTGGTATCTTTGCCTCCTTGGTTTTCCAGGCTTCCCGGGCAACATTGCAGATTATAGGCATCTGCAGTTTATCGTCCTGCTGGGTAAGGGCGGCAATGCGGATACGTTCCATAACCGAGTAGCAGTACTCGATACCATAACCTATACTGCTTACGGTAGGATCGATAAGTATATCGTTTGCTTCGGTACCTGCGTTGGCAAGCAGGATGTTTAATTGTTTTGCCAGGTTGATATCAATGGGCGAAGAAGCGATAAGCAGGTGGCCGTTCTCCTTGGCAGCTGCCGCGATAGTTTTATAATTTTTCTCTTCCACCGGACCGATGGTGAGCCTTTTGCCAGGACATGTATTAGCTATTGCTTCCAGAACCTGGGCGTCCTTTTCCTGGTTTGCTGTGCCCCAGATTATGACAGGGACGTCCACCGCTTCGGTGACTTCACGGACAACTCGCGCGGCATCTTCGGCGCTTCTATCAAGACCATTGGGATCAGTAGAAGCAAGCTGCAGGCAAACCATTTCCGCTCCATACTCACTTACGCATTTACGAGCCCACCCGGCCGGGTCATCCAGAACGTCTTCAAACGGGGCTTTTGCTGCTTCAGGCCACCCTTCAGGCGGGCAGTCGTAAACTTCCATAGCAATCTTCGGCAGATTGGGGGCAGAGCCTTCAAACTGATGAAAGGTAAAGCAGTCCTGTCCGCCAACTTGCACAGCTTGCCTGCCCGTACCGAGCTCGGCCTGGCTGATTTTACCGTTATATTTTACCCCGGGAATTTCAAATGGCATTGTAATGCTCCTTCTAGAATACTGCAGAAATTTCAAGACGTCTTTGCTTAAACTGCGGTTTTTAAGGTTTAAGACCGATTGACAGTCTGGCTGCTTTGACTGTATTTGCCATGAGCATGGCGATCGTCATAGGCCCTACTCCTCCCGGAGAAGGAGTTATTGCGCCAGCCTTCTGACTAACCTCTTCAAAAGCTACATCCCCGGTAAGCTTGGCCTTGCCAGTAGCAGTCGTACCGATCCTGTTGGTGCCGACATCGATAACAGTTGCTCCTTCCTTGACCATATCAGCGGTTATAAAGCCGGCTATTCCGATAGCGACGATCAGTATATCAGCTTGCAGGGTAAAGTTTGCTATGTTGGGGGTCCGGCTGTGGCACACGGTCACCGTAGCATTGGCCATGGAGTTCTTTTGCAGGAGAATGTTTGCTATCGGTTTGCCAACAATATTACTACGCCCAACAACAACTACGTGCGCCCCTTCGGTTTTAACGTTACTCCTGACAAGCAATTGCTGGATTCCGCCGGGTGTGCAGGATAAAAATGTATTCTCGCCGATCACCATTTTGCCAAGATTATATGGGTGGAATCCGTCAACATCTTTTTTAGGGTCAATGGCAAGCAGTATTTCGGTTTCGTTGATCTGTTTGGGCAGAGGCACCTGCACCAGAATACCGTGAACTGCCGGGTCGGAATTCAATTTATGGACCAGGCCAAGGAGTTCTTCCTGGCTGGTATCTGCTTTAAGCTGGTAATTGAAAGAAGCAATCCCCAGATTCTGACAGTTTTTAATCTTTAAGTTTACATAAACGTGGCTGGCCGGGTCATCTCCTACCAGCACAGTGGCCAGCCCTGGCACGAGGGAGTATTTTTCCTTTAGTTGCGCGACCTGTCCTTTAAGCTCTTCTTTAAGCTCTTCGGCAATTTTCTTTCCATCGATTATCCTGGCAGTCATTACTTCTCCTTTGCGTTTTTACAAGTGGTCAGGTACTTACTCAGTCCATTTTTAGCATCAGTTACCAACTGAAGGGAACTTTTCAAGGTCGGTATGCGGTAAAAAGAGGCTGGCGACGTAATTGTCCATAAATGCCCCGTTTTCAGATAATTCTATTCCGGTTATTATATCAGCTAATCTTGACGTAGCTGCATATTGCTGCCGTGAGATGATCGAAGCGTGCGCCCCCATCAGAGAGCCATTGCCTATAAACCGGAATTTCTCTCTTGGCACATCTGGCAGCAGGCCTGTCTTGATTGCATTTTCGGTGTCAATATGGTTCCCGAATGTTCCGGCAATAATAATGTTATCAAGTTTACTCATGTCAATTCCAACACTTTCCATCAGTGTCTGGCAGCCGGCATATATGGCTGCTTTTGAGCGGATGAAATTATCTATGTCTATCTCTGTTAGAACAATGTCCCTGCCACTTGAAGACGAGTTTCCTTCGGCCAGCACGTATTCAAGGCCATCTTCGCCTTTGCGCACTCGAGCACATGATGCCTCCGGGTTAAACTTGCCATTTCTGCCGAGTATACCGGTACTAAATAACTCAGAAACGGTATTTATAAGCCCCGAACCGCAAATTCCGGCTGGGCTTGCAGAGCCAATAACACTTATCCGGGGTGTTGCGTCAGGTGCTTCGAGAGAGAAATCCTCGATAGCTCCCGGGATCGCCAACATACCGTGTTTAATGCCTCCGCCTTCAAAAGTAGGCCCGGCGCTGCAGGCGGCGGTTACCATCCAGTCCCGGTTGCCGACAACTATCTCACCGTTGGTGCCGATGTCGATATAAAGGTTTATTTTATCACTCTCATGCATGCCGCAGGCGGCAACTCCGGCAACAATATCTCCGCCAACATAGCTGGCTACTGCTGGTATGATATGCAAATAGCAGTGCCTGCCCAGATTTATCCCCAGGTCTACGGTTTTGAGGGGGCTAACAGAGTCGATAGCGGGAACGTAAGGCGAAAGCCTCAGGGGTTCCGGATCGATCGCCAGCAGAAGCTGTATCATTACCGTATTTCCGGCAACTACCATACAGCTGATGTTATCTGTATCTATTCCACTCAAAGCGGCCATATCATGTACAAGTGCGTTTAAGGTATCTACAGTCAGCTTTTGAAGAATATCAATGCCGCCGCGTTTTCGGCAAAACGAGATACGGCTTATTATATCTTCACCATAATCTCTCTGCCGGTTATAGGCGGTTTGTTCTGCCAGAATGCTTCCTGTATTGAGGTCTATCAACCGGGCACGTATCGCTGTAGTGCCCAAGTCAAACGCTACCCCAAAGTTAGTCGTGGTGGTATCACCACTCTCCAGCCTGGAAAGAAGCGGAACCGGAGTTGAGTGGATCAGGGTGGCAGTGGCTTCCCAGGCTTTTTCTCTTAAAATTGCCGGTATGTTTTTTACTGCCTGGTAATCTATTATTACTTCGTCATAACCGTGGTTTTTAAGTGCGTATCTTAACCTCTTCAAGTCGGCGCGATTATCCCCGGCGGTTGGAACCGGCAGGCAAAGCAGATGCTTGGTTGCAACCGGGTTCAGCTCCGGCGAAGAGTTGAGCATGGAAAGGCTGGTTTGCGCTACTGGTGCCTCCAGATCGGGGCTTGTGTTGGTCAGCACCTCAATCGTCACATCCTGGGATACATAACTCTGGCAGGCCAGTCTAATGCCCTGGTTTATTTCATCCTGGCTGATTGCATCTGATGAAACGCTATCAACGTCCCCTTTTTGTAGCCTAACCCGGCAGGAACCGCAGGTACCCGAACCGCCGCATGTCGTGGTCAGATGCACACCGGCTTTCAGAGCCGTTTTGAGTATCGAATCCCCAGTGTTTACCTGTACAGCGATACCCGCTGGTTCGAAAACAACATTAAATTGCCTTTTCGGTTTATCAGCCAATAACTTGTTCCTTCTTTTTCGGTGTTAAAATAATCCCTTTACCTTGCCTGTTTCGATATCCACGTCGATCCGGCGGTATGCCGGGTCAGATGAAGTGCCTGGCATTAACTTTATGCCTCCGGCAACCGGGACGATGAAACCGGCTCCTCCATAGGTTAATATGTCACTTACCGGCAGTACCCAGCCGACCGGGCGCCCTTTGATTTGCGGGTCATGAGAGAGGCTGAGGTGTGTTTTTACCATGCATACGGGATAGTTGCGCATGGTCGCATCTTTTTCCAGTCTTTCGATTTTGCTCATGGCTTCAGGGCTGAAAGTTACGCCTTCAGCACCATAAACTTCAGTTGCGATTTTTTCTATTCGTTCTGTTATGGGTTCGGCTCCCTCGTAGAGCAGTTTAAAATCATTTTCTTCTTCGCAGGCGTCAACTACGGCATCGGCAAGTTCCAGCGCCCCGTCTCCACCTTTAAGCCAGTGCTCGGAGACGGCTGCCCGTGCTCCCGCCTGTTCAGCTGCTTGTTTTATCAGCTTGATTTCCTCCTCGGTGTCAGTATAGAAACGGTTGATACAAACCACCGGATTGATGCCGGATTTTTTTACCGTTTCTATATGAGCAATCAGGTTCTCGCAGCCTTTATCAACCAGTGCAAGGTTTTCTTCCTTATAAGCACTGTCAAGCGGCTTACCTGGTACTACAACCGGTCCTCCGCCGTGCATTTTCAGCGCCCTTACTGTGGCTACCACTACGGCGCAATTGGGCTTGAGGCCGCTTAAGCGGCACTTGATATTCCAAAACTTTTCAAATCCTATGTCGGCACCAAAACCGCTTTCGGTTACATGATAATCGCTCAGCTTAAGGGCAACCCGGTCAGCAATAACGGATGATTGGCCTACAGCGATGTTGGCAAACGGGCCGGCATGTACAAGTACCGGCTGGCCTTCAATGGTTTGCAGAAGGTTGGGGTTAAGTGCACGTACCATCCAGGCGGTCATAGCTCCGTCAACTTCAAGATCGCGGGTTGTTACTGGTTCCCCGCGTTTGTTGTAGGCCACAACGATACGCCCCATTCTGTCACGCATGTCCTTGAGGCTGGTTGCAACTGACAGGATAGCCATCACTTCGCTGCTTACGGCAATCGCAAAACCGGACTGGGCCAGGAAACCATCCATCTTTCCGCCAAGGCCTATAACAATATCTCTCAATGCCTGTGCGCAGTAATCTATGACCCATTTCATTTCAATATTGCGTGGGTCAATGTCCAGACGCTTAAGGTTTCTTTTTGCCAGAAATTCATCAGTATTTATAAACTCATGCTGGAGGCGGCTGGTAAGAGCAACCATAGCAAGATTATGAGCGTTTACAACGCAATCGATGTCACCAGTAAGGCCGAGTGAAAACGGGGTTAGCGGTATACATTGGGAAAGGCCTCCGCCGGCAGCACTGCCCTTGATGTTAAAAGTTGGTCCGCCCGATGGTTGGCGTATGGCGCCGGACACTTTTTTCCGCCTTCTACCAAGCCCCTGAACCAGCCCTATGGTAGTGGTACTTTTGCCTTCTCCAAGAGGTGTAGGGGTGATTGCGGTTACATCAATATATTTAGCGTTTTTGTTACCCTTGAGGCGTTCGGTTACAAGCTTAAAATCTATTTTACCAAGATGGTGCCCATAGGGAAGGAGCTCGTCATCGTTTATTCCCCATTCTGCGGCAAGCTGGCCGACTGGCTTCATCCATTCTTCTGCTGCCTGGGCGATTTGCCAATCCTGTAACTGCGTCGGGTCTAGCCTGACCATTCTCTCCTCCTTGTTTTGCTTTAATTAAATTTTTACCATTGCAGGTAGCCTGCTTTGTATCCGCTGGACATTTTTTAACAGATTAACAAAAAACTGGAAATATAAATAAAGGGGTAAAACCGGAGTATGGAAGAAAATCTCAGCTGTTTAAACCCCGGCATGGGGAGATTTAATCCAGTTTAATAATATACCTTAAATTTGGGCTCAAAGTATAGTTTTTTGAGACAAAATATATTCGGTTTTGGCGTATATTCTTTTTTTTGTGGATTCTGTCTGGCGTTCTCTGGCTAAGGTAATTTCGTAAAGGATTTGACATTGTCTCTCTCTTCGTGCTACTCTTTGCCTCCTTCTCAAAACCCCCTTTTAACCAAGAGGAAGGTTTATTATTTTTCTTTACCTCCGGTAAGCTGATTAAGTTTTGGTAGAAAAGAG
>JAQUQL010000067.1 GCA_028716145.1 Dehalococcoidales bacterium
GCTTGATTGCTACGCTACCATGCAGAATGTATAATGGTTGGGTTATGACAGCCCGGGTTTGGGCGTTTGTTTTTAATATTCCTTCAGTGAGGTAAAGTAAATGGATGCAGATCTGGTGCATATAGGGTTTGGTAACGTTCTTGTAATGGATAAAGTTGTAGCCATTGCTTCACCTGGTTCAGCGCCGATAAAAAGGGCTGTTCAGGATGCTAAAGCAAATGGCAAACTGATAGATATGACAAGCGGGCGAAGGACCAAGGCGGTTATATTTACTGAAAGTAACCACATTGTTTTAGCTGCTCTGGCTCCGGAGACTATAACTGGTCGTGTTCAGGTGATGCGGGGAGGTACCGTAATCAAGCCCGAGCCCGCGGCAGAAAAAGTTAGAAAGTAGGTAACTGGAGTATTTTTAACTATACCAGCCGGCCAATAGTTCTGGTGGTTTCCGGCCCTTCCGGGGCAGGCAAGGATACCGTGCTTAACCGAATGAAGGAACGCAGTGTACCGGCAGATTTTATTGTTACCCTTACCACCCGTCCTCCCAGGGATTATGAGATTGACGGGGTTAACTACAACTTTGTTAAAGAAGCTGATTTTATGAAGTTGATAGAAGAAGGGGAGATGCTGGAATATGCCAGGGTTTATGGCAATTGGTATGGCGTTCCCAGAATGCCGGTACTCAAATCCGTTAAAGCGGGAAGAGACGCCATAATCAAAGTGGACATACAGGGAGCTGCAACCATAAAAAAGAACATGCCTGAAGCCTGTTTTGTATTTGTTACACCTCCTGATCCCGATGTGCTATCAAAAAGGTTGAAAAAGCGCAATACTGAATCAGCCAGCGACCTTGAGCTGCGGTTAAAAACTGCCGGGGAAGAATTTGCCAGGCTGAACTTGTTTAATTATGTAGTCGTTAATCGTGATGGTGAGGTTGATTCCGCGGTAGATGACATGGTTTCTATTATAAGAACAGAAAAACTCAAAGTGCGCCCCGTCGTATAATATAGCTAGAAAACAAAGCCCAGCAACCAGGAAAAGAGATGCCCCAGCCCGCCGCAAACCGGGAAAGTTATCACCCATGCGGCAACGATATTGCCAGCCAGCCCCCATCGTACTGCTGATAAACGGCGTGTTGCGCCTACCCCCATAATTGAGGAGCTGATACAGTGAGTCGTGCTTACCGGAATGCCCAAATGGGAAGCTATTTCAATAACCGTTGCTGCTGAAGCTTCGGCAGCAAAGCCGTGAACCGGACGAAGCGTTGTGACCCGCATGCCCAGCGTTTTTATAACCTTCCAGCCACCGAAAGCAGTACCTGTACTGATCGACAGGGCTGAAAGCAGTATTATCCATATCGGTATCGAATCCCATAAAGCTTCAGATCCGGTGTAGAAAACCATAGCCATGGTAATAATACCGACAGGCATTTGCCCATCATTCTTGCCGTGGCTATAAGCCATAAAAGCAGCCGAAAGGATTTGTAGTTTACCAAAGTTTGATTGTACCACTGACGGCGCTTTCCTTCTGAGTATCCAGAGAAGGGCAATCATAACTGCAAACCCACCAATAAAACCCAGCAATGGAGCTATTCCTACTGCTGAGGCAACTGTGGTGATTACTCCCCAGTTAACAGCTGAAGTTCCAGAAGCGGCTAGTCCAGCCGCTGCCAACGCAGCAACAAATCCATGAGTGAGGCTGACCGGCAAGCCGTGAAATGTAGCCGTCCCTGTCCATATGATTACCGATGCCAGGGCGGCAATGATTGTCTGGTAGGAAATAGCTTCCGGTGCGAGGATCCCCTTGCCGATGGTGATTGCCACCGCAGAACCCGTGGCAGTTCCGAGAAGATTGAAGAAAGCAGCCATCATCACTGCTTTTTGAGGGGTAAGGGTACGGGTGCCAACCACGGTAGCTATTGCATTGGCGGCATCGTTAAAACCGTTAACCAGGCCGAACCCTATGGCCAGCAGGATGATGATTATCAGAGCCGCCAGGGAAGGCTCAGGCATTCTTGAGGGCTACTCCTTCCAATACATTGGCGACATCTTCGCAGCGGTCGGTAGCGGTTTCAAGATGCTGATATATTTCGCGCCATTTGATAACCCGGATGGCGTCAGTGTTATCATTGAACAGTTCAGCCAGAGCCTTTCTATAGACCCTGTCAGCAACGTTTTCGAGGCGGTTTATCTCGATACAGTGTTTCAGCATGTCCTTAAGGTCAGATCGATGGCGCAGAAGCGGGACAGCCTTTTTAAGCTCGATCGTCCCTTGCAATATATTATCTGCCAGTTCAACAGATTGTATGGTTGGCTGGTCTATACGATAAAGGTTCATATCGTCTGCCGCTGAGTGGATGAGATCGGCAACATCGTCCATGGATTGAGCCAGCATGGCTATATCTTCGCGGTCAAAAGGGGTAACAAAAGTGCGATGAAGCAAGGCAATTATCTCATGAGTTATGCTATCTCCCCTGTGTTCAAGATCGGCAATCTTCTGGGCACGCTCTTCAACGCTGTCCCATATGTTCACCATGTCTTTTAAAGCCTGGGAAATATCTACCAGGTTGGTAGCGCTGGCCTCAAAAAGGCTAAAGAATTTTTCTTCCCTGGGGGTTAGATTAAACTTGAATATCTCTTTAAAACCTCCTTTTCAAAAAGGATTTATTCAGTATAACTGCTTTCGTACCAGAGGTGTCAATAGCCACTCTGGGTTAAGCCAGGAAAAAGAATCGCATTGTATCTATTACCCTGTTTATCAGCGGGTCTAAAAGCCTGAAAACAATGGTGAAAAACAGCGCTACCAGCAAACCGACAGCCATCCCCCCGATTATATCGAGCGGGTAATGAACCCCGACATAAACCCGGGAAAAGCCCATTAACCCGGCAAGGACAAGCAGAACAGAGCCGGCCTTGCGGTTATAAATAAATATTCCCCATGCCATGCCAAAAAGAACAGTGGCGGAATTAGAAGGGAAAGAAGGATCGGTCGGCGGGTAAAAAAGCAGGTTCACATCAAGATCGTGAAAAGGCCGCGCCCGTTGCCATAAATTATTGATTATTTCTACCATGCCCTGGCAAGTACCCAGGGATGCGGAAGCTACCATAATTCCTTTTTGTATATGGCGGCGTTTATCAGGATCGGGTGTACCTGTCCAGAGAGCCATCATTATCATGCATCCGAAAACAATGGAAAAATAATCGTTGGCGATGGCAGATATTACATTATCAATGATTTGAGAATGACCGCTGAGGCCGTTGATCCATAAAAACAGGCTCTTATCAAGCTCTAGCCACGCCACTTCAGGCTCCTTAGCCGCCCGTTAAGGGCTTGGAAAAAAGTTCTGGTCCTGAGGGCTTCAAAGCCTGAAACCAGCTCTTCCTGATTGTTTTTGAAACGTTTATGATTTATCAGTGAAGAGATAACCATGGTCAGCCCTATAGCGCTTACAATTCCTGCCATAAAAAGATAGAACTGTTCTGCGCCTTCTATCACACCGGTGGGTTTATGCCAGTTCCAGGTAAGCAAGATTGCCAGGCAGGGAACAGCGATTACGCAAGAAAAAAAATAATTAAATAAACGCTTTTGGAAAAGAGTAATGCCGTGCAGCCCGCTATAACTGGCAGCAATTTGAATCGTAGACATTGAAAGTAAAACTATAAGGCAGTAGTATTCAACAGCTAGCGTTTGCATGATATTCTCAGAGTAAAACCAGGATTTTGATATAGTAAATAATAGCCTATAAATGCTCTGTATGGCAATCGAGACACTGATGAAGGCAAGAGCTGTTATGATACAATAAAAGATGATTATGAGCAGTAGTGCATATTTGCTTGCCGGAGAAGATGAATATTCAATCAACCTCGCCCTGGAAGATTTCAAGGCTGGTCTGGGTGCAGGGGATCTTCTAGATGCAAATTATACCCGGGTGGATGGAGAAAAAATAACTCCTCCTGATCTGGAGCTAGTCGTCTCGGCTTCTCCGTTTTTATCTCCAAAAAGACTGGTAGCGGTTTATGGCTTAATGGAGAGGTTTGAAAAGCGCTCCCCTCGGGCGAAAAGCCGCAAGCAAAAGAGCCGGCAAGAAAGCAAAGACCTTTCAGGTTCCTTTGCCAAAATAATCGCCCTAAAACCAGATTCTACCGAACTGGTGATAGTTGCCAACACCAGCATAACCGGGAAAAATCCGCTGCTTGAAGCACTTGGTGGAAATATCGAAATCAGAAAATACCCGTTGCTTACTGGCGAAAGACTGGAGCAATGGATAGCTGAGAGGGTTGCTTCAAACGGGGGTGAGATTACCCCTGAAGGCGCGCAGATACTCTCAAGGCAGATCGGTCCGGATCTGTGGGCGATGAGCAACGAGATCGAAAAACTGCTGGTGTATGCCAGTGGTGAAAAGATCGATGCTGAAAAAATCAACAGGATGATTAGCATTGCTCCTGAGGCTAACATCTTTCATATGATAGATGCAGTTGTAGCCGGTAGAGGAGCAGTTGCAGAAGTTGAGTTGAATAGTCTTCTATCAAATGGCATTCCACCTTCTCAGGTGATCGCCATGCTGGCACGTCAGGTCAGGATGATTTCTATTGCACAGGATATGCTGAAAAATGGTTTTAATGCTGCAGATATCCGCAAGCGTCTGGATATAAAGCACGATTTCGTTTTACAAAAAACACTACGCAAAGCGAGGGCTTTTAGCGGCACAGGAGCAGGAAGTTTTTATGCCCTGCTGGTGAATGCAGAAATGGACATTAAAACCGGAAGACTGGAGCCTGAGCTGGCGATGACCGTATTGGTAGAGGGACTTTCACGAGTTAAATAAAAACCTTATTTCCAAAAGCTAATCCTGGCTACCTTTGTCCGGTTTGTCATGGGTGGTGTTTTTGTCCTCTGGTGTGGGCGAATCGCTTTCTTTTATCCTTGATAGAAGGTCGTCAGCTTCACTTACAAGGCCCAGCCCAAATTCCTTTGCAGCAAAAGCTGCCTGGGCAAATTTTTCCCTGACTTCCTTATCCTTGAACCGGGAAGCAAAGGTGCTTGCCGATGCCGCAGCGCTTGAGCCGAATTCCTTTGCCCTGGCTTTAAGTTCAGGGTCGTTAAAAATCTCTGATAACGCTTCCCCAAAGCTGGTAAAGATCCGGCTGAAACTTTCAGACAGTTTTTTTGGATCCGATTCCTGTGTCATTGTTGCCTTCCTTATCCTGTGAATGTTTTTACTATAACAGATTTACCTGCTGGAGAAGAAGTTGATCTGGTTGCGCATTTCTTCGGCTTTGAGGCGGGCTCTTATGCCAAAATCATTTTCGCAGGAAGCATGGATTATGGAGCGCGACGAATTAATAATAGCCATTTTACTGTTTGGGCCTATGGCGTTTTGTGCTACAAGCTCTATAGAACCCCCTTGAGCCCCGACTCCGGGAATCAGAAGCGGCATATCAGGGTTCTGGTTGCGGATCTGTTTAATTTCTTCCGGCCAGGTAGCTCCTACAACCAGCCCGATGTTGCCGTTCTGGTTCCATTCAGCTGCTTTTTTCGACACAAGTTGATAGAGGGGGATTTTATCAGTGCCGTTTGATACTAATACGTCCTGAAAATCAGAGCTTCCGGGGTTGGAAGTACGGCACAGTATGAATACGCCGCGGTCAGTGTATGAGATAAACGGTAAGAGCGAGTCATGACCCATATACGGGTTGACGGTTATTGCGTCAAAACCCATTACAGAGAAAATAGCCTCAGCGTATTGTCGGGAAGTGTTGCCGATATCTGCCCTCTTGGCATCGGCAATAACAGGGATATCTTCAGGCACACAGTCTCTGGCGAATTTAAGGTGGGCAAATCCCTTTTCTCCCATGGATTCAAAGAAGGCAAAATTGATCTTGTAGCTGCAGGCCAGATCGCTGGTGGATTTCACGATGCCCAGGATAAATTCATTCAGGCTAATACCTGGTGGCATCAGGCGCGGATCTGGATCCAGACCAACACACAGGAAGCTTTTTCGGGACGCGATGGACATCTTCATTTTTTGTATAAAATTCAATTTATGCCCCTCCTTTTGATGATATTATCAATAGCAGCCCGGTGAGTCAAGCAGCTAATATTTTCATAAACTGATACACTCCGTGTCAACTCAAATAAGAATGTTACCCAAGCAAGACCATTCACTCATTTAGAAATGTTACCGGAGAGCACTGCCTCCTTATGTTCAATTTGGGTTAATTTCCTGCCACAATTCCCGAGCTGACCGA
>JAQUQL010000068.1 GCA_028716145.1 Dehalococcoidales bacterium
CAAAAGACTCTCAATTCCAGTTATTTTAAAGAAAACACTTATGCAGCTACTGATGATTTTGGTAGAATAATCCTCGTATTTGAATTCAATGAGGAAGGTGCCAAACTTTCCGAGCAAATAACCGGCCGCATGATAGGCCAAAGACTGGGCATTTTCGAGGGTGACCAGCCATTACTGGGAGACGACGGTCAGCCCATTGCCCCCACGGTTGAATCAACTATCTCCGATCGCGGGCAGATTACCGGCCTTAGTGTTGGTGAAGCTACCACGCTATCCCAGCAATTAAATGCCGGGCGGCTGCCAGTTCCGCTGGATGTAATTTATGAGCAAACTGTTTCGCCTACCCTGGGCTCGGATTTTGTTGACCTGAGTCTTAAGGCTGGAATAATCGGCCTGGCACTGGTCATGCTGTTTATGACTCTTTACTACAAAATACCGGGGCTGGTGGCTTCGCTTGCCCTGTTATTCTATGCTGCGATCACCATGGCCCTGTATAAGCTGATACCGGTAACCCTGACACTGGCAGGAATAGGTGGTTTTATCCTATCTATTGGAATGGCGGTTGATGCCAACGTGCTTATATTCGAGCGCATCAAGGAAGAATTACAGGCAGGCAGAACCCTGGGATCTGCCATAGAAGCCGGGTTTAACCGCGCATGGTCAGCCATACGGGACTCAAACATAACCACTTTCATCGTATGCGCCATCCTTTTCTGGATAGGTTCCTCTGTTGCAGCCGGGGCTTCGGTTCAGGGATTTGCATTAACCCTGTTTGTTGGGGTTGCAGTCAGTATGTTTACTGCAATTGTGGTAACCCGCACTATTATGCGGCTTTTTATAGGTTCCAAGATTTCTGGCAATAAACGGCTGTTCAGCCCTTATCTGGGAGGCGAAAAATAATGATAGATATTGTTGGAAAACGCTTTAAACTTTTTGCCTTTACAGCCATTGTAATGCTTATCTGCATCATAACCCTGGCAACCAGCGGTTTAAAAATGGGGATTGATTTCTCCAGTGGCTCTCTTCTGACCCTTAGTTTTGAGGAAGAGGTGGCTCTGAATGATATCAAACAGGAGCTATCCACACTTGGATACGATAACGCCATTGTACAGGTTACCGGTGATGGTGATTTCCTGATACGCACATTAACCCTGGAAGCTGAAGAAAAAGCCTCCCTCGAAACTTCCCTGGAAAGCAGATTCGGAGAACTGGAGGAGCTTTCTTTTGAAAACGTTGACCCGGTTATCGCCCGGCAGACAGCCAGAAATGCAGCGATCGCCGTGGCAGCAGCCGCGGTAGGTATAATGCTTTACATCACCTGGGCTTTCCGCCGAATGCCAAAACCTTTCCATTACGGAACTTGTGCAATTGCAGCACTGGTTCATGATCTGTTGATAGTAATCGGCATATTTGCGGTTCTTTCCATTCCTATGGGGCTGGAAGTTAACCTGATGTTTATAACCGGCGTGCTCGCCGTTCTTGGCTATAGCGTGAATGATACAGTTGTAATCTTTGACCGTATCCGGGAAAACCGCCTCAATAACCCCACTGCTGATCTTGCTATAACCATAAATCGAAGTCTGGTAGAAACCCTGACTCGTTCAGTCAACACCGGAATAACCACGTTGGTAGTGATTCTGGCACTACTGATGTTTATCGGATCTACTATCTTAAACTTTGCTATCATCATGCTTATTGGTGTTTTGGTTGGTACTTACAGCTCTATATTCGTCGCATCAACCCTGCTGATAGTATGGGATAAAAAAGAGTGGAAGCGCTTTATTCCCTGGCTAAACCGGGGGGAAGCTAAAGTATAGAGGTAATGCCAGAATAGATAAACCAGCCGCCAAAACCGGCCAGAAACAAACTGTTTAGCACAAAAACCCACAACTGCACCCTGCCTCCCCACCAGTTGTGGGTTTTATATACCAGGCCGGATACCCCGGATAACCAGACCAGGTCACACATCCAGTGCACAACGATAAAACCTGCCAGCGCCCCAACACCAAAAGGTATAACCTTCATTATCAACATGCTGCCCGCTGTTGCCCACCATAAAAGGAAAAAGGGATTCAGTGCGCTCATTACGATCCCTGCAACAAATGCACTGTAAGGCACATCCCGCTTTTGTGCAACCACTTCTAGCCGCGCCCGATACATACTTACCGCCAGGAAAATTATCATGGCGCCTCCGGCCAGACTGAGCGCCACCTGAACCGCCTGGTTTTCGAAAAAACGGGCAAAGCCAAAGTAAATCAGCAAGATTACCGGCACTTCTACTACCGCATGGCCAAGTGAAATCCAGGTACCTGCAAAAGGATTCTTGTAGCTCTTGGCCAGTGTAGCAGCAAACATCGGCCCCGGCATGAGGACACCAGAGATGGAGATAAAAATAACGCTTCCGTATAGTGCTAAAAGTTCAGGCATAAAAGTGGTTAATTTGATCAATTTGGATTGCCGTTATTATACATGCTAAAAACCTGGAAAACTAATCTGAAACTGGACTGCGGTTTGAGAGCCTTTTGACACACACGCTGTATTAGTTATATTATTCTAGTCAAACTGAATAACTAAAGGCTGAGAACAGGGATAGTAGATTCGAAAACGGGAATCCAGAGAGCCGGATTTGGTGAGAGCCGGTTTCTACGTACGAGTTGAATGGGCCTGGGAGCTGCCAACCGAAAGCAGAAAAGCAAGTAGGCCTGGACGCAATGAGGAGCGTTATCAAACCTCAGGATATCGGGCTTATGCCCTGTATCCGAAAGAGATGGCTTCTGTTAAAAGGAAGCCAAGAAGGGTGGCACCGCGGGATAGCCTCCTGTCCCTTCACGGACAGGAGGCTTTTTGTTTGTCCAAAATTACCAGGGGGAGTTAAATGAATATTAAAAAAACCAGACGCTGGCCCGGCGGGGCCGTGAATGTTTAGTTTCCGCCCGGCATTATTGAACTATCAAATAAAAACCCAAACAGGAGAATAACAAAAAAGTGAAAAGAATACTTACTATATTGTCCATGGTTTTAATCTCAGCACTAATTGTATCGGGTTGCAACTCCGGTTCAGATGATGAGTATACAATCGGATTAGGCCAGTTCGGTCCCCACGGTTCTCTAGATAACTGCCGGGAAGGATTTCTGGCAGGGCTTGCTGAAGAAGGAATCGTAGAAGGCGAAAACCTTACCGTAGATTACCAGGATGCCAACTTCGATGGCGGCACAACTAACCTCATAGCCCAGTCCTTTGTTTCAAAAAATGTTGATCTGATATGCGCAATCGCTACCCCGATGGCACAGGCTGCCTTCAATGCTGCTGAAGGAAAAGATATACCGGTAATCTTTACCGCTGTTACCGACCCGGTGATGGCTCAAATCAATGAAGGCAATATCACCGGTACCAGTGATATGCTGCCGGTTGATGCACAGCTTAAACTTATCCGCGCAATCATGCCAGAAGCCACCAAAATAGGCATTCTCTATACCACCAGCGAAGTAAACTCAGAATCTGCTATCGCAGTCTATGAAGAACTTGCCACCGGCTACGGGTTTGAAATTGTAAAATCAGGCATAAGTGTAGCAGCAGATATTCCACTGGCAATAGATGGCCTTTTATCCAAAGTAGATTGCATTTCCAATCTTACCGATAATACAGTAGTCGGCTCTCTTCCGATCATCCTTGAAGCTGCCAATGCAAAAAACATTCCGGTATTTGGCAGTGAAATAGAACAGGTTAAGATCGGCTGCGCCGCAGCTGAAGGCCTGGAATATTACGAACTGGGCAAGCAAACCGGCAAAATGGCAGCCAGGGTATTAAAAGGAGAAGCCACTGCATCTGAGATTCCCTATGAGATCATAGAAGAAAGTTTTTTATATGTTAATTCAGATGTAATGGAAGAAATAGGATTGACTTTGCCATCTGAAATGTCAGGCAGAGCAATAGATGTAGCGTAGAAAAAAGGGGTTAGCGCTATCTTAGTAAGGTTAAATACCATGAAAAATATGCTACCCCGACCAAAGGAAGCAAACACCAGGGGAATGCAGTCAGCAAATGAGAAAAAAGCTGCATTCCCCCCAGGCGTATTATTAGAGGCACATATATGGACATGCTGATAAGCATACTTGAACAGGGGCTCATTTTCGCCATCATGGCAATGGGTGTATATATCACTTACAAGATCCTTGACTTTCCGGATCTTAGCGTTGATGGAACTTACCCGCTTGGAGCTGCTGTAACAGTAGCGCTGATATCAGCCGGAACAAACCCCTTGCTTGCCATGCTGGCTGCAGTAGGAGCAGGAGCTGTGGCAGGGCTGGCAACCGGGCTTATACACGTCAAGCTTAAAGTTCGAGACCTGCTATCAGGCATAATCACAATGACCGCTCTGTACTCCGTAAATCTTCATATTGCCGGCAGAGCCAACGTCCCCATTTTTACCTCAACCACTATCTTTAATAACAATTTCGCAAACAGCATGTTTTCCGGAGCCCTTGCTCCCTACAAAGTCCTGATTATAATCTGCATCGTAGCCATAGCCAGCAAACTGCTGCTAGACTGGTATCTTAAAACCAAATCTGGATTCTTGCTCAGGGCGGTCGGGGATAATCCGGTTGTAGTAACATCTCTTGCCAACGATAAAGGCAGTGTTAAAATAATCGGCCTGGTAATTGCCAATGCGCTGGTTGCATTAAGTGGTTCCGTCATCGCACAACAGCAACGCTTTTTTGAAATCCAGATGGGTACCGGCACCATTGTCATCGGGCTGGCCTCAGTTATCATCGGCATTAACCTGTTCAGGCGTTTTTACCGGGTCAAACCAACCAGCTCCGTTATTGTTGGGAGTATACTTTATAAGGCATGTGTTGCCTTAGCAATTACTTATGGACTCTCCGCAACCGATATGAAGCTTGTCACAGCGGTATTATTCCTGGTAATACTTGTGCTGGGCCGCGAACGGCGCGCAAGGAGGAAGAGCATTGCTTGATCTCAGGCACATCTCCAAGATATATAACCCCGGCACTATAAATGAAACCTGCATTTTTCAGGATTTTAACCTTTCAATAAATGATGGTGAGTTTGTTTCTGTGGTAGGGTCAAACGGGAGCGGTAAAACCTCTATGCTCAATATCATCTGCGGTTCAATAGATGTAGATTGCGGAAATATCTTGATCAACGGAGAGGACATCACCAACATGCCGGATTTCAAACGCCATCGTCGCATCGGCAGGGTTTACCAGAATCCGGCAATGGGAACCTGCTCAGGAATGACTATTCTGGAAAATATGTCCATGGCGGATAACAAGGGTAAGCCTTTTTCCCTTACCCTGGGTACAAACAAAAAAAGGATCCCCTATTACCGTGAAATGCTTGGCCAGCTAAAGCTTGGACTGGAAGATAAACTGAATACGCCAGTTGGCTCTCTTTCCGGCGGCCAGCGCCAGGCTTTAGCTTTGCTCATGTCCACCATGACCGATATAGATTTTTTGATACTGGATGAGCACACCGCGGCACTCGACCCGAGAATCGCCGAAACTATCATGGAACTCACCGATAAGATTGTAAGCGAAAAAAATATAACCACCATAATGGTAACTCACAATCTGCGCTATGCAACCATATACGGAAACCGGCTTATCATGATGCACCAGGGTAAAGTGGTGCTGGATAAAACCGGCCATGCAAAGGAAGCCACCTCAATCAATGATCTCCTTGGGCTGTTCAATATGATAAGCATAGAATGTGGTAACTAAGGCTTTCCCCCAACAACCTTCGTCGTTACCTGAAGAACACGCCCGACTTGATTTTTGGTTAATCAGCTTTTGTTTGCCGGAAGTTTATTGCGACAGCTTGGCACTGATGAGACGGTTGAAGCTCACTTTGGATTCCGCTGCCTGTATCTGAAGTTTTCTGTGTATTTCTGGAGGGATACGTACCGTGAACTTACCAGAATAGTGTCTGGTTGCCAGGGGTTGTGGTATTGGCTTTCTATTGATAAATGCTGGATTCCGACGGGAATCTGTGACTTTCCGTGGTATCGTTACCGCTTCAGCTTTAAATCCCTGCAAATGCTCTAATTCATTCCCATTTACGATTGCTGAGAATGTATAAGAATGGTAGAATAATAATGACAGTAATTCTGTCTATTTCTGGTAACACCAGCTTTTATTATCTCTCATTTTTACGAGCTTAGGCTTTATTATATTAGTCTCCAGATAACAACCCCGCTTCTCCTAT
>JAQUQL010000069.1 GCA_028716145.1 Dehalococcoidales bacterium
TAAAAGAAACCACTTTTCCCGAAAAAGCGGTAATAATAACCGATACCAATGTCGGGCCGATATATGAGGGCATACTGTCCAAAAGTCTTGCAAGAGAAGGAATTATAGCTGAAACAATAACCGTTCCGGCTGGCGAACACTCCAAAACCCTGAAGACGGCAACTGATATATATTCCTCCCTGGCAAATGCCTGTGCCGATCGGGGCAGCATAATTATTGCCCTTGGCGGCGGCGTGATCGGAGATCTGGCCGGTTTTGTGGCTTCAACCTATCTGCGCGGACTTCCCCTGGTACATATCCCCACTTCTTTGCTCGCCCAGGTAGATTCCAGCATCGGTGGCAAAACAGCGGTGAACCTTGGCCGCCTTAAAAACCAGGTTGGCACTTACTGTCATGCCCGACTGGTCATAAGCGACATAGCCACCCTTTCAACTTTGCCGGCGCATGAATTTGGCAATGGTGTGGCAGAAATAATAAAAAGCGCTGCAATAGCCGATGAAGATCTCTTTGCACTGCTTGAAAAGTCGATAGAGAATCTGAAACCCGGTAATACAGAATTATGCGAGCACGCAGTTTTTCAAACTGCCCAAATCAAAGGGCAAATAGTATCGGCAGATGAAAGAGATGTTTCCTCCAGGCAACTGCTTAATTTCGGCCATACTATCGGACACGGAATCGAATCCGCCACCGGATTTTCCATTTCTCACGGCAAGGCAGTTGCAGCCGGTATGACTGCGGCGGCAAAGCTTTCCATGAAATTAGGACTGCTGAGCAAGGCTGATCTTCTCCGGCTCAAGCAGCTTATAGCAAGGGCAGGGCTGCCAGTCAGTATTCCTGGAATAAATCCAGGAGATATTACAGATGCGATAACGCACGATAAAAAGATTAAAAATGGTAAAATGAGTTTTATACTGATAACCAAACCCGGCAGTGGATTGATCAGTCAGGAAGTAACCCCTGAAATGATAAAACAGGTACTGGCGGAAGATGATGATTAAACCAAAAATCTGCGCAGTAATCACTTCTGCAACTGCGAGCATCATCGAAAGCGCAGAGCCGCATGCCGACCTTTTTGAACTTCGCATTGACATGATTGGCCCGGACTGGGCATCCATTATTCCATTGATACATAAGCCCTGGATAGCTACCTGCCGGCTTAAATCCGAGGGTGGCGCATGGGATGCCAGCGAAGCAAGACGCAAGGAAGAGATTTTAAAAGCCTTAAACTGTGGAGCGTCCCTGATAGACCTGGAGCTTGAAACACCCAATCTTGACAGGCTGGTTTCCATTATAAAAAAGAAATCCAGGCTGATTCTCTCCTGCCACAACTATAATGATACTCCCCCGCTAAAAGAGCTTGAAGCCATTGCAAGGCGCGAATTTGAAGCTGGTGCTGATATTGCCAAGATTGCCACCAGATCCAACTCCAGCGATGACACCCTGAGGATCCTGCAGGTCAGGCGGAATTTTACCGATAAAGAAATGATAACCATTGCCATGGGTGAGCAGGGAATTCTGTCACGCGTTCTCGACCCGCTTATGGGCGGCCCGTTTGCCTATGCTGCGGCCGCCAAAGGGGCGGAATCTGCCGAAGGCCAGCTTACAGCTTGCGAGCTGCGTAAGATTTATTCCATGATGAGGACGCTATGAAGCCCGGAGTTAAAATATGCGCTTTGCTTGGAGACCCGGTAGAACAAAGCTTTTCACCGGCGATGCACAATGCAGCGTTCAGTGATAAGGGACTGAATTACATATATGTTGCTTCCAGGGTTGATGATACGTCTCTTAAAGCAGCTATCGAGGGAGCAAGGGCGCTTGGAATCGCCGGACTAAATATAACCATCCCCCATAAAGTCAGCGTTATCCCCATGCTTGATGAGATTGATGATGTAAGCCAGCGCATCGGGGCAGTAAATACGGTTGTTAACAACGGCGGGGTTTTAAAAGGATATAACACCGATGCCGCCGGCTTTACCAAAGCGCTTGCCGGCAAAAACGTCAATCCGGAAGGCAAGCGGGCAGTTGTTCTGGGAGCTGGCGGTGCCTCGATGGCGGTATCGTACGCCCTGGTTGAAGCTGGCGCCAGCGTTGTAATAATGAACCGTCTGGCTCGCCTGGATGAAGCATCCCGACTGGCTCATAAGTTAAGTGATTTCAGCCGTGTGCCAGTTGAGGCCATTGCTCTCAATCCACAAAACCTGGAAAGGAGTCTTGCAAAAACCGATATACTGGTAAATGCAACCAGTGTAGGAATGCACCCGGGGAAAAACCACTCTCTGGTGCCCGAGAGCCTTTTACGCCCGGAAATGTTAGTATTCGACCTTGTCTATAACCCGCTGCAGACAAAACTGCTGTCTGATGCAGATCAGGCAGGTGCACAAACAATAAACGGGCTGGAAATGCTCGTCTGGCAGGGAGCTTTAGCATTTGAGCTGTGGACCGGGCTGGCTCCTCCGGTTGGGATAATGCGAACTCAGGCGCTGAAAGAACTGGAAAATAACAGCCTGAATATCACCAGGCGCCGAAAGCCTGCCGGTCAAAAGGTGAAAAGCTCCATCGCGCTGATCGGCTTTATGGGCTCCGGGAAAACCACCGTGGGTCGCATTCTGGCCGGAAAAACCGGCAAGCGCCTGGTAGAACTGGACCGGCTAATCGAAATCAACGCCGGTTCAACCATTCCCGAGATCTTCTCTGCGCGCGGTGAAACGGCTTTCCGGGAAGCAGAAATAGATGCAGTGAAGGAAATTGCCGAAGTGCCCAACCAGGTTATATCCTGCGGCGGCGGTGTTGTGCTCAATAAAATAAACATGGACCGGCTAAAAGAAAATGCCGTGGTAGTTTACCTGGAAGTCAACACCGATGAGATAATGCAAAGGATGCAGAGCCAGTCGATAGAAAAACCGGTTCTCAATGACCCTTGTGATCCCGACGAAGTCAGGCAGTTGGTCAATTTCCGTGAACCTTTTTACAGGTCATATGCTGATATCTCAATTAACTCTACCGGTCTGACTGCAGAAGATACTGCACAGGAAATCATTCTGAGGTTAAAAAACCATGCGCTGCACAATCAAGGCTAGCCGATTGAAAGGAAGGGCAACCGCCCCTTCTTCGAAAAGCTACACGATCCGGGCGCTCCTGGCCGGGGCACTGGCGGATGGTAACAGCTATGTATCCAACCCTCTATACTCAGACGATACCTGGGCGGCTATCGAAATATTGCGCAACCTGGGAGCTACGACAACGATTGGAGAATCGGGTATTTCGATCAAAGGCGGTTCACTGCATGCAACTCCGGCAACGCTGGACTGCCGTGATTCTGCTGCGACTCTACGTTTCATCTCAGCTATATGCGCCACTCTGCCAGGGGTTTCCGCTCTCAAAGCCGGAACAAGCCTTGCGCAAAGACCCATTCTTCCCCTGCTTGAAATACTGGGGAAAATGGGAGCGAGTTTTACCTGCAAAGACAATCTTATAGTAATAAACGGTGGTGGTTTGCGAGGGGGAATCTTTAAAATCAAAGGGGACGCGAGTTCGCAGTTCATATCGGCACTGCTGCTTATAGCTCCGCTTATCGGGGAGGATATAACCTATCAACTCGATGCCGCACCCCGTTCACGCCCTTATATCGAGATGACGATTGATACCATGTACAAATATGGCGTACAGATAAATACTTCTCCGGACTATACTGTTTTTAAAACAACTGCCCAACAGTATCGTCCGGCAACCTTCACTGTTGAAGGTGACTGGTCGAGTGCCAGTTATCTACTGGCGGCAGGAGCAATAGCAGGAGAAGTAACAGTTGAAGGCCTGAACCTGCTCTCTCTGCAGGGTGATAAGATAATCGTAAGCATCCTGCAAAAAATGGGGGCAGCGATACTGCCCGATTCCAGTTCCATCACGACAGGCCTCAGTCAGCTTCATTCCATTAATTTTGACATGAGCCAGTGCATAGACCTGCTTCCCACAGTGGCCGTCTGTCTGGCAACTGCAGAGGGAACAAGCTGCCTGTCAGGCATATCAAGAGCTCGGTTAAAGGAATCTGACCGGGTGCATGCCATTCGTGAGGGCCTTTTCTGCATGGGAATCAAAACCGAAGAAGCGGAAGATAAGCTGATCATACACGGAGGAGAGCCAAAAGAGGCAATCATCGACAGTTTCGGTGACCACCGGATCGCGATGGCGTTTGCATTACTGGGCTTAAAAACCGGCGGCGTCACCATAACGGGAGCTGAATGCGTATCCAAAACATTCCCTTCTTTCTGGCTTGCACTTAAAACACTGGGAGGGAAAATAAAAACCGACGATGAGTAACACTCTTGGAAAGCGATTTACGGTAACCAGTTTTGGAGAAAGCCATGGACATCTTGTCGGAGTAGTTGTTGACGGTTGTCCTGCCGGCCTTGCCCTGATCGAAAGTGACATACAGCCCGAACTTGCGAGGCGTAAATCCGGAAAGCCGGCATCTACCACCCGGCTTGAGGATGATCGCGCTCAAATACTGTCTGGAACCCATAATGGCTATACCACCGGTGCACCTTTAACCATGGTAGTTTGGAATAAGGATATTGATTCCAGCCCCTACGGCCAAGCTCCAACAATACCCCGGCCAGGACATGCAGATTACAGCGCATATATAAAATTCGGAGGGTTTGCAGACCATCGAGGCGGAGGACGATTTTCCGGAAGAATCACTGCCGGTTTTGTAATGGCTGGAGCTGTTGCCAAAAAATTGCTATCTCTTTCAGGAATAGAAATAATTGCTCATACCGCAGAACTGGGCGGAATAGAAAGCAGGGCAGCTTCCATGGACGAAATACTCTCCTCCCGTAAAAACGAACTCTGCTGCGCAGATATGCAGGCTTTGCCAAAAATGCTTGAAGCTTTGCAGGAAGCCAGGCAAGCAGGTGACAGCCTTGGGGGGATAATCGAAGCCATCGCTATCGGGGTTCCGACAGGACTGGGCGAACCGGTGTTTGATAATCTTGATGGTGATATGTCCAAAGCTCTTTTTGCCATACCGGCTGTTAAAGGAGTTGAATTCGGGGCTGGCTTCAGCGTCGCCCGGCTGAAAGGCTCTCAAAACAACGACCCGTTCCTGCCAGTTCAGGGAGGGGTAGCCTGTTCTTCAAACAATGCCGGAGGAATAAATGGAGGCATCAGCAACGGAATGCCGATAACAGTCAGGGCAGCCATTAAACCCACCCCTTCAATCGGTATAGTCCAGGATTCGGTTAAATTGGACTCCCTTGAACCGGTAAAACTGGGAGTTAAGGGAAGGCATGATACCTGTATAGTACCCCGTGCCGTGGTGGTAGTTGAGGCAATGGTTGCCATAACTCTTGCTGATTTTGCCCTCAGGGCAAATTTCATTCCCGGAGTGATTAAATGAATATCAAAGACCTGCGCAATCAGATAGACGAAATTGACGACCGGATAATCAGCCTTATCGGAAACAGGATGAACCTTAGCCGCCAAATCGGCAAGTTCAAATCCAGCCAGGGAGCAAGCATCGAAGACCGGGCAAGGGAAGAAGATGTGATCAGGAAAGTAAAACAGCTGGCAGAGAAAGAGGGGTTTGAAGCTGATGATGCTGAAAGTATCTATCGCCTTATTATAAAGGCTTCAAAAAGCGTTCAGGGCTTACAGATCGCTTTCCAGGGGGAATACGGTGCATATAGTGAAATCGCAACCAGAGAGTTGTTTGGCCTCTCTGCCCAGGCCGTACCTTATGAATCACTTGAGGAGGTATTCATAGCAGTCGAAGAGGGAAAAGCTTCCCATGGGGTAATACCTGTGGAAAACTCGCTGGAAGGAAGTATTGACAGCGCCTATAATCTATTGCTGGACTCAGACCTGACTGTCTCTGGTGAAACCGAGCTTAAAATAAGTCATTGTCTTATTGCCAACCGGGGAGCCACTCTTTCCTCAATTAAAAAAATCTACTCTCACCCTCAGGCACTGGGGCAATGCCAGGCTTTTATTCGACACCTGAAGTGCCAGCTTGTTCCTGCATATGATACAGCCGGAAGCGTAAAGCTGATCAAGCAAAAGGAGATAGTGGACGGAGCAGCGATTGCCAGTTTCCACGCTGCTCAAATTTATGATATGGAAATCCTGGCAACCAACATCCAGGACAATCCGGATAATTACACGCGCTTCTTCGTTATTTCCAAAATACCGGCAGT
>JAQUQL010000070.1 GCA_028716145.1 Dehalococcoidales bacterium
ATTAAACCTTGAACTGGAAAGATTGCTCAGAAGCTACTGTCGTTACATCCTGGAAAGGGAAATAAAATCCACCTCATGGCTGGACACCCTCAAGACGTTTAACACAAACAAATAGGGTTGCAAACACTCCTATGGTGGCACACTATTGCGTAAAAGATCCTTCTTCGCACTGACGTGCTCATCAAGGATGACACAGCAGATGGGGAAGATCCTTGACAAACTGAACATATGTTCTATAATATATATGTTCTACTTTTTCCCGTTTTCTACCCAGGAGAGCACAATGAAAATACTCTGTATACTTCTGCCGCATTTCCCAATTATGTGTGAAACCATAAGACGGCCGGCCATAAACCAGCGCCCGGCGCTGGTTTTTAATTCCAGCACGTCCAGGCGAACACTGCTTGATTTTTCTCCCGGCCTGGGAGGCCTTGCGCCGGGAATGCCGCTGGAAAGAGCTATCGCCCTCCACGGAAACGCAGAAACCATCAGCGCTGATCTTCCCCATTACCGCGATATGTTCGAACAAATCCTGGACAGCCTCCAGCAGGTAAGTCCGCTGGTAGAGGGTGGCACAGAAGGAACAGTCTACATGGGGACCAGCGGTCTTGAACTTCTCTACCCAAAAAAGGATGATCTGGCCTGTGAGGTAAGGCGATCCATACCTGCTGGCTTTGAGATCAAAATGGGGCAGGCAGAAGGCAAATTCCCGGCATATCTGGCCGCTACCTGCAGTTTAGCCGGGGAGTGCACAGTCCTGACCGGTGACCCTGGCAGTTTTCTGGCAAAGATACCCGCCTGTCATTTGCCGGTATCTGCCAAAAGCAAAGGCAAGCTTGCCAGTTTCGGGCTCACTACCCTCGGCCAGATCGCCGCTCTTCCGGCAAGCGCCATGGAAGCCCAGTTCGGGCCGGAAGGCAAAACCATCCACCGTCTGGCAAACGGCATGGACGATTCCCCTCTCCTTCCCCGCACACCGCGGGAAGTGATAACTGAAAACCTGGAGCTGGAATCACCCACCTCGATTGCCGAAATCCTGTTGGCCGGGTTTGAATGCCTGCTCTCACGCACATTTGCCAGCCTCCTCTCCCGCAACATGGGCATCAGCCGGCTGGATATAAAAGCCCGCACCGTAAATGGAGAAAGCCGGGGCAAAAGCATCTTTTTCAAATCCCCGGCCATGGAATTAAAAACTGCCATCAAGCGTATCGGGCACGTGCTGGAAAACTGGCCGCAGCCCGGCCCGGTTGAACGGCTGGGAATCAGGATAACCGGAACCTCCTTCCCGCCTTCCCGCCAAAAAAGCCTTTTGCCGCAGGTTAAATCCACCGGCCACCTGCTGGGGGAGATTTCCCAGCTTGAACTTAAGCTTGGCGGCCCCCAGCTATTTAAATTCAAGGAGGCAGAACCATGGTCTCGCATACCGGAAAGACGCCACATACTGACACCCTTAAATACGTAAACTGCCCGGAGCCGATAGCTGTGGTTGAAAACAAAGAAGGCTGGCCAGAAAAAGTGGGAAGGGAAAAAGTAGAAGCGGTTGATGACTGCTGGCGCATAGATGATGAGTGGTGGCGAAGCCACAAGATTTCAAGGATATATTACGCCCTGATTCTTGCCAGCGTACGCCGCCTGGTAATTTATAAGGACCTAGAGGAATACTGCTGGTACCGCCAGCAGTATTAAACCCGCATGGATTACGCTGAGCTCCACTGCCACAGCTACTATTCTTTTCATGATGGCGCCTCATCGCTGGAGGAGCTGGCAGTTCGCGCAAAGGAGCTCGGGTATAAAGCCCTTGCTCTAACCGACCATGATAACTTATGTGGAGCCATGTGTTTTTCCCGGCTGGCCGCCACCATTGGCATCAAGGCAATAACCGGTGCGGAAATAACACTTAAAGGCGGCTGCCATCTGACCCTGCTGGTAAAAAACGCCACCGGCTACAGAAACCTGTGCCGTATCATAACCCTGGCACACGCAGACGGCAGGAGAAAAAAACCGGAGCTTGACCCGGGCTTGCTTGCGGAACATGCCGAGGGGCTGATTGCTCTTTCCGGCTGCCCCAAAGGCGAGCTGGCCAGCCTTGCCGCATCCGGAAACCGGGAAGCCGGGCGTTCCTTGATCTGCAAATATCTGGAATGGTTCGGGCACGATAACTATTTTTTAGAACTGCAGAACAACCTGGTATTTGGAGACCTGCAAAGAAATAAAATGCTGGCAACACTTGCGGCTGAAACCGGAGCCCAGATGGTTGCCACCGGCAACACGCACTATCATACCCGTGACCGCCATCGCCTCCAGGACTGCCTGGTTGCCATTTCCCGCAACTCCAGTCTGGAAGAAACCCACCGCAGCCGGCGTGCCAACTCCGAGTTCTACCTGAGGCCGGCATCAGAAATTGAAGCTCTTTTCAAAGACTGCCCGGAGGCCATCTTAAACACCGGTAAAATAGCTTCCCTGTGCTCATTTGATCTTTCCCGCGAGCTCAGCTACACCTTCCCCAGTTATCCGGCACCTGCCGGCTTTACTGCAGAAAAATATCTGGAGCATCTCTGTCTGGAGGCTGCTGCAAGACGCTATGGAAGCATCACCCCCGCAGTAAAAAAGAGGCTAAGCGAAGAGCTTGCTCTTATCTGCAAATACAATCTGGCCGGCTTCCTTCTGCTCTACCACGAGGTCATCAAACTGGGGCGTGAAGCCATGGTTGAACAGGGGCTTGCGAACCCGGATGAACCCATAGAAGAAAACCCTCCCGGGCGCGGGCGCGGCTCTTCAGTGGCATTGCTGGCAGGTTACCTGATCGGTCTTTCGCATATAGACCCGCTCAAATACAATCTGGGGCTGGAACGTTTTATGCCTCAGGACATCATGACCAACGTACCGGATATAGACCTGGATTTTCCCCGTTCCATTCGCGAAAGCCTGATAATCAAAACCCATCAGAAATGGGGGTTCCGGCATGCCGCATTAACCGCCACCATCGTTACCTACAAAATAAGAGGAGCCGTGCGCGACCTGGGAAAGGCGCTCGACCTGCCACCGGTAGAAATTGACAGGTTATGTAAACATGCTGACTATGGTTCTGCCAGAAACCTCAGCCGGGAAATGCAAAAATCTACTTACTTCCGGGGCAAGATAGACGACCCTCTGTGGCGCGAATTGATAGAACTTGCCAACCAGCTGTACGGATTCCCCCATTACATGGGCCAGCACCCCGGCGGAATGATAATTTCCTCAACGCCGATTACCGATATGGTACCAGTGTGCCCTGCAGCCACAAATGGACGCTATATATGCCAGTGGGACAAGGATTCCATAGATGATGCCGGATTTGTTAAAATAGATTTTCTGGCACTCGGAGCGCTTTCCCAGCTTCAGGCCGCAGGAGAGATGGTAAAAAAACGCTTTGGCCGGAGGGTAGACCTTTCCCGTATAGATTTTGATGACCCAGCAGTTTACGATATGCTCTGCCGGGGAGATACCATTGGCATTTTCCAGGTAGAATCTGCCGCCCAGATGCAAACCATAACCCGGCTAAGGCCTCGCAATCTGTTTGATATGGCACATGAAGTAGGTGCAGTAAGGCCGGGAGTAGGCGTCAATGGAGGCGTTCAGGATTACCTGGCAAGAAGAAGCGGTAAAGCCGCTGTAACCTATGACCATCCCCTGGAAAAGCGTTCACTGGAACGCACTCTGGGAGTGGTTCTTTTCCAGGATCAACTGAACCAGCTGGCCATAGACGTAGCCGGCATGAGCCCCGGCAAGGCAGACCTCTTGCGGCGCGCTTTCGGCCGCAGACACAACATCGAAATCATTGCCCATTACCGGGAAGAGTTTATTTCCGGTGCTCTCGCAAGAGGTGTCAGCCAGGAAACAGCAGAGAAAATTTTCAGCAAATTCAACGGTTTGTACATGTTCCCGGAATCTCATGCGTTTGCTTTCGGAGTGACCGCCTATCAGGCCGCATGGATGAAATACCACTGCCCCCTGGAGTTTTTCACCGCCCTTTTCCAGCAGCAGCCCATGGGGTTTTACAACCTGGAAACCCTTAAGGAAGACGCCAAACGCCACGGCATAAAAATCCTGAACCCGAACGTCAATGAAAGCTCTTCCCTGTGCCAGATAGAAAATGGTTCGATTCGCCTGGGGTTTTTAAACGTGCGCGGTCTTGGCAGTGCGTCCGCGGGAGCCATAAAAAAGGCACGTAAAAATGGCAAATTCATAAGTATTGCCGATTTCCTGCAGCGCACCGAGGTGCTGGAGGAAGTAGCCCTGGGGCTTGCCAGCGCCGGTGCATTTGACCGGCTGGAACCAAACCGGCGCAAGGTACGCTGGCAGATCGGCCTGCTATACCGGCCATTAAACTCCCAACTGCCACTGCCACTGCCGGTGAACCAGGATATGGTAGAACTCCAAAAACCGGATCACTGGGAACGCATGCAGGAAGAATACTCTACTCTTGATCTTTTCCCTGAAGGACACATCATGGCCAGCCTGCGTCCCCGCCTTGGTAAAAACCTGGCAACCAGCCGGGATATCGCCAACATGAAACATGGAGACATAGTAACAATCGCCGGGCTGGTTATCCGGCGTCAGCGGCCGCTGGGTAAGGTAGTTTACATTACGCTGGAAGATGAGTTCGGCCATATACCTCTGATGGTTTTCCCCAAAGTGTATGCTGAAAACGAACTCAAACTGCGCTCCCCGTTCCTGGCAATAAAGGGAACATTGAGCAGGCGCGAAGGAACCTGCAACATAATAGTTCGCCAGGCAAGGGCTTTTAGCGCACTGGAAAAGGCACCAGCTTCCAGGGACTGGGGGTAGGTAATGAGTGTAAAGCGCAAAGGACTAAGTGTTATTCTTTAGCTATAAACTACTTTCCTGAAATTAATTACGCCTCTTTTAGTCGTTGCTTCATTATATAAGCCACCGCCTGCTGGCGGTTTTTCAAATTCAACTTGGTGAGTATATTGGTGAGATGGCCCTTTACCGTGTGGGGAGAGATATGGAGCTCCTGACCTATTTCTGTATTGGTGCTTCCTTTTGCCACGTGATCAAGTATTTCAAGCTCCCTTCGGCTCAAAACACTACTCATATCCTCTTGAAATGAGTCAGCTTTGTGTGTAATATTACGGGCAAACTTCCTGGAAATTACAATGCCTCCATCAGCAGCGCTGATTATCTCGGACAAGAAAGTATAGACAGGTTCATCCATATCCAGAAATCCATTAAACCCATCAAGCATCCGGTTCATCACATCCTGAACACTGTCTCCATGAAAGGAATCACTGGAAGCAAGAAGTGCCACATGAAAACCATTTCTCTCAACCGTTTCTTTGAAATTTTCATGGTTTTTACATTGTGAATAGTGTATAAGAACCAGGTCGAGTTTTACAGGTTTTTTTTGGTTAAGAAAAGACTCGCAGCTATCAAATAAAATTACTTCACTAACACCGTTTTGCTGGAGAAAAGCCCCTATTCCATGCCGAATGATTTCACAGGGGTGGATGATAGCGATAGTTAGTTTCTGCAGACGAGAATGTTGCATTACAATGCGCCCTCCTTCCAATACTTTTTTCCTCCACCCTGACTTCTGCCGCCCCTCATATTGTACCAGTAACTATGTACTATTCAGGCATTTTTCTTATACCTGAACTTACTGCTATTTTTGAGTAGATTGGCGCATGAATTATATGCATCATTATTATAACATATCTACAAGCATAATCTCTTCGAGCCTTAACCCCTAAGGGTAAAAGCTAAGGGGTTCTGGCCGAGAGGGTAGAGCTGGAAACGGCGCTGCCTCCCTTTTTCAGGAAAGAAGAGCGGAGGTAGTGCTTTTTTATATACGCGCGCCTCCAATTCTAAAACAGGAGCGCAAAAATATGCACAGCTTCAAGGACAG
>JAQUQL010000071.1 GCA_028716145.1 Dehalococcoidales bacterium
CAAGTGTTGGGGAAACAGCGTTGAGAAATGTTGAAGAACTTTTAGCAAGGATGGCTCCCGAGACTAAAACGGAAATCACCCTGCTTAAGGTAGTGCCCTATGTTACCTTCAATGTTCTCACCCTTGACCCCGGTGCCCAGGTGCCGATCAATGGGAACGAATACGAGCAGCTTGAAAAAGAATCACTTGGTTACCTTGAGGAAATCGCTGCTCCACTACGGGAGCGAGGCATTGAAGTAAACACGCTGGTTAAAGTTGGCAGTTCTGCTGAAGAGATCATAAAAACTGCCCGCGAATCCGGCGCCAACCTTATTGCCATGTCCACCCACGGTTTTAGCGGCATAAAACGCTGGGCGCTTGGCAGTGTGACTGATGAGGTTTTAAAAACCAGCGATATCCCGATCCTGGTGATACGTGCTGGTGAAAAATCCCGCTAAAAACAGAGCGTGAAAAGCGCACAATAAGGTAATCTGTCCGGGTTTTAACTCTGGTTAAAGTTTGACAGCCGATTAAAGGCCAACCAGGTGCGACGTGGCACCTGGTTGGCCTTTGCTTTTACGGGTAGCAGTTGCGGGGAAATGGTTTTGGCTGCTGCCTGTGTTTGAAGCACAAGGTTAAACTGGGATATAATCACAGGATATGTTTTCGTTATTTCCTCCGGAGGTTATCAGTGCTTAAAACCCATTACGCAACAGAGGTTAACTCAGGTCTTCTGGGGCAGACAGTTACTCTTGCCGGCTGGGTGGATCGCAGGCGGGATCACGGCAGCCTGATATTTATTGACCTGAGAGATGTCAGCGGTGTTATCCAGCTTGCAATCAACCCGGAAGTTGAGCCTCACGCTCATGAAATTGGCTCAACCTTGCGTAACGAATATGTAGTGCAGGTAACCGGCCAGGTAGCAATGAGGCCGGAGGGCACTCAGAACTCCAAACTGCCTACCGGTGATATTGAAATCTCGGTCAAGAAAGTTGAAATTCTTGCCCGGGCTAAAACGCCTCCATTTTACATAAATGAAGAAGTTGAAGTTGATGAGAACGTTCGTCTTCGTTACCGCTATCTGGATTTGCGCCGCTCCCGCATGAAGCGCAATATTCTCACCCGCCACAGCGTTATACGTTACATGCGTAACTTCCTGGATAGCAAGGGTTTTGCTGAAGTTGATACTCCTATCCTTATAAAAAGTACACCAGAAGGCGCCCGTGATTATCTTGTGCCTTCAAGAATATACCCGGGCAAGTTCTATGCTTTGCCTCAGTCCCCCCAGCAGATGAAACAGCTGCTGATGGTAGCCGGGCTGGAAAAGTATTATCAGATAGCCAAATGCTTCCGGGATGAAGATACGCGCGCTGACCGCCAGCCGGAATTTACTCAGCTTGATATCGAGATGAGCTTCGTAGAAGAAGGCGATATTATGGCCCTGATGGAAGAACTTTTCAGTGGATTGGTACCGGCTATAAGGCCGGATATTAAAGTGGTTATGCCCTTTACCAGGCTGACCTATGCTGAGGCTATGGAGCGATTCGGGTGTGACAAGCCGGACCTGCGCTATGACCTCCAGATAAACGATGTAACCGATATTACAGCCGCAAGCGGTTTCGGTGTTTTTCAAAAAGCAGCATCCGCAGGAGGAAGGATCCGTGGAATCGCTGCGCCGGGTTGTGGTAACTATAGCCGGCGTGAGCTTGACGGGCTCCAGGAGATAGCCCGGTCTACCGGAGCGGGTGGAGTTGTTACTGTATCTCTGGGTAAGCCGGGAACGCCTGCTGGCGAACTTGAAATGGAAGATGTCCACTCCATTGCTGCAAAATACATGGATATAGAGCAAATACGCCAGGTAGCTACTAGATTGAAAGCAGCTGGCGGTGATTTGCTTTTACTGGCGGCTGGGGATGATGATACTACCAGTGCTGTGCTGGATCGGCTTCGCAGGGAGATTGCCCGGCGCCTGTCTTTGGCTGATGAAAAAACCTTTCATTTTTGTTTTGTGACCGATTTTCCGTTGTTTTATCGTGATACAGAGCACAACCGCTGGGATTCAATGCATCATCCGTTTACCTCTCCCAGGGAAGAAGATAAGCCAGTAGTGGCTGAAAAACCCGGGGAAGTATTCGGCAGGCATTACGACCTGGTTCTGAACGGATATGAAATTGCCGGTGGAAGTATTCGTATACATGAAGCTGATCTACAGCGAATGATATTCCGTCTGCTGGCTTACACAGACGAACAGATAGACGAAAGGTTTGGTCATATGCTGGAGGCATTTTCCTATGGCGCACCTCCTCATGGGGGTATAGCAGCCGGTATCGACAGGTTTGTCATGCTCCTCTGCCAGGAATCCTCCATTCGGGAAGTAATCCCCTTCCCCAAGAATCAGAATGCCCAGGATCTTACATTTGGCGCTCCGGACTTTGTAGCTCCAGAGCAGCTGGATGATTTGCATATAAAAATAGATGATAAAATAAGCTAAAAGGGGAAATAATGAGGATAACAGAAAAACAGGTTGAACATCGTCAGGCGGTACTCACCATTGAAGCAGATGAAGCTGAAATGAAAAAAGCGCTTGATGCAGCCTACAAACACGCAGGAGAGCATGCTAATATTCCGGGGTTTCGCAAGGGCAAAGCACCTAAGGCAATGCTGGAAAAGCATGTTGGGAAAGAAAACATCACCGCCGATGCTCTTGAGATACTGGCTCCGGATGTGGTACAAAAAGCTATAATCGAGGAAAAGCTGGATTATTATGGCCGCCCCACAGTTGAGGTTGTCAGCCAGGAACCCATGGTGCTCAAGGCTACTGTGCCACTGCCTCCCAAGGTTGAGCTGGGAGACTATAAAAAACTGAAAACAAAGCAGAAAAAAGTAAAAATAACCTCCAAGCAGGTAGATGAAACACTGGAAGAGATTCGCAGTTCAATGTCGGCATGGTTGCCGGTTGAACGCCCGGCGAAAGACGGTGATATGCTGATTATCGACATGGAAAGCAGTGTTGAAGGCAAGCCTTTCATCAAAGAAAATGCTACACAGTACCACATCCAGGTCGATAAACCCTCCTATCTTACAGGGCTGGCGGAGTCTTTCATCGGCATGAAACCGGGGGATGAAAAAACCTTCGATTTGAAGCTGGGTGATGATTATCCGGTCCCTGAAATGGCCGGCAAAACCGCCAATTTCCAGGCCAAGGTGCTTGAAGTGAAAGAAGAAGATCTCCCGGCGCTTGATGATGAACTGGCCAAGAAGATTGCTCCTGATGTGGATGGCATTAAAAGCCTGAGAGACAGGCTCAAGACCAATTTAGAGAACCGGGAAAAACAGAAATCGGTTACAGATTACGAGATGGCACTGGTTGAAGAACTGGTAGAAAAAAGTAAAATAGAATACCCTCCACTGCTGGTCAATATGGAAGCCGATAAAATGATAGAAAACCAGCTACGCCAGTGGCGCAGTTACAGCAGGACGAAAGAAGAGTTTGAGGAACGTCTCAAGCAGAACAGTTACGAGAGCCTGCAGGCTCAGTTTGCGAAACCTGCAGAGGAAAGGCTGAAGCGGTCGCTGGTGCTTACACAATTTGTGGAATCGGAAGGAATAATCGTTTCCGATGAAGAGCTCAATGCAGAAATCGAGCGTATGGCCAGCGAGTATGGCGATAAAAAAGAAGAGCGCATGGAAGCATTAAAAAACCCGGAAGTTTCCAATAACATCCGTGCCGATTTGCTGACCATAAAAGCGCTGCAGAAGCTGAAGGATTATGCAGAAAAACCTGCCAAAAAGGCTTCTCCAAAAAAGGAAGAAGGTGGAGAAACAAACAAGGAGGAAAACAATGGATAGACCAGAGAATGTTATACCGATGGTTATTGAAACCGGCGCCAGGGGAGAAAGGGCTTTTGATATTTACTCCTTGCTTCTTAAGGAAAGGATCATCATCCTGGGCTCGCCGATTAACGATCAGGTTGCAAATGTAATCATAGCTCAACTGCTTTACCTTGATAGGGAAGACCCGGAGAAAGATATCCAGCTTTACATAAATTCACCTGGTGGAGTTATTTCTTCCGGTTTGGCAATCTACGATACCATGCAGCTCATCCGTCCGGATGTATCTACAGTTTGTATGGGTATGGCAGCCAGCATGGCTACCGTACTCTTGTGTTCTGGCAAAAAAGGCAAGCGGTACGCTTTGCCCAATTCAACCATTCACATGCATCAGGCAATAAGCAGTGCACAGGGGCAGGCTTCTGATATCGAAATAGCTGCCCGGGAGATACTGCGCCTGCAGGATATCATCCGCAATATTCTGTCCGAAAATACCGGCCAGACTATAGAAAAAATCATCCATGATACTGATCGGGACTATTATCTCAATACCCAGCAGAGCCTTGAATATGGCTTGATCGATGAGATCATCGGCAAGGCCGAAAAAGAAGAACCGGTAAAAGAACCCAAGAAAAAATAACCATCACGGTGGATAAAACCAGAGAGCGGCAGCTGTGAGGCTGCCGCTCTCTTTGTTTGTAAATATCTTGCTATCTGATGCCCAGTTTGGAAAGGGTCCTGCGCAGCAAGGAGTAACAGTGGGTTGTAAAACTGGTTCCTTTCCCGCCTATTACACTTTTATCTAGTGAGACCAGGAAATCCTCAGGACCGTCAAAATCCGGCATTTCCAGGTAGTGGTTGCCAATTTCCCGCGGGGTATGAGCATCACTGCCGGCGGTCATGCGCAGGTTGTTTTCCCTGGCAAAGCGCATCGGCCGGCTGGTATCCTGAAAGGGAAGTGTTTTGGCATTTTTAACTTCCACCATGTCGATTAAATGTTTAATCCTTTCGACGCTGGCCTCTTTCATGGCAGTAGAACGAAAGACTTCAAAGGGGTGGGGGATACACACCAGGCCATTCTGTTTTCTTATGGCGGCAATCGTGTCCTCCGGGGACATTCCTGCCGGGATGGTTTGTTTAAGAAACAAACCGATTATTTCGCCCTCCGAAGTTTCGATCTCTTCTGAAACTATTATTTTAAATGGTGCCAGCTCTCTTAGCTTCAAAGCTCCTTCAATGGTATTATGATCACAGATATTAAGGCAGTTTATGGAGCTCTTCAGGCAGTGGGCGATGATTTCTTCAGGCTGGCTGCAAGAGTCCTCCGAATACATTGTATGAACATGAAGGTCAACTCTAAGCAACTTTAACTGTTGACCCTTTCCAGATAACTGTTGGTGCGGGTGTCTACGCGGATAATATCCTCTTCGTTGATAAACAGCGGCACCAGAATATTTAAACCGGTTTCCAGCGTGGCCGGTTTTGTTCCGGCGTTGGCGGTATCTCCGCGGAAACCAGGATCGGTCTTGGTTACCTTCAGTTCCACTGTGATCGGCAGTTCGATGCTGATAAACTTTTCCTTGTAGCTGCCCATCTCCAGGGTTATGCCTTCCTTGAGATAATAAATGGAGTCTCCCAGAAGATTGGCATCGAGAGGTATCTGCTCAAAGGTTTCCTTGTCCATAAAATAATACATGGCATCGTCTTTATATATATATTCAACCGGCCTGTAATCCAGCCTGGCGCGGACAAATTTATCCCCGGACTGGAAGGACTGTTCAATGGTATGCCCGCCGATAACATCGCGCAGTTTTACTTTGGCCAGGGCGGTGCGCTTCATCTTTACATGCTGGTACTCAATAACCTGGTAGAGCTTATCGTTGAGCTCAATCACTACGCCTTTTCTAAGTTCGGAACCACCTATCATACTTTACTCCTTCATTGATGCACGAAATTGATTTGATTATTTGGCTGCTTTGGAGAGCAGAGTTACCCGGTTATTTTCAAGCAGGGCATCATCTTCTATGCGGATTCCTCCCCATCCGGGCAGGTAAATACCGGGTTCTATCGTAAAAACCAT
>JAQUQL010000072.1 GCA_028716145.1 Dehalococcoidales bacterium
CGCCCGGAAACCATGCTGGGGGATTCGGCAGTGGCGGTAAATCCAGAAGATGAAAGATTTAACCAGTTTGCAGGCAAAAAGCTTGTGCTGCCACTTGTTGGCAGGGTTATACCCGTAGTAGCTGATGAGGCGGTAGCTACTGGTTTTGGTACCGGGGCGGTTAAGGTAACACCTGCGCATGACCCGGTTGATTTTGAAATCGGTCAGCGTCACAACCTGGAAATCATAAATATATTAAACCGCGACGCAACTTTAAACGAAAAAGCCGGTAAATATGCCGGATTGGATATTGAAAAAGCCCGTAAACAGGTGGTGGCAGATCTCGGAGAAGCTGGATTACTGGAAAAGGTTGAATCTTACAGTCACTCTGTAGGCCATTGCCAGAGGTGTTCATCTGTTGTTGAACCCATTGTTTCAAGGCAATGGTTTGTTACTATGGAGCCTCTTGCCCGGCCAGCGATCGAGGCTGTAAATAATGGCAGTATAACTATTATTCCGGAGCGTTTTAACAAGGTTTATCTTAACTGGATGGAAAATATCCGGGACTGGTGCATCAGCCGCCAGCTTTGGTGGGGACACAGGATACCGGTATGGTACTGCCAGGATTGCGGCGAGGTGATCGTCAGCATCGAAGATGCAACTACCTGCACCAAATGCGGTTCGTCATCCCTCAAACAGGATGAAGATGTGCTTGATACCTGGTTCTCTTCCGCCCTTTGGCCTCATTCAACACTAGGCTGGCCGGATGACAGCCATGACCTTAAATATTTTTATCCAACATCTGTGATGGAAACAGCCTATGACATCCTCTTCTTCTGGGTGGCACGCATGATAATGATGGGTTTGAAAAATACCGGCCAGATACCTTTCAAGCTGGTTTATCTCCATGGTTTGATCCGGGATGAGAAGGGCGAGAAGATGAGCAAAACCAGGGGCAACTCCATTGATCCCCTGAAAGTTGTGGAAGAATACGGTGCCTGCGCGCTGCGTTTTGCTGTTTCTACCGGCACCGCACCGGGGAATGATACCAAGCTCTCCGCTAACAAGCTCGAAGCCGGGAGGAATTTTGCTAACAAGCTGTGGAATGCCACCCGTTTTGTGATTCGCAGCCTGGATGAGGCTAAGAACACCGCTTCAATAAAATCGGAGCCCATGCCTGCAGAAGACAGGTGGATCCTCAGCCGTCTAAACCGGGTTACAGGCAGCGTTAACCGACTGATGGAAGAATACCAGTTCGGGGAAGCCCTGCGCGAGATCCATGATTTCCTGTGGGGCGAATACTGTGACTGGTACCTGGAAATAACCAAAATAAGGTTAAAAGAAGCGTCCAGCCCTTCGCCGATTCCGGTTCTCTTGCAGGTTCTGGAAACATCTCTTCGGCTGCTGCATCCGTTTATGCCGTTTATCACCGAAGAATTGTGGCAGCAACTCAGGGAAGAAGTGCCGGGGCTTGCCAGAGATTACCCTTCGATAATGGTGAGTAATTACCCCCGGCAAGATACCAATGCTATTGATGAAGAGGCAGAAAATCTGGTGGGGGCGCTTATAGAAACCATCCGCTTGATTCGCAATCTGCGTTCAGAGCACAACGTGGAGCTTTCTCACATAGTGGATGTAAAGGTATTTGGAGCCGGCAGGAACAAATCTCTGGAAGCTTACTTGCCGGTTATACGGTTTTTGGCACGGGCAAACCCTGTATTTTTAGAAGATAGAGAGGCAAACACCAGTCCTGATGATATCGTCAGTGTTGGAGAGAGGGCGGATATCGCTATTCCCTTAAAAAGCCTGGTGGACGTGGAAAAAGAAAAAGCCCGGCTCTCAAAGGAAATTATTGCACTCGAGGCAGATGTTGAGCGTCTTGCCGCTCGCCTGACAGATGAAAAGTTTACCACCAGGGCGCCGGCAGCAGTTGTGGATAAGGAGCGGGTGAACCTGCAAACACGGAGTGAAAAACTGGAGAAGCTAAAAGCCGAGCTGGCAAGGCTTTAGAAAGTTTACTGTTAAAAGTTAAGGCCGCTGCTTTGAGCAGCGGCCTTAACGCGTTTCTGATGAAAAGAGCTAGACTAGTCTTCCCATTCTCCAACTTTACCGGCATGCATAAAGCAAAAAGCAAGACCGCCAATAAAGATAAGCGCAAAAACTACTGTAACAAGTATAGAACCTAATTCCATAGTTATGCCTCCTCTCCTCTGGTTCTAACCATCTGGAGCGCAAAGCTTATGATAAGCCCGACTCCGAGGATCAACCACAAAATGTGGGAACCATTGAACGGGCCGACCTGGTAGCCTTCATAGGCGTTGGGGATATCGTTCATGAAGCCGCCGTAGATCATAACAAAGAACAGGGCGATTGGTACAACGAGCTTGATAAGCCAGTCCCACCAGGCACCGATTTTAACATCTGAGGTAGCATTCAGGTTTTCCCGCAGGATCTGTGGTTTCCAGAACCAGCCTACTACAATACAGGAAAGAGCGCCGGTGAGCAGTAAGCCGTAGAATGAGACAGCTCTGTCTACCATATCAAGCCAGTAGAGACCTGCCTGGGTACAGAATATCGCGCCAGCCAGAAAGCCGACTATGCTGACTCCAGCGGTCCATTTCCACAGCTTGCCGCCAAACTTGTCCCTCAGGGGGGCGATTACGCCGCCGTGGGCCAGGAAGAAGGCGGAATCTATGCCCAAAAAGAACAGGGTCAGGAAGAACAGGGCACCGATAAAGCCGTTGGCTGCCGGCATCATGGAAATAGCTGAAGGGAAGGTAATGAAGGCGAGTCCAAGGCCGGAATCGGCCACGTCCGGTACGGCAACCGAAAGAGATGATGCCAAAAAGCCCAAAGTGGAGAAAACCGCAAAACCAGCCAGGAAGCTGGTGGCGTTGTTGGCAAAACCGGTTATCATGGCATTGTTGTTAACATCTGCCTTTTTAGCCAAAAAACTGCCGTAGGCATACATGCCAGCCATACCTACCGAAAGGGTAAATGCTATCTGGCTAAAAGCTGCAAACCAAATATCCCCGGTAAGCAGTGCGCTCCAGTCCGGGTTAAGGTAATAATTGAGCCCTTCCATGGCTCCGGGCAGTGTAAGGCCGCGTATCAGGAGCACCATGAGTAGAATCCACGGAATTACAACAGTGTAGATTGCAACTTTGCCAATAACATTGGCACCTTTAAACATGATTATAAACAGTACTATCCATATAAGACCAAGCATTCCCAGAGTCAACCATTCCATTCCGCCGAAATCGGTTGGTCCGCTGGAAAGGTTGAGGATGGTTCCATAAAAGAAATCTCCGGTAGACTGTGCAGCTGCTTCACCGGTTCCCCATTGCATGGTAAAGGAACTGATAGCGTAGCGCAGCGCCCAGGCTATTACAACGGCATAGTAGGCAACGATCAGGAAGGCTACCCATACTGGCCACCATCCCAGCCATTCCCATTTTCTGCCTATGCCGGCAAAAGCTCCCGGTGCTCCTTTCTGAAACATCTTGCCCAAACCAAATTCCATCATGAGCCACGGGATGCCCAAAACAAGAAGGCCTATCATCCAGGCAACCAGGAAAGCCCCGCCGCCGTTATCATAGGCCATATAGGGGAACCGCCACACGTTACCCAGCCCTACGGCTGAGCCAATGGCGGCAAACAGAAACGCAGTCCTGCTGGACCATCTTTCTCGAGTTGTGTCTGCCAAGTTATTCCTCCTTTTCGAAATGTTGAAAATTTTATAAAGAGGTACCACATCTGTGTCAACTGTTTAGATTATCGGTTATGCACGCACCCCCTTTTGAAAAATTAACTACCAAACTTCGTGTGTTTGTTAATATACCAACCAATCTAAAATACTGTTTCATAACCGGCAAAGATGGTCACAGGAAATTTTAAATGGCATTGTAACCACACCAGATACCCGGTGTCAATACTATTGAGCCAGGTATTCTTCATATATTAAGGTTACGTTTCTTTTGAGAGAATCCAAATCAGTATCGGTATCGATTATGACATGTGCGAATTCTCGGCGCTTGTTATCGTCGGCCTGCTGCCTTATGCGTTCAAGAGCTGTCTCTTGAGAGAAACCTCGCGCTTCCAGCCTCTCTAACCTGATTTTGAGAGGTGCTTGGGTAACCCAGATATCCTGGACCAGGTCTTGCCAGCCGGCTTCAATAAGAAGTGCTGCCTCTATCACAAGTACTCCGGTGCCTTCTTTTGACAGCAGTTGTATTGATTTTTCAATCTGTCTTCTTACCAGAGGGTGCAGGAGACGGTTTAAAAATCTGGTTTCATAGACAGAGCTAAATACTATCCTGGCAAGTGCACTGCGGTTTATGGAATCATCCAGATCTAAAATGCGGGAGCCAAAACGTTTAACCAGTCTGGTTTTAACCCCCTGGTTTTCGGCAAGCACCTGGTGAGCTACCCGGTCTGCATCAATAACATGGGCGCCAAGCTCGGCAAGCACGGCCGCAACCGTGCTTTTTCCGCTTCCTAAACCGCCAGTTAAGCCGATGATTTTCATCTTATTATTGCTGTGCCAAGTCTATCCCTTAAGGCCGGCTCAGTCAAGATAAAATCTTTAAAATAACCTTGACAATAATCCAGCAGAATGCTAAATTGAATTAGCAATCTAAGCAAGAGATTGCTAATTTGTTTGATGGCAATTAAAATGTTACGTCCAAGAACCGCTAGAGTGCTTAATTCGATAGTAAGCCAGTATATAGAAACGGCTGCGCCGGTCTCTTCGTCCGCGGTGATGACTGGTATCGATCTGGGTGTATGTTCTGCCACTATTCGTAACGAAATGGCAGCGCTGGAGGAAGAAGGTTATATCAGCCGCCCGCATCATGCTGCCGGCTCTGTTCCTTTGGATAAAGGTTATCGCTATTATGTTGGCTCTCTGGCACATGTCGGGCTTCCAGTTGTTGAACAACTGCTTATAAATCACCTGTTTCATCAGGTTGAGGACGAAATAGAAGAATGGATGGAACTGGCTGGCACTATACTGGCGCAGCAGGTAAGAAGCATTGTAATGGTAACCCGTCCAGCTGCTCCCGCCACCCGGTTTAAGCATATGGAGCTGATCTCTCTCCAGCCCAACCTTGCACTTTTGGTGCTGGTACTTGAAGGCGCTCGGGTAAAACAGCAGTTGTTAAATTTAGATAATGTGACATCTCAGGAAGAGCTTTCTGCAGTTGCCAGTAAATTGAGCGGTACCTACAAAGGTAAAAAAATCGGGGAAATTTCTGTCTCCAGAGAAGAGCTTACCCCGGTTGAAAAGACGGTTACCGAGATAGTTATTAGGCTGATGCAAGCTGAGAACCGGCAGGATCAGAAGGAATCGTTCATCGATGGCCTTCCCTATCTGCTCAGCCAGCCGGAATTTTGCCGCGGCGAAAACCTGGGAAGCGTTTTGAATCTGGTAGAGCAAAAGCGACTCACAGAACTCATGAGTTCGGGTGGCGTTTCCGGTCATCGGGTGGATGTCGTAATAGGAGAGGAAAACAAGGCAGAGGATGCTCATAACTTCAGCCTGGTAATGAGCAGATATGGCCTTGAGGACGAATTTGCCGGAACAATTGGAGTGGTAGGCCCAAAGCGGATGCACTATCCCAAGGCTATCGCTTTAGTCGGATACCTTTCTCTGGTGATGGGAAAACTGGTTGCTGAACTTTATGGCAGGGATTTGACCGGGCAAAACAGCCAGCATCCAACGGACCATACCAGCAAACAGAATTAGAACTAACTTTTTCCAAGGAGGAATTGTTTTGAAGCATGATAAAGAAAACCTGGATATCGGCAATGATGAGGTTCAGAACGCAGAGGCACAAGAGGCTGATTTAGCGGCAGATAAACCCCCGGTTTCAGCAGAAGAAGCGCTGGCGGCATGTG
>JAQUQL010000073.1 GCA_028716145.1 Dehalococcoidales bacterium
TTTATGTTTAAAACCTCCACCTGCTCATATTCGGCTATATCAGCGCCACGCATAAGGGCACTGTCTATGGTGATGCTTCCCTCATAATCCAGGTTAACACCGGTGATACGCGCCCGGTGGATCTTGCTTTTTAAAAAATTTCTGATCATTTTTGGTTCTCCTGTTTTATAAGGATGGAGGTGATATCGTGGGCTTGTTCTGTAGTGATGGAGCCCTTCTTCATGGCTATATCAACCGTATGCATTCCCAGGGTACGGTAGGTGGAAGAAAGGGGGTCACACAGCTTTTCAAGCGCATCGATGTGTTTTACCAGTGTACCTGTATCCCCGCGGCTGATTGGCCCGGTAAGGCAATCCGGCAGACCTGCAGTTTTGATGTTGTGAACTGCACCCTGGAGAAGAGGTAACAATGCTTTTTCAGCCTGTTTCCTGTCAAAACCCATCTCTTCCCAGAGGCCGCAAGCAATATCAGCAAGTGCGCATACGTAATTGGATACAAAAACCGCCGAAGCGTGATACAACGCTCGGTCTTCCTGGCGCAGTCTCAGAGTTTGAGCTCCAAGAGCGTGAGACAGATTTTCAAGAGTTTGGAGCAGAGGGAACTCTGCTTCTATGGTAACGGTAATCCCATCAAATGGGTTAGCCACGTTTCCGGTTGATGAGATGGTGGCCAGTGGGTGAAACACTCCGGTTAAGGCACCTGCACTGGCGGCTGCCTCCAGTATTTCGCGTGAATCTGCTCCACTGGTGTGAACTACCATCTGTCCGGAGGTCCATGACGTGGTTTCAGCCACATCCAGAATAACTCCATCCGGCGTGGTAACAAAAACAAGATCGCAGGTACTGGCAACCTGACTTGAGTTTTCAAATACATGGCAACCGGGTATAAGAGCGGCCATGAACGAAGCGCTCTGCTTAGTTCGACTGCAGACTGCGCTAACCTGATAGCCCTTGTTGTGCAGTGCGCCGCCAAGCGCGCGGCCAACTTTTCCTGCGCCGATAAAACCGATATTCAGCTTATCATTCTCTATTGACATAAAAAAACCTTCTCCGGCATGGCCAAAAGAGAAGGGCTTGTACCCAATTCCCCGTCTCGGTCACAACCGGATCCAAGCGGTTAGTAAGAATATGTCAGCTTACAAAGGCCCCTTCGGCTCAACGCCCATTCCGGGTCGCTGGCATTGGGGATTTTAATTGTAGGTTTTAGAAAGGTTGGTGTCAAACTGGAACGCAGGTTAATGCTGCTGAAACTGGTGATAGATACTCGCACAAACAGCTTCGTTTAATTGACCATTGGAGCGATGGAAGAGCTCGGCATGGAGTGGGGTTATGGAAATATAGCCATTTTCAACAGCCCAGATATCACTCTCGGGCGCTACATCCTGGCTGAGTTGCTGGCGAACGAGCCAGTAATACTCACGCCTTCCGTCATAACCTTCTTCAACGGTGTCTATGTGGGTTTTATGAGCAAGGCGGGTAATCTTTACCCCCTTAATTTCCTGGGCAGGAATGTTGGGTATATTGATATTAAAAAAGCCGTTTGTTCCAAGCAGTTCTTCACTCACCGCATCGGCTACAATTGCGGCAAGATGCGCAGCATTTTGCCAGGTGGGTTTACCTGATTCCGGCGGTACTGAGATTGCAACAGCTGGCAGACCCCTGAGATATCCCTGCATGGCAGCACCAACTGTGCCGGATATAAGAACATCATCTCCCAGGTTAAGACCAAGGTTAATGCCAGAAACCACCATATCTGCATCCGGCGCCAGTTTGCCGATGGCTAGAATAACAGAATCAGAGGGAGAACCTTCAATAGAAAAAGCCTCTATGCCGGGGGTAAAACAGCTGTGCTGCCTTACCCTTAAGGGAACTCGGAGTGTTACCATGGTGCCGGTGGCGCTTTGTTCCCGATCTGGCGCAGCCACGGTAACTGCGTGATGTCTCTTTAAGGCTTGAGAGAGAACCCACAGAGTATCGGCAAATATGCCGTCATCGTTTGTTGCAAGGATTTTCATGCTTATCAGTTTACCACTTAAGCAAGCGCTCCTCAAAAACGGACGTATAGTACCTAAATGCCTTAAAATTTATGTTTGATTGCCTGAAAAGTTATATGATAAGCTAACAAACTAATCGAGTGGGGTAGGCAGGATGGAAAACAAAGCGGTTAACAGTTTTAGAAAATCTCTGAACGACCCGAATAGTTTTACCATTACCTGGGAGCAGATTCCCGGGCGGATAAACACCCGCTCGCAGCTTGAGACCATTCTTGTCAATGCCCAAGAAGCCGCCGCAGGCGGTATAGTCAAAGCCATCAGCATCACCGATTCTCCCGGTGGTTCTCCTGCCCTTGCCTCTGAGGTAGTTGCCGTAGAAGTGCAAAAGCTGGGTATTGAACCCCTTGTGCATATCGCACTCCGGGACAAGAACCGCGCTCAGATAGAAAGCCTTTTTTATAATCTTCAGCTTAATCAGCTGCGCAATGTTCTGGTTATCAGCGGGGATTACCCGGAGCGTTCATCTTTTAAAGGCAGGGCACTGCCGGCATATGACCTTGATCCAGCCCACGTGATGGAACTTATTCAATGTTTAAATGACGGAAGGGAATACGAGTGTTTTGGCAAATGCCGAAAGATGGAGCCCTTTGATTTTTTTGGAGGAGTCGGAGTTTCTCCTTTTAAACAACTGGAAGCAGAGACAGTTTGCCAGTATTACAAGCTGGGGAAAAAAATAAAATGTGGCGCTGGTTTTGTTATCAGTCAGATAGGTTTTGATGCTCGCAAAATGCATGAACTGGTCAACTGGTTAAAATACATGGAATATCCGGTTCCAGCTCTTGCCAATATTTACTCTTTAAGCTACCCGGCAGCCAGGGCGATGAATGCCGGGCGAATACCAGGTGCCGTTGTAACAAATGAACTTCTCGAGCAGATAGAACAGGAAAAACAGGAGCCAGATAAAGGCAGGCGGGCACGTTTACTAAGGGCGGCAAAGATGTATGCTATGGCTAAAGGCATGGGATATGCCGGTGCCCATATCGGCGGTTTTAACCTTAGCCACCAGGATGTGGCAGATATAGTTAAACTGGGAGAGGAGCTAGCCTGCAACTGGAAGGAATTTGTGGCTGAATTTAATTACCCCCAGCAGGACGGCTATTATTTATTTGAAAAAGATGAACTTACCGGACTCAATACCATGGAGGAAACCGGTTTACTGGGCAAGGGCAAAGCTCCTATTCTTTACCGAATCGCCCGCTTGATTCACGAAGCTTTTTTTGATCCGCGTCATCCTTTCTTCCCTCTGTATCAAAAAGTGGCTGCCAGGGTGGATGAGTCTGAATTCTATCGTGAAGTTTTTGGCAAGCTTACTCATTTAGCCAAAACTGGACTGTTTAGCTGCCTTGATTGTGGTGATTGTGCGCTTTTTGACACCGCTTATCTGTGTCCGGTGTCACAATGTCCAAAGGAAAGACGGCTCGGTCCCTGTGGCGGAAGCCATGAAGGCTGGTGTGAAGTTTATCCTGGAAAACGTCAATGTATCTGGGTCAGAGCCTATGAGCGCTTCAAGCACTATAACGAGGAAGATACCATCGGTTCATATATTGTTCCGCCGCGCGATTGGGATCTGTGGCAGACTCCTTCCCAGCTCAACTTTTACCTGGGGCGAGACCACACTTCCAAGCGGCTTGGTTTGCGCCCTCCCCAGCCAAAAGAAAAAAATGAAAACCAGTGATTTTGATTACCACCTGCCCCATGAGTTGATTGCCCAGGAGCCGCTTGAACCACGCGATTCATCTCGTCTTATGGTGATTAACCGGGCAGAAAAAACCATTAAGCACACTATTTTCAACCAGCTGCCGGATATGCTTGGCAGCGGAGACGTGCTTGTTTTTAATAATAGTCGGGTGTTGCCGGCGCGCATCCATGGCAAAAGAGCCCTTACTGGAGGGAATATTGAGATTTTATTGCTTAAGAAACTGGGTGTAAATACCTGGGAGGTGATGGCAAAGCCGGCTAGAAAACTCAAAACCGGCGAAGAGGTGGATATACCACAGGTTGGGGTAAGCGCAAAAGTAATACAGGAAAAAGAGGAAGGCATAAGAGTGATGAGCTTTTCCTCAGAGGAAGATCTATTCAAGGCCGGGGAAATGCCCCTTCCTCCTTATATTCATCGGCCCCTGGAAAACGGAGAGCGCTACCAGACGGTTTATTCCAGAGCTCTGGGCAGTGCCGCTGCGCCTACTTCCGGTCTTCATTTTACGCCTGGGCTTCTCGACTTAATAAAAGAAAAAGGGATAGAAACACATTTTGTAACACTTCACATCGGCCTGGATACCTTCCGCCCCATCAATGCCGATGACCCCCGGGAGCATGCTATCCATACCGAATATGGGCAGATAGATCCAGTTACAGCCGGCAGGATAAACACAGCCAAAAAGGAAGGACGCAGGGTTATTGCAGTGGGTACCAGCACAGCCAGATTGCTGGAGCAGGCAGCCGGGGAGGGAGAATACAATGGCTGGGTAAGCCTTTACATATTGCCCGGTTACCAGTACCGGGTTGTAGACGGGCTGATTACAAACTTTCATCTTCCCCGCTCAAGCCTTTTGATGCTGGTAAGTGCGTTTGCCGGAAAAGAGTTTATATTTGAATGCTATCAGGAAGCTATCAAAGAAGCTTATCGCTTCTACAGTTTTGGCGATGCGATGCTTATTGTGTAGCTTTGGCAGCCTGGATTTATATATTGCGTAATCCGCATGTCGTGTGCCGCTTAAGAAGAATATTTTCTTTTACTGTTGTCGTTCTGTGCAGGGTCCTCGTATGAACGTGCCCGTTTCTTATAAGACCCTTCGCTTCGCCCGAGGGTGATAATCCTCTGTTGCGTCATCATAGAGTCGGGCGAATGCCCGAAGAAGGATTTTACACGTAATAGTGCCCGTTGTTACGTTAGGCTGTTTATTTGATCAGCTCAGGATGATTGGAATTAAACCAGGCTACAACAATCTTGTGGAGATTTTGAGCGAGAGCTATTGCCTCATCTAATTCCTGATAAGAAACCATACCAGCCATTTCATAATCACTGATATTGCGTTTCTTGCGAAATTTGTTGAATTTATTTATTGTATTGGCATCGAGCCCAATGGTATAAGCAAGGGAATGGATGGTTGTGTAATGAGCACCTTCACCAGAAGCACGGTAGCCACTTGCAGCCAGTGCGGCTCGTGCCATCATAAGCGCGGCACTATATGCCGTGGCAAATCTTCTATCAATGCTCATATGTTCAATTTGGGAATCTGCCAAATCACGTTCATATACGGCTATTAAATTGTCTATTTCTTCCCGGCTGGTTTTATGCTGTTTTAATCTGTCTTCTTCCAGCAAGTCTTTCAAGCTCAATATCATCACCTGCTATAAAAATTTTGTCTCTGTCGAAAAGTGTTTTTATGAAATGATGCCCTTCGCTGTTTTTTTTCTGGAATTCGACGGGCGTATAGACAATCGGGTTAATTTCCCGCCTGAGTTTTCCCTCTGCATCTGAAAGAAGAGAAACTGCTTCTCCAAATTGGATGTCACCGATTATCATAAGGTCGATGTCGCTGGTGCTTTTTTCGTTGCCACTGGCAAAGGAGCCGAATATAAAAGCAGCCTCAACCTTTTCCATTGAAGGCGCCAATGCTGATGCCAATACGTCTCTAACGCCTGCTGTTTTGATGATCAGCCTGTGGATCTCGTCATAAACAGGGCTTTTACGGTTTGGCTGGTAATATTTTTGCCTGCCCTCTTTTGTTGAAACAAGAATTCCGGTTTTTTCCAAGCGTGTTAGTTCCCGGCTGAGGTTGGTGGAAT
>JAQUQL010000074.1 GCA_028716145.1 Dehalococcoidales bacterium
TTAGGGGCTAAGGCTCGAAGATATTATGCTTGTGGTTATACTATAATGATAAATCATAAAATACATGCGCTAATCTACTAAAAAATAGCAGTAAAAAGAGGCTGTATTTTAGTTTTGTTCAGTAAGTAACGGTTGGTATGATAGTATTGATAAAAGTTACTAAATATTAATAATCCAATTACATTTTGTAGCTTTTAGTTTGTTTCTTGTAGAAAAAATAATCGGCAGTATTAAAGTAGTATAAAATTATTATTTGAGAAATCAAGATTTGGCTGGCACTGAGGATGTAAACAAAACCCGGTTAAAGCGGTTTTTTAATTAGATTCCTTGAACCCATAAATGCCTATTCATTTGCTATGAATCTAGCTTTGGAATGACTCCACTTGCTTCCAGCCTGTCTGCCAGTTCTGCATGCCCCAGGTCCTCCAGTTTTCCCCTGGTAAGGCATTCCAGCCGGATAAGTTTCTCGGCAAGTTTATTACAGTAATCACAGCTGTTGCATTCGTAGTTGCAGGTAATGGTTTTTACAAAAAACCCCATTTCCCCCAAAGCTTGATTATCCAAACCCGCGCCATAATCAAGTGCATATTTGCTCAGGTTGGAGCACATTATATCCAGCAGGTCTCCATTCCATCGCTCTTTTATATATGCTTTTACCGAACGGATCACATGAGCAAGGGGCTGTTCCCTTCCAACAATCTTAAAAAAACTGGTTACATCCGTGTATTTACTTAAATCCTCAGGGCGTATCCACCCGGATTTAAGTATCTGGGAATGGTCTTCCCGGGTAATGTCTGAACAGCCTGCATAAAAAGCATCGCCTGACACTTCACCAATTTCAGTGGATTTATGGGAAATATAGTTTAAGTGAAATTTCCTGTAAGGGCATTTATATAAACAGCCTTCGTTTACCATCAGCTTGATTTTAACCCCGGTTTTTTGCTTTATTTCTTTTAGAAGCTCAAGATTTCGGTTGATGGTTGTATCCGGTGTTATGGTACTAGCGCCTGACGCGGCAAATATCAAAGCCCGCTGCATGCAGTCAATATCTCCAAGAACTGAGGCACAAATCTCGATATCCGGATTGGTTTTCCTCAGTGTTTTGATAAATATCGGGTTGGCCATAGTCACCGCATCAATGCTGCCGTTTTCGTGCATCTGGTTTATAAAGGAAACCATTTCCTTTACTGCATCACTTGCATACCAGCCGGTTCCCTCGCAGGTTGCGTTCATTATCAGGTTTACCCTGATCCCGTTTTTATGGATAAGCCCGGTTATCTCAACAAAGCGTGCCTCATCAATCTCTTCTACTATTCTTCCGGCTGCGGATTTAGACTGGGGGCCGGAGAGGTAGACCTCGCTGATAGAATTGCCGTTAAGGTTCTTTAACTCAAAAAGCTTATCCAAAGTTTTTGGATCGTTATTATATGGAACTGAAAATTCAAGACCTGGCATTATTTGTATTCCTTTTCATCATGTTTTTACCCGAAACTATTATTCACCTGCGTATCTATCAACAAGCTCTATAGCAGTTACATATTCCACGTCTGCATCCAGGGTTTCTAGATAGTCCAGAATGTCGATAAATGCTTGCCACCACCCTTCAGGGTCTCCCGGGTATGTGACCGCAGGATGCCACTCAAGGATCAATGGCTCGTTGAGTTTGATATTATTGTCGATTGTAGCATAAATATACTGGGTAAACTGGTCTGCGGTTAGCTTACCTCTGGCAGAAGTGTCGCAAAGCGAACCGCTTTCTCCAAAAGCGCAGCGTATAGGCATAGGAAGTATGGCAAAATCATGCCCTTCAAACATATAAGGCTTAAAGGTAAACACAGAAAACAGCTCATCACGGGCACTTCTTTCAAGATATGTCAGCTTTAATTCATCCAGAAGCTGATAAGTATATTCATTGGCGGTAAACCTGGTAGCTCTAAACCCAGCTATTTGATTGGCTGTAAACCCAGGGGCTGCTTCCAGTATGGCCAGGAGCACTTCTTTTTGCTCGGCATAAGATGTTTCTTCGGTAATCTGCCCATCAAACTTGCCGGCGATCTCGTGCCCCTGCTCCGCTACTTCGGCAAGATATTGTGTGTTTTCCAGCATCTCTTCAGCGTTTAGCCAAACGGTGCTGATGACGTTCCTGCTGTTTAATTCATCGAGCATTGGTTTAAAATTGTCTGCACCGGTAACCTGGATGTTCATGATTAACTGCGCCTTTTCTGGCACATGAGAACAAGCAGAAGACGCCAGAAGAACGGGAAACAGAGCAAGCATTGCGACTATGATTTTTAAATATCTCATTTTTCTGTTAGCTTCCTCGGGTTAATAAGATTTGGCTTCATAGTATTAACATGGCTCTATAGCAAAACGGAGCCTGAAGGTCTTTTCCATATACATTCCATCTTTTGATATGGCAGATGGTTCAATAATAATGATGTAGTCTTCTCCCGGCCGCATCTTTTGGTAAAACAATATAGACATTAGAGTATCGTTTTCTTCCCAAATGATTTCAAGGCCGGCTGACACTTCGGTATCTGGTATGATAACCAGTGCTTGCTCGACAGAAGCTGTGTCCATAGGCTTGGAAAAACGGATGGTTATTATTTCTTCCGGTATGACGTTTTCCTCATGGTTTTCAGGTGAGGTCTCGATAATTATTGGAGATTCAGGCGCTTCTTTCATTGTGAAAGTGGTGGAATAAACCTCTTCCAAAGCCATACCCTCATCAGATTTGGCAGAGGTTTCAATTTTCAGCACGTATTCGGTTTGGACTGCCCAATTCTCAAGAGGGTGGATCACAAGAGCGCGGCGATCTTCGCTCCAGCTTGTTTCATAGTTAATTCTGGGGGAAAGAGTTAAACCAGAAATTGTTGAATCGGGGTCCATCGGGGCGGAAAAGTGGATATAAACATCTTTGCCGATTGATTTACCGTAATTATCTACAGGTAAGTCTGTTTTTACTACCGAAGGCGGGATTCTATCCAGTAAGAAACTGCATGAATAATCATTTTCTAAAAAGGCGCCGGCTTGGGACCTGGTTTGAGTGTTTAGAGTTAAAGCATATTCCTTCTGGAGTTCCCATGCTGGTGCGGGTACAACCACCAGGACCGTATCGTTTTCTTCCCAGGTAGTTAAGTAGCCGATATCCGGCGTAATCGACATTGATTGTTCAATACTGGCCGTATCCATAGCTTGAGAAAACCTGATCTTAACCGGTTGTGTTAAAGGCTCAGTTTCTGTATTCTCAGGACAGATGGCTTGCAAAACATCAGGAGGCTCGAGTTCTGTTGTAAAGCCCAGAATATAGACTTGAGCTAATCGCCTGTCGGCCAAAGAACTGGCAGAATCATCAATCGTTAATGTATACGATGCGTTGTAATCTAAGCCGTTTTCGGGGGTTATTGAAAGTAATCGGTCATCATCTTCCCAGAATAACTGGAAATTAACAGCAGGGGTTAGGCTGATTGCATTTTGCAGGGAAACAACCTCCATAGGTTCAGAGAATCTGATTTTTATGGTGGAATGTATCGGTATACCGGTTGCGCCATCTGGCGGGAACGCTGATACTACCTGGCATTCCGGAGGCTGGGTAGTCTGATTATTTTGCCCCTGGCACCCGGACAATAAGAACAAACATGCTACCGATAGCATCAATAACCAAAGGCTTTTATTCATCATCAGTCTCTAACACCTCTGTTTGCTCTGTTAGCCCTGGCAAGCACCAACGAGGTTTAGAAAATACGTGCTGTACTTAGAGCTTGCCATTCTTTGAAGCATTATTTTGTTTTTAACGAAGGGCTTGATTTCTCTATCTCGGCAACCATTCTGGTAACCTCTTGCAACCCAGCCATACCAAGGTCATTGACCTTTTCCCTGGTTAAAACCTTAAATGTAAGGTTTTGCTCGATAATATCCTGGCAATAGGTGCAATCGGAGCAGTGCGTATGGCATTTTGTTACCACTTCAAAAAACTTCTTTTTGCCCAGCTCTTTATTATCGAGGTATGCACCATACCCCACCGAGAAAAGATTCAACGGCCCGGAGATAAGATCAAGTAAATCCCCCTCCCAGCTCTCTTTAAGATATGCCGTAGCGGCGCGTATCAGCATGGCGCTGGCGCACGACCTGCCGACTATCTTAAAAAATGTAGAAATCTCGGAGTACTTGCGCATATCCTCCGGCCTTATCCAGCCGGATTTTAACAGCTGGGTGTTATCTCCCATAATCACCGGAAGGCAATTAAAAAAGAAACACTGTTCGACTTCCTCATTTCTTTCCATGGATTTATGGGATATATAATTGAAGTGGAATTTCCTGAAAGGGCATTTATATAAACATCCTTCATTTACCATCAGTTTGATCTCAGCCCCGGTGGTTTTTTTGATTTCCCTGAGTAAATCCAAACTACGGTTGATGTTGACATCGGTGGTAAGAACATTAGCGCCGGCCTTAGTAAAAACCATTGCACGCTGAACATTGTCGATATCTCCCAGGACAGATGCGCAGATTTCGATATTTGGCAGTCGATCCCTGGTTGCTTTTATATAGAAAGGGTTGGCAATGGTTACCGCTTCAACTCCGAGGTTTTCGTGAACTTCCTGCAGGTAATCGAGCTTGTTTTTTATGATTTCCTGTTTGTACCAGCTGCTTCCCTCACAGGTTGAATTAAAAACAAGGTTAACCCTTAAACCTTCGGCGTGGATACTGGCAACTATCTCTGAAAACTGTTCAAGGCTTAGTTCGTCAGTAAGGCGGCCGGAACCGGAGTATTCCTGTGGGCCAGCAAGGTATACTTCGCGGATCCTGTTTGTGCCATGCGTTTTATTTGCAAAGTATTCCTTTAATACTGTTGGGTCGTCATTATACGGAACAGATAGTTCTATCGGTACTTCTTTCATCTCTATTCATTATTCTAACACTTAAATGAGGGCGCGGGATATATGTTAACCAGGGTGGCTGGAAACCCTCCTCCCAGCCACCCTGGTGCCTTGGCGCTTCAGGTTGTCAGGAATTTTTCAGTTTATTAGGGAAGCTTGCCTATAGCACCCAGCCCGTCAGCAATAAACTTGAGATCGAGTTCTTCAAGTTTTGCCCTGGTTGGCCAGGCTTTTGCAACGTCCCATCCGCGCAGTGCGTAGTACCTTTCCATCAGTTCAATAAATTTTTCCCTGTTGAGGTAGTGTTCTTCTTCGCCCATTCCTGCTGGCAGGCGGCTGCTGCTGGGAATGTCTGTAAAGAACCGGATCACGCTTTCGTCATGCGCGCGGGTTCTGCCCTGCCGGATGTTGATAGCCCTCATTACGTTTAGTATTCGCTCTCCGGCAAGGTGAGCGTCTTCTAGTGTCCAATTCAACCCGGTGCAGGCGTTAAAGGCATCAATTTCAGCCATGTAGTAGCCCAGCAGGTCTGGCTTGGTGGAATCAAAGAGCAGAGGGAGCACGCAGTCGCACATAACACAACTGTTCTTGAAAAGTTCGTGCTCATTGTGCCATTTGACCGGGTATTCCTTGTCTTTATAACCAAGGGTTTCATCTGCATCTTCCAGTCCGGGGTAACCGCTGAGAGCATCCGGTGCTCCATAAAGCTTGGCGGCGGCTACACAAAGGTCAGCATATGGGATCGCGTCCCTTCCAACCATGTCTTTGCCGGCAAAGGCTCCACCTTTTCCTCCCCATTCCTTTACATACCACGGTACGCGTTCCGGCCAGCCGTGGTTATCGTTAAAGGCATCTCTGGGCCAGACTGCCCACATAAGAGCGGCCCCGATCCACATCGGGAAGCG
>JAQUQL010000075.1 GCA_028716145.1 Dehalococcoidales bacterium
AAGATATACGCGACAGCCTCAAGCAGGTTAGATAACAACCTTCACACATGGGCCACTAGCTCAGTTGGTTAGAGCACAGTCCTGATAAGACTGGGGTCTCTGGTTCGAGTCCAGAGTGGCCCACCATTAAAAACATCCTTTCTATTTGGGTGTTTTTTTTGTTTACTGTCAGTTAGTTTGGCAGCCGCGAACCATCATACCTGATTGTCTATTGCTTAATTGTTTTGGTTGTAAAAGCGCGATACCATTATTGATAATTAGTTACGTCTGATGTAATAATAGCTCTATCGTCCCCACCTGCCAAACGATATGCGGTATAAAAAGTAATCCCAGGTATTTCCCATCAGGTTCCCCATGCGAATCATCTTAAGCATTAGATGAATAGCGGCTGTTACTTCTTCACCATATATCTGGCGTATTTCCCGGACCGCTTCTGGATCCGGGTGTGCATCTGACTCAGCCCAGTGCTGGGCGTATAATAGCGCCGCAGCTTCTTCCTTTGGGCAATTGGTAATATCTCCGGATAAAAGCTCTTGGGCCTCTTCCTGGGATATACCGCTTTTAAGCGCTTAGCGGGAATGAAAATAAGAGCAATATCGGCACTCATTTACATTGGTAACTGCCAGCATGAGCCTCTCCCTGAAAGCTGGTGAGATAAGACTATTTTTATTTATTTCTCTAAGCCTTTTCCGGTTTTTAATTGGAAAGCAAAGATCACTAAACAGGCTCTTGGGGTTTTTATATGTTCTTTTCTTAAACATCCCACTTAATTATAGGAACAAGCCTGCAGGATAACAATACCATTTTATGGGAAAATTAGTTGCTTTGAGCAGGCGCTATTATGGCTTAATATTTTCAAAATGAATTATCCTGTTTCTTGATATAGAAGCTTAAGTCTTTTATTTACGCCTGATTTCTTTGTTAAGGGTGCCCCTTGGTGATTTTTGTGTTTCTTAAGCAATATTAAATACGCCGGTATTCCTGAAAGCCGTTTTTATATATGCGAAAGCATCGCTCAGTCTCAGCATATTGGCAATTTGGCAGGCAATTCTTGCCGGGTTGCCAATGTAGAGAAAAATGCCTTCGATATCTTGCAAGCAAAATGGCGAAGATAGTAAAAATGATTAAAAATAAAAACTATTTATATTGAAATAAAGAAAAAATTATGATAATATTGCTGAAACTGAAAATTCAGGGAGGTGACCGCCGCTGTATTTTAATTCAAAATTGTCATTTCAGGGATGGCGTTATTATCATCATGCCTTAAAGGAGAATGAAGTATGAATCTAATATCCAGTCTCATGTCAAAGAAGTGGATCATTTTATTTGGCTTGATCTTCGGAACTCTTGGAGCTCTGGCGGTCAACTGGGGCAACCCGGCCAACATGGGCATTTGCGTTGCCTGTTTTTTGAGGGATATAAGCGGCGGACTGGGCTTCCACAGGGCAGCAGTTGTACAGTACCTCAGGCCGGAAATAATGGGCTTTGCCCTTGGTGCGTTTGTGACAGCTCTGGCTTTTAAAGAGTGGCGTCCCAGAGGCGGGGCATCTCCGATCATCCGCTTTTTCCTGGGCATGTTTGTGATGGTGGGGGCTCTGGTATTTTTGGGGTGTCCGGTAAGGATGCTGCTCAGGTTGGCCGGCGGTGATTTGAATGGGCTTACTGCTTTGGCAGGCCTTGTTTTTGGAGTAATTGTAGGGATATTTTTCCTTAAACGAGGCTTTAATCTAGGTAAAGCCAAACCCATGACCAATACTGCCGGGTCGATCATGCCGATTATGATGGTGGGGCTTCTGGTGCTGGCTATAGCTGTCCCGGCCTTTATCTTCCAGAGTGAATCGGGGCCTGGCTCCCAGTTTATGCCGCTTATTGTTTCATTGGCAATTGGCCTTTTTGTTGGTTTTGGCGCTCAGCGCACCAGATACTGCTCAGTTGGTGCCTGGCGGGATATTTTCCTGGTGAAAGACTTCTATCTGATAAGTGGAATCCTGGCATTTCTGGCAGCTGCGCTGGTAACTAACTATATAGCCGGCAACTTTGGCGCCGGCGGCATCTACCACTGGGGTTTTGAAAACCAGCCTATTTCCCACACCGAGCATCTCTGGAACTTCCTGGGGATGGGATTGGTTGGAATAGCTGCTACCCAAATTGGCGGCTGTCCTCTCAGGAACCTGATCCTTTCCGGAGAAGGTGATACGGATGCCGGTGTAACTGTACTCGGTTATATCGCTGGAGCTGCAGTGGCTCATAACTTTGCCGTAGCAACCAGCCCTGCAGGCTTAAATACCTGGAGTATAGCTGCTGTGCTTGCTGGCTGGGCATTTTGCCTGATAATCGGTTTTACCATGCGCAAAGCTTAAAATATTAGGAGAAGATTATGGCAGTTGAAGTTGACGTAAGGGGTTACTCCTGTCCTGTGCCCGTTGTAAAGACAAAAAAGGCCATGGAAGAGAACCCTGGTAAAGAATTAAAAGTCATCACTGACACACAAACAAGCGTTCAAAATGTTACCCGCCTGGGAAAAAACAGCGGGTACAAGGTGGACGTTCGGGAGGATGGTGAGGACTTCGTACTTGTGCTGATTCCTGAAAAATAAGCCGTATGCTGTCATCTGAAACGAACTTGATAGCAGCGTAATCGTGTTTTATTTTCAGGTTTTTTACAAGTTAAGAAAATATTTGGAGAGCAGATATCTGCTCTCCAAATATAGTTAAAAGTTCATGTCAATATTAGCTCTGATGGAATTCTATCAGGGAAAAATCTTCCCATTGCCGCACGTCCCAGCACACCATTCTTTTGGGTGGCAGGCTTATCTGACGGGCTATCTGACCAAAACCGTGGTAATCCTCCGTTATCAGGCGCGCATTATCAAAATAACGCATCAGGCCATCTGGCGCTTTGAAAACACATACAGTATGGGACGAGCGTATTGGCCGGATGATTACCGTGAGGAGAACGGGCTGAGTATCTGGATTCCATTGGTTAAGCAGGGCGGCTGCCAGCACTGCAAACCCGTCACAGTCATCTTTTTTCTTTTTCCATACAGTTTGAGGGTAGCTGATTGAATCATAAAGATGCCAGAAGCTGTCTCTGGTCCATGTGATCTGCAGCAGGCAGGCCTGGATTTCATCAAGAGTTTCAACATGGGGTAACTGCCATTGCCTGGAATTATTTTCGCACAAAGCCCGCCGGAATTTAGACCAGCCATACCTCGCGCTTTTAAGCCACCAGTTCAGGAACCAATCCATAACAAGTTACAACCCTCGATTTCAAATATTAGAGTTTCAAAGCAACCAGGCATTATTCAAGCCTTTGGTTTTTATGCGAAACCCGGGAATAATGAGAAGTGATTTAAACGCTTATAGTTTAATTATCCCAATCAGGACCAATCTTTGCAATGATAACGTCAAACAAAGTAAAAACATTTGCACGAGTTCGGTAACCCTGGCCATTTTATATTTTATAGCTTCCATTGTTTAGCTTACCCTGCTGAGGTTTCTTGTTAAGGCGCATAGATTGTGGAGAAATTATGGAAAACCATTATAAATAAAGAAAAAACCAGCCCGCAAACATAAATTGCGCGGGCTGGTTTTTGTTCTACTGCTAATTCTAAGTAATACTTTATGTTTTCCACTGCTCCGGAGGTGCTTCGTAATGGCATTCTGAACACACTTCTTCCTGGGCTATTCTCCCAGTGTGTCCGAGAGGAATCGGGTGGCATCCATAGCAATTAGTCCATTCCAAAGCAGTGATATTATGTGGTGTTGCGGGTGGGACGGAGCCTGGCGGCAGTGTGTCCTGAGTTTTGGTTACAGTTATGGTTGAGAATGAAGTTGTGGTGTTTGTAACCGTTTTGGTAACTGGGTCTGCCTGCGTACAAGAGATAACCGCAGCAGACAGGACTAGCAGACTAATAGCAAGAAAGGTCAGCAATACCCGTTTATTCATGTTTTACCTCCAGCCGAAATTGCGTCTAACCCGGTTTTTCAAGATTATAGCCTGGCGACCCTGCTTGCCAAGCTTGTTCAAACTAACTTTCTGTTCCATGCTTTTGGCGGATTATTTACAAAATAATATAGCACCTTGATGTTACAAAAATGCTACTGAACAATCAGGGTGAATATTACATAATAGTTACAGTGGTTCAAAGCTTGAAACTTAATTTATTTTGAAGCTCTAACGATTGATATCCTTGATTGTATTAATATTTTCACTGTGCTATATTAAAAATAAGTTTCAGTTTAGGTTACAACAAGCTTCTAAACAGCTTCTAAAACAAAGCCTTTCAAAGCGTTGGGCGACCAGACTCTAACTAATAATAAGAGAGGAGGTTGTTCAATGAGTTTTCAGGATAAAAAACTCCAGTGTGCCGATTGTGGTGCAAGCTTTACCTTCAGCGCCGAGGATCAGGAATTTTTCCAGTCAAAGGGTTACGTAAATGAGCCCAAACGCTGTCCTTCCTGCCGTCAGGCCAAGAAAGCGGATCGTTCTGGAAAAGGCAGCTTTGGAGCACCCAGACAGATGTTTTCTGTGAATTGTGCTGAATGCGGCAAAGCCACCGAAGTGCCGTTTCAGCCGCGTGGCGACAAGCCGGTTTATTGCAGTGACTGCTATCGCAGGCTAAAACCAAGCAGGTAATAACACACATCCCTTCCCTAAGTTTAGAAAAGGCCGCCTCCTGAGAGGCGGCCTTTTCTATTTCACCGAATGTTTATGAGTGCTAATCACTGAAATATACCACTCAGGCCATTTTTGTAGAAAACCGTTTTAATAATTATTCAAATCCTGTTTATTTAATACAGATATTACAATAATGTAATATCTGTAACGATTGCGATGTAACACTTTTGTAATGTAGTTCGTGATATATTTGTGTACAGTTGTGTTGTAATGTTATATCCTCGCTTAAAAGGTTGTCAAATTATCAGTCACCATGGCCAGTTGCTTCTTACCGGGGGAAACCAGGGTGCCCGGGCTTTTCGGACATAGAGCCACTGGCTTAAATATAATCACCTCCCCCTCCCGTGAGCGGAGCCCTGGGTGTAATCGGGGCATGCGGTAGGGTATATCTGGCCGTGGTGAAAAAAACCTGGCGCAGAAAAAATAAAAATTGGCAAAAATAAATCCCCCAGGGAGATTTTTACAAAATAGCAGAAGTGAATTGCGGATATTATTCCACACAATAATATGTTCTCTGCAAGTGATGTAAGAATAACAAAGAGGGGGTGATGGGTGACCGGCAAAAAATGAGTTATCAACTTGAGGTTAGTCCAAAGGAAGTGAGGTGAGCGCAATTGAGTTTAGAAGTAGCCAGTAATTGTAACTTGAGAGAAGCCGGGCGGAAGCGCAGCACTATAGGATTAAGGGCATCCACCAAAGAGCGCATCGACCGCTGTCGCGCACCAGGCCAGTGCTACGACGGTTTTATACAGCAAATGGTCGAGTACTGGGAGAAAAATAAAAACATCAAATAGTTGAGTTTGGTTTAAGTTTATATAGGAGGTGGTGAAAAAAACAGTATCAAAATTACACACAGGCACAAGAATATTATTAGGAGGTTTAATCACTAAATGCCTGAAAAAGAAAATGTAACAGAAACCGGGCAAATCTCCAGAAGGCAGTTTTTGAAGAACGCCGGAATCGTTGTCGGCGGTACCGCCGTCGGT
>JAQUQL010000076.1 GCA_028716145.1 Dehalococcoidales bacterium
TCAACCGAGGCATGAATACCCATGCTGCAGATAAGATCGCAGAGTAATTCATAACCCGGAAAAGTCCGGTATTCTATATTCAACCGTCGGCAAATCTCGCTCTCCAGCGGATCATAGCTGTCTGCCTTCCAGGTGATGTAGCAAGAACGCCGGGCGGCCATATTGATTGACCTGAGGCTGGAAATGATACTTTCCTGAGAGGGCAGCGAGCGCGAAACCAGTACTACATCGTGTTCTTCCACGTTACAGCCAACTTGAACATCCGCCCAGTTGATATTAACAGTAGTAATGTTTGACAGATTTTGCCTGGCAGCTTTCTTGAGTATTTCCTCAAGCATGTACCTGGACTGGTCGAGTGCGGTTACTTTGCGTACCCTTCCTGCCAGTGGAACAGCCAGGGCACCGGTACCGGCGCCCACATCAAGGACGGAATCGGTGTCCGCAATTTCCATTCTATTCAGTACTTCTTCAGTGTAGCTGCTGCTTCCCGTTTTAACAGGCAGCGACCTGGCCCAATTATCCCAGAAATCCTGCCCCGAGCCCTGAAAGGTGGCATTCTTCATGCCGTCCTGCCACTGGCGGGCAAGCCCAGCGGTTTGTGAGGTAATCACGATATCCCCGTTTGCTGATTCTGCCATACCGGCTGTATTCATTTTTTCATTTGTATCCATATGCCGTCGTTTTCCCTTTCCACCATAGCTTGAACACCCAGCTCTTCCAAGCTAGCGCACAGGCCTTCCGGGTCCAGCCGCTTGCGGGTTTTCCCTATATTATATATCCAATAGTCGCGTTCCTGCGAAAAAACAGCGTTTTCACGAATATTTTGCAGTACCTGTGCTCGTATTTCCGGGGTTCCCATGCCGCCACCGCAGTAGGCAACTCCGCCGGGTTTCAATACCCGGAATATTTCACAACAACCCGCTGTCTGATTTTCCCAGAAGAATATCGAACCCCGGCTGACCACCAAATCTGCCCAGTCTTGAGGGAAAGGCATTTGGCAAACGTCGGCAGTGACGGCAGTTATGCGCTCGCTCAGCCCGGCTTGCCTGATATTATTCCGGGCTAACCGGCTCATTTCCGGTTGAATATCAAGAGAATAAACCTTCATTTCGGTTATTCTGGCTATTTCTATCGCGAGGTTGCCCGGTCCCGAGCCGACATCAATACACGTGCCACTATATAAACCGAATTTATCTATTATCTGGCCGGCCAGATAAGGATAAACGGGCGCAAAAGCATACCGGGATACCATCGAAAATTTGCTGGAATCGGTGAGTTCCTGCTGTTTCATCGTTGCATTGCCTTGAATACTATTTCACCGGGGCATACTCTTGTATCCAGCATACCGCCGCTCTGGCTGAGCTTCAAAAGAACCGCTTCAGGCTGGATAACTTCAGTTCCGGCTACCAGGTCAACTCCGTAATCGAACCAGACTTCGCTCAATGGTGTGGATGGCCCCAGTACCACTGTATATGCCCTGGCAATTTGCGCCAGTTCCAGCAACCGTTCGGCGGATTTGTTGATCAGAGTAGAGCCGGTGATGATAACCACTTCGCAATCCGGAATAATATGCTCGGCGGCTGTTTCGGTAATGATACGATTGGCGGGATCGAGCTTGGACTGGTCGAGTTCGAAAACCCACATTTCTTTGGCAAGTTTATGCAATTCGGGCGTGAAAGGAAAGGAGCCGGATACTGCCACTTTCTTGCCCCTTGCCTTATCCAGAATGAGATCCCGGGCATTAATGTTTACACTTCTCTTGGCTTTGGTTATGGAATTAATTGCAGCTACTCCAATGCTGGCTTCAACCAAATTCCAGGAATATGAATATGCAGCCAGTTCCAGAGCAGTTTTTTCAGTCAGATGCCCCATATCCCGGGTGTAATTACCATGGGCTACCGGAATTCCATAGGTTTTTGCCAGGCCGCAGTGCTTGCTCCAGACACCTGTCCAGGAAACCCCGACTCGTACATCCAGGACGCGGGTATTGTTGGGGCTTGCGTAAGCTATCAAGTCATCGATCAGCTTCATTGTTAACCTTCTTGCTGTAATAAGATCCATCGGCACAGGGTTGGCACATCAGGTGCCCCTTGCGGCCAACTCCACGGCCGTCGAAAATAAGTTCACCGCAGCGGCAGCATTCATCTATCTGCCGTGGATATCCCGGCAGATCAAAGTCACTGAGCTTGATCTCGACCTTTTCAATTTCGATTAATTCTTCCTCGGGAGCGGTCTTGAAATATTCCTTCACATCCTGGCCGGAATGGTTTTCCTTTTCCCGCCTGAAGACACGTACTGCTTTGCCACTGGCCAGGTCATAAAAAGTAGCAGCAAATTTTCCGTAGTTTACGTATTTTAAAGTACGGTGGCCCAGAGTTGTTCCGGTAATTGCCTGAGCGGCATCTGTCATACAGCGGTCGATCTCCACGAATACCATCAGATCGCGGTTGTGTTTTTCAGGGTCCATACCCAGTTCTCTCATGCCGGCCAGCGTTATGCGTGTTCCCATTACAATTCCGGCGCAAATGTCACCATGCAGTTCCTTGGCCTTATCCAGGTAGTAGTCAAGATCTTTTCCCATAAAATTCCTCCAGGTTAGATTTTTGTTCTGAGCTGCTATTGAAATCACTCTTCAACGGAAGACAGACGCGGTAACCGACAGAGCTGTCTACATCCATCACTTTAACTTTTACACCGTAAATCTGCTGCATGTTATATTCGTTGATAACCTTTTCCGGCGGGCCAAAATCCAGGAATGTTCCCTGTTTCATGATGGCTACCTTGCTTGAGGTTAAAAAAGCATGGTCCGGGAAATGAGAGGTCATAATAATTGGCATACCGGTGGAAGCCAGTTCCTGCACCAGGTTCAGGACCTTTATCTGATTACCAAAATCCAGGTGTGAGGTAGGTTCATCCATCAAGAGCAATGCCGGACGCTGTGTTAATACCCGCGCAAATGTAACCAGCTGTTTTTCACCACCGCTGAGCTGGCTATAGGGCTTGTTGGTTAGATGGGATATACCGAGTGCTTCAAGTGCCGAGTTGGCAATTTGAACATCTGTTTCTCCCGGGGATTGAAGGAATCCGAGGTGTGGTGCTCGGCCTACCAGTACGGTATCCAGTACGGAAAAAGGGAAAGCCGGCTGGTGCATTTGTGGAATATAGCCAATGATGCGGGCAACAGCGCTGCGGGTCATCTGGCTGATTTCCTGGCCATCCAGCCAGATACTGCCTCCCTGGAGACGAAACAGGCCTAGCAGGCATTTGAGCATGGTAGTCTTCCCGCAGCCATTGGGCCCCAGAACACACATAACCTGCCCCGTTCTGAGCGAAAAACTGACTTCCCGGAAACCGCTATGCTGGTTGGAGTCGTAATGAAAGCGGGCATTGTGTACTTCGAGCATTATGCCCACCCCCTGCGGCCCTTCGCCAGCAGGTAAAGGAAAAATGGTACGCCGATGATTGCAGTAAGGATGCCGATGGGTATTTCTACCCGTGCTATCACCCTGCACAGGTCGTCGATAAAAAGCAGGAAAGTTGCCCCGAGCAGGGCGCTTACCGGTAACAGTTTACGGTGGCAGGGCCCTACCACCATCCGCCCGATATGCGGAATCACCAGTCCGACCCAGCCGATGATGCCACTGATACAGACTGCCGAAGCGGTGATGACTGTGCAGCAAACTACCACTACACCACGCAGCAGATCGGTATTGATGCCTAAAGCCATGGCTTCCTCTTCCCCCATTGCCAAAACATTCAACCGCCATCGCATGAGCATGAGGATAGTAATACCAGCCAGCATTGGCAATCCGGTTACCAGGATATCCTGCCTGTCTACGGCGTTCAGACTGCCCATCAGCCAGTATGTAATCGTCGGTAACTGATCGGTTGTATCTGCAGCGTATTTCATCAGAGAAAGAAAGGCATTGAAAAGTGAGCCGATAGCTATACCGGCAAGGATCAAGCCAAGTGTCTGGTTGCCTTTGACTACCCTGCTGATAAAGTAGGATAAAGCGACTGCCATCATAGCTCCTGTGAAAGACAGCACCTGGATAATAAAGCCATGGCCGGAGATAATAATCCCCAGTGCCGCACCAAATCCCGCACCAGAAGCAACACCAAGTATATCCGGTGAAACCAGGGGATTGCGGAAAAGGCCCTGGAAAGAAGTGCCGGCGACGGAGAGACTGGCTCCTACCAGCATAGCAGCGATAATCCGGGGAAAACGAAGATTAATGACCACGTTTTCCACGTTGGGTGGCAGCGTTATGTCCAGGCTAAAAATAACAGACCATAGTGTTTTGATGACATCCACGGGCGATACGGGGTATCTGCCGATGGCGAATGAGAAGATAAAAAGCACGGCTAAAACCGTTGCCAGAATCAAGCTGGCAGACACCCCGCTCAAGTTCAATGTTCTGAATGCATTCCAGCGTTTTTCTTTCTTAAGTGTGCATTCAGAGCTAGTATTCATGATTAGCTCGGATTAGACAGGAGTTTATCGATTTCTGAAGTACTCAGATCATAATGCAGGAAATCCGAATAAAACTCCCCTATTTTGGAATTCAGGTCCAAATCCCGGGTTTGATCCGGATAGAGCAGGTTTACCATCCAGTACATCCCCAGAATCTGGCACGGACCGGGTGGCCCATCAAACCAGGAAAACGGATTGTCCGGCCGCAGGAAGACTTTTCCTTCCTGCACTGCTCTAAGCCCTGCCCAGCGCAGGTCGTTGGTGATTGTCTGGTAAAGACTGGCCTGGGAACCGCGACCGATAATTATCATGTCCGGATCCCACAACAGTATTTGTTCCATTGATGCTTCAGCCATACCGTAGCCCGGTAGAAGCGTCACATCGGCTACGTTGATGCCGCCGCAAAATTCGAGCAGTATAGTATGCTGAGACCCAATTGGATCGGTGTTGAAACCTTCCTTGCCTTCAGCGTAGTATACCCGGACCCTTTCACTCGCCGGGATACTTGAAATAATATTATCTACATACTGCATGGCGCTTTCGTAGTAGGCAATCAGTGCATTGGCTTTATCCTCGACACCCAGCAGATCGCCAAGAAAGCGGGCAGCTTTCGAGTAATCAAACATCAGATCGCCAGTGTCAACTCCGACTACCGGGATTTCTCCGAATTTTGATTGCCTGTCTTCGATATCAACTTCGCTGCCATCGATAATAATATCCGGTCCGGTGGCTATGAAAGTCTCGTAATTGCCTGTTTGGGTGCCAAACCACCCTCCGATTAATGGTAAAGAAATATACTCCTCGGCTACCAACGCGGGTTTACCGTTAAACGCAAAATTCAAACCCGCAAGCTTTTCCGGCGCGAGCATGTAGATAAGTTCCATTTCGACCGGGCCACAGGCTAATACTTTATTTACCGTTGAAGGTACAATAACTTCCCGTCCGAACATATCAGTTATGGTGCGGGTTGCATTTTCGACCGGTTCTGTGGTTACCGTGATGGTTTCGCCCGGAAGAGTGGTGGTGAAGGTTTCGGTTAGAGTGGTGGTAGCATTAATAGTCCGGGTAACTGTGTCTCCCTTGCAGCTGGTCATACTTGTCAGAGATACAAAACTGAAAACAGTCAGAATAAATACCAGAAGAACCCCCTTTGTTCTCAAT
>JAQUQL010000077.1 GCA_028716145.1 Dehalococcoidales bacterium
TACCCGTCGGCAAAGTCACAATAAATATGCTGCCTTTGCCTGTTTCGCTTTTCACCTCTATTTCACCCCCATGTTGTTTAACGATAGAACGACAGATTGATAAACCCAAACCGAAACCGGTTTCAGAAGGCCGATTTGCCGCTACTCGGTAAAAACGGTCAAAGATTTTATCAATATGTTCAAGGGCTATACCGCAGCCGGTGTCGCTTACCTTGATTATCACCTGTTCACCCTGCCTGAAAGCCTCAAGGTTGACGTGGCCACCGGCAGGTGTGTATTTGGTAGCATTATCTAGCAAATTGGAAAACAACCGTAAGAGCAATTTCTGATCACCTCTGAAATATAAACCGTCATCCGATCGATAGCTGAAAATTATGCCCCTCTCTTCAAACAATGGCTCAAAGGCTTCAGCTGCGGTGTCAACCAGGGTTGAAATATCTAAAACTGGTTTATCGGCAAGGGTACCTTCATCAATTTTGGCCTGTGTTAGAAGTTCATTAATCAGCCGTTCCATAGTTTCCATGCGCTGGTAAAGATTAACCAGCAATTGTTGGTCGATTCCTTCAGTTCTGGGCTTGGTGAGGGCATAGGAAACCGCAGTTTTCATAGAAGCAAGAGGGGTTCTGAGTTCATGAGCGGCATCTGAGATAAAGTGGCGTTGCGTGCTGAAGGCTTTCTCGAGCCGTTCTGCCATGCGGTTAAAAGAGCTGGCCAGAGAACCCACTTCATCGTCTGAATAATACTCCACCCGGTAGCCCAGGTTTCTCTCGCTGATGTTTTCAGCCGTTCGAGCGATGGCTGAGAGAGGGCTCACAGTCTGCCGTGTTACATACCAGGCGAATACAACAGCCATAAACACAAACAACGGTGAAAGGTAGATGGTTTGGCGAAGTGAGTTCTGGGCAGATTCAAGCATTTGCAGTGAAGCCTGATCAATACTGGCTACAAAGACGATACTGTCATGTTCTTCAACTTCGTAGTAATAAAAAACTCGCTCGAAAAGTCCACCGCTGAAGTAGTTAATAAAAGTGCCCGGAAAATGATGCCCGTAAACTGTAACCGGTCCGGTATTACTGTCACCTTCTATGATAAAACCGGCACTTCCATCCTGAATAACGGTAGCATTGATACCTTGCATATTAAACTCGGTAAATTGGCTTAAGATTTGTCTTGCCGTGATGTTATCTGGTATGGATGGTAAATCGATCTCTTTTGGGTCAATTCCTTTCAGGTATCCGGGACCCATCTCAAGCGTTTGCTCGATAGATCTGTAAGCTTGGTTTGTGTTTGCAAAGTAAGTTATTGCCAGAAAAACAGCTAGCAAGACAACTACAGAAACAACATAGAATGCTGGCAGTTTGAAGGTCAGGCTGCTCAATCTGCTATGCATCCCGGATAACATACCCCAAACCTTTCACGGTTTTTATTACAGATTCCTTGTCATCCGGGCAGAGTTTGCGGCGAATACGGCTTATCAGTACCTCGATTACATTAGAAAAAGCCTCAGAATCGCAGTTCCAGAGGTGTTCCTCAAGCATTTCCCGGGTTACTACGGAGTTTTGGTTATACATCAAGTATTCTAAAACAGCATATTCCTTGGCTGTCAGGCTAACAGCTGAATTTGCATATATTACCTCTTTGGACACTGTATCGACTGACAGTTGGCCAGAGGTGAGTACAGCATTGCATTCGTTGCTTGACCGCCGGATCAGGGCACGAAGGCGGGCACAGAGCTCAGGAAAACTGAAGGGTTTGACCAGATAATCATCGGCTCCAGTATCGAGGCCTCTTATCCGGTCGTCTTCCCGGGTGCGAGCAGTAAGCATAAGTACTGGAGTTTTTATTTTACTTGCCCTAACAGCTTGGCAAACCTCAAAACCGTCACGGTCGGGCAGCATGATATCCAGAATAATCAGGTCATAATCATAAGCTAGTGCCATATCAAGGCCATCGTTGCCGTTATTAACCCAGTCCACGGCGTAGTTTTCTTGCTCAAGCCCGTGTTTGACTACTTCGGCAAGACTGTCATCATCTTCAACCAGCAGTATCTTCATGCTCTGCATTATAACACCCTTAGCTTAACGGTAGCTGAATGAAATGAGTTTTCAAGCCAATTCCTGTTCAGGTTGTGTTCAGGTTGAGGTGGTAAGCTTTTAGAAGTGATATGAGGCGTATCAGTTTTAATAAGCTTTATGGAGTATGGCAGGTGGATAGTACGCAGCCTTGCTTTAACGGCAAGGCATGACTGAATATGCCAAAATAATTAAGTGAGATAATAAAATGAAAAGAACTTTCATATCCACATGTTTAGCTGTTGCGCTGGTTGCTGTATCAATTTTTAGTAGTCCTAACTGCAGTGTTTTAGCTGAAGATACAGAAAGCATAGGCTTTGAATCTATTCAGATGCTGTATGAACAAATCGCATCTTCTGAAAACCCAGAAGAAGAGTTTGCAATACTACCTATTGATTCCCAAAATGCATTACTCAAGGCATATGCAGGTGAAGCGCTAGAGGAGCTGAATAATCTCAGTGCCCAAACAGAAGTCTTGGTAGAAATAATATCTGATGAGGGAGATAGTGGGCAAGTAAGGGTCACAAGAACAAGAATTGAGTACAATGGAGATTTTTTGGCTTGGAAATGTCAACACTGGATCGAATGGACCTGGGATAGCGGGCTCATAACGGGAATAGTGTCCCATGGTATGTCAGGCCAGGGGTATCAAACTCTCGCATTGAAATGGGAATACGTTCCTGCCGAAAGCACTTACAGAGTTGCATTGAGCCCCTATGCCATATGGTATGAACGTGAGAGTGTCGGGCATTTTCACGTATACGCATGGCTTTATGGGGTTTGGGTAAAAATTAATGAGTTTGATACTGTGCTTTACGATAGAGCATTTGGCGACGGTTCTATTCTATGACAATAATGCTTGCCGGGGCACAACAAAGACTTCGGCAAGCAATCTAAATGCCCTGTTGGTATTACGGGATATATCATTAACAGGGAGGGAAACGAGTTGCTCAGAATGATCGTTATGGATTTGTTAAGCCTTAAGAAAAGGTGGTTATTGTATGTATTGTTATTAGTGATGCTTGCCTATTTAGGTTATATGGTTGCTCAGGATTATCATCAGGCTACCCGTATTTTCGAATCACATCTTGCTTTCAGTTATGCTGATTTCGCTGAAGCAGCATCTCAATTAAGTGAAGGAGAAACCGAAGTATATCTTTCTTATGAAGAATACGATGATCAGGGGGAGCTTTACTCTATCGGTTATTATTCTTTGCCGGTTTCCCAGTTTGATAGAGTAATTCTACCCGGCGCATTGCAAACCAAGTATCGATATATGAATTTGCTGCCGGTGATATTGGCAATTATGGCCGCTTCTATCGTAGGCAGTGAATATTCAACAAGAACGCTTCATAAGGTTTTAGCTAAAGGAGTGCCGCGTATAAACTATTTCGGAGCTAAACTTATTAATCTTGGAATACTGACAATAGCATTTATTCTAACTTGTGTTGTTTTTATATTTGTTGCTGGCTTGATAACAACTTGGTTGATAACTGGCAATATAAGCTGGAGTTTTATCACAACAGGCTTTGCCGGATCGGTACTGCTCAATGTTGGTTATGTTGCTCTCATGATGATGGTTTATGTGTGTTTCAGCGCTTTTGTTACAGTTATGCTTAAATCTTCAATAGCAGGCATTATAGCTGGGGTGGTTATCTTCTTTATTGATGGCGCCATCATGGGGCAAGTTGCAGCAAGTAATCCGAACAGTTGGCTGGGTTATACAATCAGTTATAACGTCACTTACCTTTTTGAATTGATTTCTCCCTCCCCTGTTAATGATGGAATTTTTAATTCGCTCTCGACTAATCCATTGCAAGCTGTGACTGTTCTGAGTTTATATTGTGGATTGTTTATCCTTGCGAGCTTTCTTGTATTTCGTAGACAGGATTTAACCTCAGGGTAAGTAACTTATCATTATCCTGGCTGAGGAAGCTTCGAGCCAGGATAGCAGATCGATATGGGTGGTATTAAAAATAAGGAGGATGAACAACCTTGGAAAAATGCAGTTGTGTGCCTGTTTTTCAGCTGTTACAGCTAAAGTTGAGTAAACTGTTCAGAAACCTTGCATTTTGGCTTGTGGCTGTTGTGATGATATTACTTACCTCATATTTTGTTAGTGTGCCTGCCAATAGCTATCATCCAAGGGTAGAGGCAACACAGATCTCTCTGCAAGCCATTCTTGATTCAATTGACAATGGCTCTCCTGTGCTTATGGGGGATAAATATCCCGATTGGTTTAGCCCGGAAGAGTATCCCCTGGTTGATTTAGGCGGGGCAGTTATCCCTGAAAACGCCGAGATTTACAAGCAAATCGCCCATGATTACTTCCAGCCACAGATCGATGCCTTGACTGCTGAGGGAGGTGAATATTCATTTTCCCACCTGATTGACAAAGGTGTACGACAAGCCATTGTTTTCCTGGTAATTTTTTCGATGGTAATGGCAGTTATTGTGATTACCACTGGTTATCATACCGGCAGTTATCGGCTTATGGTTAGCCGTGGAGCCAAGAGGTCAGCCATTATTTTTACAGAGTTAATAACTCTTGCAGTGGTTTCGGTAATATATTCCGTACTCAGCACATTAATCCTTTTTAGTATTGTTTGGCTAATGTATGCCAACTTTGAAGCTCTCAGCCCGGCCTCTATTTCGTTGCTACAGACAGTGAATGTAGTTTGGGTGTTTTTGTTGACCAGCCTGGTTTATATGGCTATTGCCAGTCTTATTGCTACTTTATTGGCTTCTTCTACTCCAGCCATGTTAGGCAGTCTTGTTTTTGCCTTCATTTCGCTAGGATTGTTCAATACGACCCCCTGTGATCAGGGTTTGCTTGCCGGGGTATCCTCTGTAACGCTTGGCTACAACATCGGCAGTATCATGCATGGGGTGTTTGGGCCGATAAGCAGCGCTAACGGATCTTCATTCGGGGGCAGCATAGTTGTAGTAGGCAGCCAGGTACAACAATGTTTTCGTAGTCTGAACCTGGCCGTACCGTTGGTTTTGGTATATGGGGCGTTAGCGGCCACTCTTACATATTTCAATTTCAGTTATAAAGATTTAAAGGGGTAACTTGAAATGTCAGAAGAAACGATTTTAAAAACAGAAGACCTTACCAAGCGTTTTGGTAAGATATTAGCCCTTGACAGGCTTGATCTGGAAATATTGCCCGGCCAGGTTTTTGGCTTGCTCGGACCCAATGGCTCGGGTAAAACCACTGCTATTTCACTAATCCTGGGGCTCATCAGGCCAAATAGCGGCAAGGTATACCTTTTTGGAGAAGAGCGGAAACCTGAAAATCTCAAAAGAGTCGGTGTGGTTATGGACTCCCAGGGATTTTACCCTAATTATTCGGGAAGAGATAATCTGCGTATGTTTGGCAGTTTGCATAAACCGGTGGAT
>JAQUQL010000078.1 GCA_028716145.1 Dehalococcoidales bacterium
GCATTATCATTTCCCAGTGCGAAAGGATCTTTCCCTGCCATAGCAAACGCACTGATCGCCCATGAAGTAGAGCTGCTGTTTTCTACTCCATAAGAAACAAAACCCCCGTTATCCCCCTGCATACCCTTTATTGCTTCAAGCGCTCCGGCAACGGGCTCATCATCTGGGTTTAAGCCGGCATTGACCAACGCCATTACTGCTGCTGCGGTGTTATCCGGGTCACTTTCCATATACCATTCATTATAGGGAGTTGCCCATGACCATCCTTTGTCCGGGCCCCGGTTTTCAAGAATATATTCAACGGTAGTTGAAATTATTTCATCTTCTGGAGAAAAACCAGCTGCGATTAACGCATTAATCGCCCAGAAATCTTCATTGATGCTGTCTGGTTGGCCAAATTGTTGCCCATCGTGCAATTTCGTCAGGGCATCAATATAGTCTCCGTCCGGCACAGCTGCATTTCCTTCACCAAAAGAAAACGGAGATTGACCTGCGGATATAATAGCCAGCACGTTTCTGGCAAGATCTGCGGTGATATTATATGAATCCAGCAACTGATGATTGTTCTGACGCAGAAATTCAACTGGGGAGGAAGATCCAAAATGAGCAGGGTCTTTACCGGCGGCTGAAAGCGCCATAACTGCCCAGCCAGTATCTGAATAGCTTCCTATACTACCGTCACTCGCTTGTGCCTCAGCCAGGTATTCCAAAGCCTTGCTTATCGTTTCGTCTGTACCTTTTAACGGGTAGTTTGTTGAACATGAAGTGACTGTAAGTGATATTGATAATATCAATGATGAAAGAGTCAATGAAAGTTTTCGCCTAGACATTTGTCCTCCATTAAAACAAATCAACCGCACTGGATTATAAACAATTACATTGTATTTTAAAACGCAACCATACCACTGTCAAATATAATATTTTGTAAACATAATGTTAAGATGTCCAAATTTGCGCTCTCCGTAAATTATAAAATGGCACTTTTCGCCAGTGCTTTTCCAATTAGTTTAGCGCCGAGTTACTATTTTATTTGCAAGGCAACTTTGCAGCAGGTGTTGATATATTTATGTGCACGGCTACTTTAAATTCACTATAATGTGTCAATTAATCTATGGTTTTAATAATCAGGAGGAACATTCATGGCAGACTCCAGAATAGATAAACTTGCTAATATGCTGGTCAACTACTCAGTCCAGGTGCAACCAGGGGAAAAAGTAGCAATAACAGGTGATACAGCAGCTGAGCCGCTGGTAAAGGCCGTTTACCGTCATGTTTTGCAGGCGGGAGGGTTCCCTTTTACCATGCTGTCTCTAAACGGTCTTGACGAAATCATGTTTAAATATGCCAGTGATGACCAATTACGCCATATACCTCCTGCGCATGAATTGCTGGTTAATACTTATGATGCCAGAATCGCCTGTTACGGAGAGACGAATACCCGCGCTCTTTCCAGTGTTGATCCTTCCCGTATGGCGATATTCGATCAGGCTCGCACTGGCTTGATGGATACCATGATGCGGCGCTCGGCTTCTGGTGAATACAAATGGACTTTAACCATATTCCCGACTAATGCCTGTGCCCAGGATGCAGATATGAGCCTGGATGAGTATGAAGATTTTGTATACGGAGCCTGCATGCCGGATCTGGAAGACCCAATCGGTTACTGGCAGCGTTTCAGTTTATGGCAGGATAAAATTATTGCCTGGCTTGCCGGTAAAAAAGAGGTAAGAGTATTGGCCAAAGATACCGATCTCAGAATTAATATCGAAGGCCGAAAATTCATCAATTGCGACGGACACAACAATGTTCCAGATGGGGAAGTATTTACCGGACCGGCTGAAGACGGAGTTGATGGCAAGGTTAATTTTTCCTTTCCGGCTATATATGATGGACGTGAAGTTACCGGAGTACGTTTGTGGTTTGAAAAAGGAAAAGTAGTTAAAGCGTCAGCTGATAAAAACGAGGAATTTCTCCTAAGTAAGCTCGACACGGATGAGGGCGCAAGAAGAGTTGGAGAGTTTGCATTCGGAACCAACGAAGGGATAACAAAATTTACACGGCAGATCCTTTTTGATGAAAAAATAGGGGGATCTTTTCATATGGCACTTGGCGCCGGTTATCCTGAAACTGGAAGCGTAAACAAATCCGCAATACACTGGGACATGGTGTGCGATTTACGCAACGGTGGGCAGGTTTGGGTTGACAACCAGTTGTTTTATGAAAACGGAAGGTTTGTTATTGATCTTTAAATGACTAGGGTGTAATGACAGCAAAAATCGCCAGGTGATCGGAGGCTGTGCTTTGATGGACAGTTATCTGGCTCGCCTCCATCTCCGGGCTCATCCAGATGTAATCAATACGTTGATATGGATTATCAGCATGAAATGTATAAGCCGCTGGAGGCTCTATAAGGGATACAACATCAACAAAACCGGCTTCCTTAAACATTTCGATTTCCGGTGCCCCGGTGATAGCATTCAAGTCTCCCATGATGATAATGTTTTCCGCTGCTTCTACGTATTCAAGCAAACTGCTTGCCTGATTCTGCCTTATCAGTGAATCTTCTTCAACATGATGAAAGTGGGTTGCTATCACACCAAGAGATTCTTGTTGATTAATTCTCACCTCTGCATGGATAAAGCCTCTTTTGATAGGAAGACCATCAGACGGCAATACATGGTTTTGAGCGTCGGTTATTTCGAACCGGCTGAGTATTGCATTTCCCCACATAGGTCCAGCAGTTGCCCCATATACATAAGGCATATCCAGGCGAACAGATAACCATTCAATCATATCCAGACGACCATTGACCAGCCAACCCCGGCTGATTTCTTGAAGTGCTACAATATCCGGATCTAAAGCCTCTATATTTTCAGCCAGGGCTTCCATATCCAAATGCCCTCTGGTGTTAAAGCCATTATGCAGGTTGTAACACATCACTTTTATGAGACCTGAATCAGTTGCATCTACAGGCATGGGTTTTTGATAGGTGACCATGCTGGCAAAACTGAACAGTAAAAGTATTATAGCTGTGGCTGGAGCAAGCCATAATCTGGGATCGTAACCGACATTCACCCTTTTTGTAAATCCGAGAGGAATCACACATGCTGTAACGATAAAAGCAGCCAGTGGCTCAAAAACATGATTTTCGATGGGCAGTTTTATCTGATAGGTAGCATAATAACCCAGAATAAAGACTGCCATCAGCACCACACCAATCCCGGTAGCGATGGCAGTACTGTGACCGTGTTTGTTTCTGTTTTCTGTGGTTTGCGAAGTTGCATGCAGGATAATAAAATAAATCAAAATTGAGAGTGACACCTGTCCCAGCAGGAAATAAATACCGGCAAGCAGACCGGTTGGTGCAGGAAAAATTGTAGAAAGCAGAAGTATAATAGCTAGCAAACACAATGTTATGCGCCTGCGGGCAGGCGGTCGGAAAACAAACCAGGCAGTGAATGTAATACCAAGCAAATGTCCAAGCATTATCCAGCTGAATGCAAGCGGCATTTCCCATTCAGTAACAGCAGTGAGCCTGGCAACATTTTGAAATACTTGCAGTTGTAAAAATATAAATGGTCCAATTGCAATTAGAGGCCAGGGTGACGAAATATGATTAGAAGCCTGCTGACCTGACGAAGTATCCAGCAACCGTTGCCCATAGAACATCATCACGAAGAGGGAAGTTGCCAAAAAGAGTGTAAATAGAACCGACCAGAAACCGGTGTTCCAGGCTATGTCATAAGTACCATACACTCCATAGAGAGCGCTGTCGAGCGCCAGGCCTAACAGCAAGCCAAGTACAAGCATATACCGTTTTGCCTTTCCGGTTTTACCTGCTCTTTCAACGTAAAGTGGTATAAATATTATAAAAGCCATGGTAGCCAACATGGAAAGACCAGTATTTACAAGGGGCTCAACCCATACAGGCTGAAGAAGGAACCGAAGACACCCCAACGATGCCGCAGTAATAATAATAGCGCGTTTTATTCCCAAAAAACGTTTTATAAAACCGGCAAAAAGAATCGGGCAAAAAACTCCGGGTGCTATAAGGCCCAGAACAGGAGCGCCAAGAGCCAGACGATCTCCAAGCGTCCACGTAAGAGAAGATACAAGCACCCGAATAGATTGAAGACCCAAAACGAAAACGATGGCAGGGAAGATCAACTCAAATATTACCGGCCTTTTTAACAGCCAGTTGCTGGTTACCTTATTTTTTAAAAAATCCATTTCCATAATCAGCCTTGATAATATGCCAGCCGGGAGGAAAGTGTCAATAGCATATAATTATTGTTTACATAACTGTTGTTACAGCATTATAAATAAACCACGCGCCAAACCCAGTTAGTACAAAGCTGAAAACTATTATCAATATCGATTGCATCTGGCTGGACCAGAGATGGTTATAACGATGGAACAAGATAGAAGCTGTTGAATACCATAAAAAATTCGGTAACTCGATGGCAATAATCAGCCATAACAGGCCATAAATTCCATAGGCAGTTATCTGTGAAATAAGAAGTGCTCCAACTGTTGCCCACCATATCACCATTCCTGGATTTACCAGCGAGGTAACAAAACCAAGTTTAAAAGCGTTAACCGGCAAATCTTTACCATGCCCGAACGCAGTAAACCGGCGACGGAATAACATTATGCCCAAGAGAAGCAGCATCAAGCCTCCGCTGATGCCAAGTATAACCTGTATCAATTCAGACTGTAAAAACCTGGCAAAGCCAAAATATATCAGCAGGATAACTGGCACTTCTGCCACCAGGCCACCAAGAGCAACCTGAAAACCAGCCCATGATGAACGGTAACTTTTTGCTAGGGTAACAGCAATAACAGGGCCTGGAGTAAGTGCAGCCGCAAGTGATATTGAAAAAGCGCTAATCAGGATAGGGAGCATATTTTATTACACCAGGGGGTGCCAGCAAGCAACCTTTCGGTTTGACCCCCTGTTTTCAAATAATGGTTCAGTTTCAGAACATATCTCGGTAGCCCTTGAACACCTCGGATGAAAACGGCAACCTTTCGGTGGATTGGAGGGGCTTGGAACCTCACCAGGCAAGACCAGCCTGCCGCGCTTGTGCTGAGGGTCTGGAATTGGAGTAGAAAGTATGAGAGCCTGGGTGTAAGGATGCATCGGCTGTGTAAAAATGTCGCTCGGGTCCCCGTATTCAACTATCTTGCCCAGATACATGACAGCTATTGTATCACAAACGCTCTCTGCAACGGTTAATGCGTGGGTAATGTAGAGATAAGTAAGGTTAAATTTTTCCTTAAGTTCTTTTAAAAGTATCAGAATTTGTGCCTGAACAGATACATCAAGAGCAGATGTTGGCTCGTCAAATACGATGAATTTTGGTGTAGTAGCCAGCGCGCGAGCGATCGCTATCCTTTGTCTTTGCC
>JAQUQL010000079.1 GCA_028716145.1 Dehalococcoidales bacterium
GATTGAACGCTTTGATATTGAAGCTGTCGCTATCGGCAACGGCACCGCAGGCAGGGAAGCGGCGGATTTTATCCTTTCCCTGGAGATCCCGGCGGGTATTCCGGTAGTAACCGTAAACGAGGGAGGGGCATCAGTCTATTCTGCTTCTGAGGTTGCCCGTGAAGAATTCCCCAATCACGATATAACTGTCCGTGGAGCAGTCTCCATCGGCAGGCGCCTTCAAGATCCGCTGGCAGAACTGGTCAAGATCGACCCGAAAGCTATAGGCGTAGGCCAGTACCAGCACGACGTTGACCAGGCTAAACTGAAGGAAAAACTGGATGAAACCGTTATAAACTGTGTAAACGAAGTAGGAGTCAAGGTTAACAGCGCCAGCCAGCAGTTGCTGACCTATGTTTCCGGCCTTGGCCCGGCACTGGCGGCAAACATCATCAAACACCGCAAGGAAAATGGACCTTTCAGCAGCCGCGAAGAACTTAAAAAAGTCCCACGGTTGGGGGCGAAAGCTTTTGAGCTTGCTGCCGGATTTTTGCGGATAGACGAAAGTGATAATCCCCTTGACGCGAGTGCGGTACACCCGGAAAGTTATTCCATAGTAGAGCGCATGGCCAGAGATACCGGCTCTACAATCGTCAACCTTATGCAGAGCGAGGGGAAGCGTAACCTGATCCAACCGGAAAAATACACAAGCGATAAATTTGGACTTCCGACCATAAATGACATTTTAGCTGAACTCGCCCGGCCTGGACGGGACCCCCGCAACAAATTTGAAAGCGTTTCTTTTAATAGCTCTGTGCGCACAATCGCAGACCTTAAACCCGGCATGAAACTCACTGGCATTGTAACCAACGTAACCAATTTTGGAGCATTTGTTGATATTGGAGTCCACCAGGACGGGCTGGTACATATCTCCCAGATGGCTGATACTTTTGTTAGAAACCCTGCCGATATTGCGCATGTTAACCAGACGGTAACAGTAACAGTGGTGGATATAGATACGAAATTAAAAAGGATTTCACTTTCCATGAGGCAGGACTTTTCTCAGGCGGGGTAAGTTGTATGGAACCGGATAAATATAACCCGGCAAACACACGAGTGCTGCTGGCATTAAGTAGTATGCAGATGCCTTACGGTAAATACAAGGGGCGCATTCTTTGCGATCTGCCGGAGCCATACCTGGCGTGGATGAGCCGCAAAGGCTTCCCTCAGGGGGAACTGGGTTTTCTGCTCTCCAGCCTCCACGAGATTAAAGTAAACGGGCTTGAGTACCTACTCAAACCCCTTAAAAATAAAAAGCCGCCGGAATAAGCACCCGGCGGTCTTTGTGATTGGTCAGAAAAGAAAAATGCCCCCAAGGGAATTCGAATCCCTGTTGACGGCTTGAAAGGCCGCTGTCCTAGGCCTCTAGACGATGGGGGCGTGACTTAAGAGTATAACAGAAATCCCAGCAAATACTCAATCACCGGTTCTCCAGATTGAAATGGCGTGCACACCCCGGCAATAATTACTTCTTTATGCTGAATCCCTGCCCAGCTTGGTAAGAAATTCAGCATTGGTGGTTGTACGAGCCATGCGTTCCAGTATGCGTTCGGTAGTCTCAGTGGAATTTACCGAATCAGAAGCCATCATGGATATCATTCGTTTGAGCAGCCATATCTGCTTCTGTACAGATTCCTCTATAAGAAGGTCATCACGCCTGGTTCCACTTCTGAGGATATCGATCGCCGGGAATGTATGCCTCTCAGCCAGCTTGCGGTCAAGATGGAGTTCCATGTTACCGGTACCCTTGAACTCTTCATAAATGAGGTCGTCCATGCGGGAACCGGTATCCACCAGACAGGTGGCTATGATGGTCAGACTTCCACCCTCATCAACATTGCGGGCAGCTCCAAAGAAGCGCTTGGCCGGGTGCAGCGCCGCCGGGTCAAGGCCGCCTGACAGGGTACGGCCACTGGATGGCATTGCCAGGTTATAGGCCCTGGTAAGGCGGGTGATACCGTCCAGCAGGATGAAGACATCCTTGCCTCCTTCAACCAGCCGTTTTGCTCTTTCCAGTGCGAGTTCGCTCACTCTGGTCTGGTTTTCAACCGCTTCATCGAAGGTAGCACTGATCACCTCTCCCCGCACCGAACGTTTCATATCGGTAACTTCTTCCGGTCTCTCCCCTATAAGACACACTATAAGATGGATGTCGCTATACTTGGTGGTAACGGCATTGGCAATGGCTTTTAACAACATTGTCTTCCCCGCCTTGGGAGGAGAAACAATAAGACCGCGTTGGCCTCTTCCAATAGGTGCTATCAGGTTAATCAGGCGGGTTGAGAGATTGGTTGGCGTGGTTTCAAGATCTATCAGTACATCCGGATAGGTTGGGGTAAGAGATCCGAAATAAGGCCTGCCTTTGGCATTTTCAGGATCAAGACCATTGATGGCTTCCACCCTTAGCAGGCTAAAATATTTTTCTCCGGCCTTGGCTGGCCTGCCCTGGCCTATGACCATGTCTCCGGTGCGCAATCCGAAGCGCCTGATCTGGGACTGCGAAACGTATATGTCTGAATTGCCGGGCAGCATACTTTCCTGCCTTAAAAAACCATATCCGTCCGACATGATATCCAGAATGCCACTGCAAAACAGGTTGCCCTGTTGTTCAGCGCTGGCTTTGAGAAGGCGCAGCACAATATCCTGTTTCTTTAAATTTTGGTAATTTGAAAGGCCGCTTTCCCTGGCGATTTCCAGCAATTCTTCGCGGGTCTTGTTTTCCAATTCATTAATTTCCATATCTACCTCTCTAGCTGAAGACCGAACCGGATTGACGCCAGTCAGTAAGAAAGCGTTCAACCCCATTATCGGTCAGGGGGTGTTTTATCATCTGTTTTAGTACTTTATAAGGCATGGTTACTACATGAGCACCAACTCTGGCAGCATGTAAAACATGATTTGGGTGGCGAATGCTTGCCGCAAGTACCCTTGTTTCATAGGAGTACCGGTTGAAAACTTTAACTATGTCCTCGATAAGGGCCATCCCGTCTTCTCCGATATCATCCAGCCGGCCAACAAATGGGCTCACATAACTGGCACCGGCAAGCGCAGCCAGTACGGCCTGGTTCAATGAAAAACACAACGTCATATTAACCCTGATGCCTTCACGGGTTAATATAGATGTGGCTTCAAGCCCCTCTTCGGTAGCTGGAACTTTAACCACAACATTGGACGCCCATTTTGAAATCTGGCGCGCCTGGGCAAGCATACCGGATGCGTCCTCCTCGATCACTTCAACCGAAACATCGCCAGAGGTTATGGAACATATTTTTTGCACCAGTTCCTGGTAGCTTTGGCATCCAACTTTTGACACCAGGGAAGGATTGGTGGTCACACCACTGACAACACCCAACTTCACCCCGTGAGCTATCTCATCAACATTGGCAGTATCCAGAAAAATACGCACGTATTGTAACCTCCGTAATCTAATCCTGGTTCAAAGGCAGGGTAGGCTGAGCGCCTTCCCTGAGAACCTGTTTGGCCGCAGCCACAAATCCGCAAAATAACGGGTGTGGCCGCTGCGGGCGGGAAAGGAACTCGGGATGGAACTGGGTTCCCAGCATCCAGGGGTGGTCTTTCAATTCGCATATCTCAACCAGCAATCCATCTGGAGAAAGCCCGCTGTAAACCATTCCTTCTTTTTCGAACCGTTCCCTGTAGTCATTATTAAATTCAAACCGGTGACGATGCCTTTCGATCACTGTTTCTTTGCCATATGCCCGGGCAGCCAGGCTCTCCGGCAGTATATAACAGGGGTAATTCCCGAGCCTCATGGTTCCACCTTTATCAGCTAGGCTCTTCTGCTCAGGCATAAGATCTATCACCGGATTGGTTGTACCCGGGTCAAATTCCGCTGAATTGGCTTTCATGTCTTTTAGGACAAACCGGCCGAATTCTATCACCATCACCTGCATTCCGAGGCACAAACCAAAATAGGGGATGCGCTTCTCTCGCGCGTAGGTGACGGCTTTTATCATGCCTTCTATTCCGCGTATTCCAAAGCCGCCGGGAACCAGTATGCCCTGAACATCCCGCAGATAGTGCTCGGCCCCATGTTTTTCCAGGTCTTCAGAATGGATCCATTCGATATTGATACAGCAGGAGTTATATAGACCTGCATGGCAAAGAGCTTCTCTAACTGAATAATAGGCATCCTCAAGCTCAACATATTTGCCAACCAGAGCAATGTTAACCGGAGTAACCGGCTTCTTGAGCAGTGCTACCATGCCGCGCCATTCATGCAAATCCGAAGGGCGGGCGTTGAGCCCCAGCCTTTTTACTATCAGATCTCCGGCGTGCTCTGCCTCAAGCACCAGCGGAACTTCGTAGATCGTCTCGACATTGGGAAGAGGGATCACCGCCTCACGTTCAACATCACAAAACAGGGAAAGCTTGTCCCTGATACTCTCAGAAATCGGGTAATCGCTCCGGCAGACTATTATATCCGGCTGAATACCTATGCGGCGAAGTTCATTAACGCTGTGCTGGGTGGGTTTGGTCTTAAGCTCCTTGGTGGTAGAGATATAGGGCAAAAGGGTTACGTGCACATAAAGAACGTTATCCCTCCCGACATCCTTACGCATCTGCCGAATCGCTTCCAGGAAAGGCTGGCCTTCGATATCCCCAACCGTACCACCCACCTCTACCAGGATAACCTCAGCCTGGGAAGTCTCAGCAAGACGCAGGAAATACTGTTTTATCTCACTTACAACATGAGGCACAACCTGGATAGTACCACCCAGATAATCCCCGCGCCGTTCTTTGGATATGACCGAAGAATAAATCTGGCCTGAAGTCGTATTGGATACAGCGGTGAGCTCGATATCGATAAACCGCTCGTAATTTCCAAGGTCAAGATCAGTCTCAGCACCGTCTCTGGTCACAAAGACTTCACCGTGCTGATAGGGAGACATCGTGCCGGGATCAACGTTTAAATAAGGATCGAGTTTTTGAACCGAAACCTCGATACCCCGGCTTTTGAGGATATTTCCCATGGATGCGACGGTAATACCTTTACCTACGGAACTTACAACGCCACCAGTTACAAAAATATATTTGGTCATAGTTCTACGCTATATGCAATATTTACCCGGAACCTTTGGGTATAATTCAATCAGGAATTTCAGCATAAATTTGGACTGTGAACGCTAAACAGCGGGGGAACATGCTGGTTAATTATAGGTAGGCCGTAAAGCATGTGTCAAGTCTTTTTCCTTATTTTCTAAAATCTGCGCCTGGAGGAAGGCGAGTTAAGTCATTACAAGATCGTGTTTTAATAATGGTTTATTAATATTGCTAAACATATTTTGACAACTTTTCTCCAGCTGTTTATAATTTA
>JAQUQL010000080.1 GCA_028716145.1 Dehalococcoidales bacterium
AAATGGTTTATCACTTCCCCTGTCCACATCTACTGGATCTATTAGGGAGGTAACCAAATGATTTTATCAATACTTTCGCTCATCATCCCCGCCCTGATTACAATCGCGATTGTAGTGGCTATCGTGATGGCTACACGCAGCAAGGATGCTTCGGCTACCGGGATAGAAGGAGTATCTTTGGCCAGGCACGTATGGCTTTACCTTCTGATGCTGATTTCACTGGGTATATTTGCCGCCGGAATAGGGCAGTTGCTCACATTATTATTTGACATAACTATTGGAAGCTCATATATTTCCTCTATAGGCGGCAGGTCCTTCGACATGCAGAGACTCGCTCTCGGTCTGGCCATGACGGTAATCGGCGGTCCATTGTGGTTTTTATTCTGGAACGCAGCCAGGCGGCGGATTATCCAGAACCCGGCAGAAGCTGGCTCGATAGTAAGAAAGTTCTATCTTTCCCTGTTGATGGTGATTACTGCTCTTACTTTTCTGCCAACAATATCCGGTTTTTTTCAGTGGCTTTTATCTGGAGTACCGCTGGGAAGGTTTTCTTCAGGTGAACTGGCAACTGCCATTGTGACTGGTGTCATCTGGTTCTGCCACTGGCGCATTTCAACCCGTGAAGGGCGCTTAACCCCCGCAGCCAAAACCATTCACAGATGGTACGTGTATATTCTGTCTGCCTTCGGACTGGTATGGCTGGCCTCCGGTATAATCGTATTTATAACCACAACTACGGAAAGTCTTCCTATATGGGGAAACTCCTTTACAGGAAGTTCTTTCTGGAATGAAGCAACTCATTCAGCTGTTTCCCAAATCGTCTTCGGTTCAGTAACCTGGTATTTTCACTGGTTCAGGATGGCAAAAGGTGACGTGGCTTCTGCTCTCAGGCAGGTTTACTTTTACCTTTTTGCCATTACCGGAGGCGCTCTGCTTGCTCTGATCTCGGCAACATTTTTTCTGTACTCAACACTTTCCTGGTTTTTCGGAGCAGTATCTGCTTCGGCCGGTGAGCATTTCCAATTCCTGTGCTGGACAGTGCCAGCCATGATTGTTGGAACTGCCATATGGACTTATCACAGAACACTGGCACAGGAAGAGGCAGAGAAGGTGGAGGAAAGGCGTGAATCCGCCCGGCGTGTTTATATTTACCTGATGAACTTCCTGGGGCTTTCTACAACCGTTGCCGGCGTCGTGATGCTTTTTGGGATAGTTCTTGAGCTTGTCATCAGCGCCCTTTCCACCGCACTCACTCCTGCACCCGGCTGGTGGCGGGAGCAACTGGCAGTAAGCCTAGCTATGCTGGCTGTTGGAATGCCGCTTCTCATATACTACTGGAATCTTGCCCTCAAGCGCAGCCGGGATGAAGCAGTGGTGGAATGGCAGGCGCTCTCCCGCCGTATTTTCCTTTATACGGTGGTGGGTATTGCCATCATAGCTCTTACTGCCGGATCGGTTAACATAGTTTATCAGGTAATCAGCGGAGTGTTGGAATCAACCGCTTCAGTAGAGGTTCTGCGCAGTTCCAGATGGAGCCTGCAGGCAGTCCTGGCAGCCACTCCAGTGCTCTGGTATTTCTGGCAAGTTTTAAGGGCTGACCAGCGGCACGGTTCAGAAGCATCCATCGCCAAAAAAGATATCACGCTGCTTGTCAGCGACCCGAACAACACGCTTTCATCAGCGCTTCAGGCTGAACTTGGTTATAAAATCCGGCTGCTTAAGACAGAACCCAGCCCTTATGACGTACCAATAATTTATTCAGATGAAGAAATAGCCAACCTGGCTGGTGAAATACAATCCACTCCAAGTGAAAAGATCATGCTCGTAGCTGAGGGCGGAAGAATCCTTCTTCTGCCCTATCGGACCGAATAGAATATTGCGTAAAACATTACAGAGGGGGGGGGAATGCCCCCCCTGTAAGCATTCAGACCTGTATTTTAAACCGACACCGGTTTTAATTTTCTATGGTGCCAGTTCGATTGCATCGACATAAACCATTCTTCTTTGGATAATTGGTACTATACCCGGTACGGAATACACCTCATATTCCTTGATGAGCAACCGATAAACGTTCTTGGTATCCGGCAGTGTGATATCCCCTGTCCAGATTGTACTTCCATCCTTATTGGCAGTGGATGCAAGCACAACCGGGTTCCAGTCAACCGGTTCCCATGCCAGTTCCTGGGCGACCATTGGGTCAATCCCTTCCCTTCTTTTTTCCAGGCTGGCTTCTACAGTGGCAGGACCGGCCTGACCGCCAAGCAGGCTGTAACTGAAACCTGTAAGTGACACATGGCGCACTGCGGCGTCTGAACCATCCCTGGATATGCTGGCGAATCGGTCAGGCGCAAGCTGGGCAAAATCAGCCAGAACCACTCTGGAAAGGTGAACGTTTTCCCGGGTTGGATCGACCATCGTATCCGGCCCGGTTACCGCCCGGAAAAGTGAATTGGGCTGGTACCTGGCCAATGCCAGCCGCACAAATGGGAAATAGCTGCTGCCAGCGTCAATCTGCATATCACAATACCAGAGTTTTCGGCTTGAATCATACCCTACAGTGTGACCGGCAACATTTACCTTGTAGTTTTCATCTTTAACCTCTTCTATCAGCAAGCCGGTTGCCTGCTGCTGGCTTTTTGAGAGCTTAAAGGCTCCCAAAGTTGGCATTGCAGAAACAGGCTTTGACCTGAAGAGAGGGTCCATACCCCACTGAGTAACGAATGGCCGTATCTTTTCGAGCCCGCTTTGATTGGAAACGGAGACGTTATCCGGCCCCGGCCAGATAATAGCTGCCAGAAGTTCACCATCCCCAGAAGTGTACCATGGCCGTTCCAGATAAATACGCAGGCTTCCCCCCAAACGCTGGCTGTTTACGGTATTGTTACCTTTACCGCTGAAAGAGCCGCTCCAGGCAAAGGTCGGTACTATGTAGAGCACCTTGGGGGCAGCCGGCCTTGCCGAGCTTAAAATATCCAGAGCGCGCGGATTCTCAGTAGAGCGTGTGACCGGAGTTTCTATAAAAGTTATTTCAAGATCCTGGTTTTCCGGTATGCTGCCCGGGTTTTCTGAGGAACCGGTTCTTCTTATAGCGCCGGCTTCATAATCTATTACATAATCACCTGATTTGGTGTCCGGGTCGTAACCCCTGTAAGTTTGCTCCTTGCCGGCCAGCCTAACGGTTTCAGATCCTTCTACTATACTGTTTGACGTGAGTAAAAACAGGCCGTCACCACTCAGACGCACGGTTTTATCTCTTCTGCGGAAATATTCAGCAAAACGGGTTGTTGCGATTAAGCTGTAGGTAACCCGTCGATATCTCGTATCTCCAAATTCATGCCTTCCATCAAGATGAAAACGCTCTTCTTCGTCAGTTTTGGGTGCCAGTGTTACAGCCTGCTCAAATGGCCGCGCGTTAATCGAAAGCACTTTTGGGCCGGGTTCACCGATGGGGTCAATGGTTTCCTGCCAGCTTGCTGTCACATCCAGCTTCACAGTGCTTTTACGGCTCACTCTTGCCATGCGATCCTGTATAGTGGCAAAGGTCTGGTCAACGCTTCTTGAAACAAACAGCTGATTAAATTCCGGGGTCAAAAGCGGCTGACGCACCGCATGAACCAGGGTAAAATTACGCCACGGAGTAAGCATCCAGTGCCTGCCTTCAACTGCAAGCGCCAAAGTTGCGTTCTCGTTTTTACCGGCTTCAATAAGCCACTGCACAAGCCCCATTTGCACAGCATCATCTTTTTCCATTGCCGAACTCAGCCGCAACCGGGCCACTTCGGCTTTGGGAAGCAATACCTCAAGCACCCTGGAAGATTCATTAAAATTTATCTTGGCCACATCAGCTTCACCCAATACCAACCTGAACGGCAAAGCATCAGGCCACTTAATGCCTTCCGAATAGCCAAAGCTTACCTGATAGGGGCCGTTTACACCGGGGAACCCCTGTAGAACCGCTCGGCGCGCAAATACATCCGGCAGGTAGGGAAGCTCAATATTGTCTTCGTTCACATACGGCTGGTTGTGGTTATCCGGGTCAGGCTCTCCGATTATGACGCCTGCTTCCCGGGGCACGATCATTTTATATGCTCCTTCTCCTACCAACCCGTCTGGATAATCAAACATCGCGTGCTCTTCAGCAACAGTTTGTGATATCTTGGGAGGGAGGATATGGCGTTCGCTGACGGCCTCAAAAGGCTGGTCGTAATTACTGCGAATTACTACATGGTTTACCGATTCGCCTTCCGTTATCGGCCGCCGCATAACTGTGACCGGTGGAGGAACCGGCTCAAAGCGCCCGTAGGTTATCTCTTCAGTGGCATGCCTGTCATCGGCAAGAGATTTATCTTTCATACTCAGCCGATTTCCAGCCAGATCGACTGCCCTGGCTCTTACCCGGTAACCTGCTCCGTAGCGCAGACGTGGCAGGGAACCATTTTTGGTCTTAAAATCTACTGCCAGCTGGTAGGCAGGATCGATCTCATTGCCGGTATAGCCGGCCTTGCCATCTGCGTCCAGGGTTTTTCCCGGTCTGGGAGCACTCAGACTCCATCCATTCCAGTGAAACAGGCTTTCCCCTTGTTTTAAAACATCTGTTGAGTCATCAGCCGCCGAGGTAACGCTTCCGCTTACCCACCCTTGATCTTCTGCCTTTTCTACTATAGGTGGATCAGGCTTTAGAAATTCATATTTGCCTGCACGTTGACAGAGTGAGTGCCACTCCCTGGTTAGAGAATCCCAGATGTCTATGGCAAAACCGCGGGTAATGTCTTCGCAGTTAAGCGTTATATCAGCTCCATTTGCCAGATCCTGGTTAATTTCATCCTGGCGGATAAAACTTTTATGGGTTTGTTCTGCTTTTTCTATACGCACTACCGAAATACCGCCAGTGCGCAATGCCGGAACGGAAGATTGAGCCGGGGTATCATCGGTTTTTTTGGCCGAGCGCGCTACAGCCAGCCCGGACGCAAAATCAAGCATCTTTATGGCAGAGCCTTCAGCATCAACCGTTACCACCTCGTAACGCCGTTTGTCTTCCAGTGGCAGCATGCGGTCGATAATTTCCGGTTCGATTTCCCTGTGAAGAGCATAAAATCCGCTGCTGCTGACATGACAGCGTGTTTCCATGCGGCGGTCGGAAGCAGGTATGTTTAAGGTGCCAACATCGCTCTTAACCGGCATCCAGGTCACCAGTACCTGTACGGTGTTGGTAGTGGGAATTTTTGCTGGAATGGGTATTTGCAGGTCATGAACCAGCCCCAGTTTTCTGAGAAGGTAAGGG
>JAQUQL010000081.1 GCA_028716145.1 Dehalococcoidales bacterium
TGATAGCTTTTGCGCATTTTCTGGTAGCTTACGTCCAAACCTTTTTCATCCACATCGAAGCTGTAGAGGTCCTTCATAGTGAATTCCCTTACCCTGATCAGCCCGCCCCTCGGCCTGGGCTCATCCCGAAACTTGGTCTGTATCTGGTAGAGCATGACTGGAAGATCGCGGTAGCTTTTTACAAAAAAGCTTACCAGGTCTGTGATAACCTCCTCATGGGTAGGGCCCAGGACCAGCTCGCGGTCTTTTCTGTCTTTAACCTGAAACAGAATCTTGCCAAAAGCCTGGCCGCGCCCGCTCTTTTCCCAAAGCTCTCCGGGCTGGAGTACCGGCAGGGTAACTTCCTGGCCGCCGGCTTTGTCCATTTCATCCCGGATTATGTTTTCTACTTTCTTAAGTGCGCGGTGAGCAAGCGGCAGGTAGGAATAGACACCAGCCGATACCTGGCGGATCATTCCAGCTCTGACCATTAGCTGATGGCTGATAGTATCAGCATCAGAAGGGATTTCTTTCTGGGTTTTACCGATTAGTTTGGAAAAGCGCACGTTTAAAAAGTCTCCTTGCGAATATATGGTTTACATTTTGCTAAAGAGTATAACAGTTTTGGTTTTCTTCATCATCACACAGTTTGGCTTCAACCGGGTTTTTACGCCTCAAGGCTGTCAATTTCTTTCATCAACTCTTCCACGATATCTGCTTCATTTACCGGGCGCAGTTTGTGGCCGTGTTTGAAAATCAACGCTTTTCCCCTGCCTCCGGCTATACCGATATCGGCCTCGCTGGCTTCTCCCGGGCCGTTTACTGCACACCCCATTACTGCAACCTTTATGCTTTTTTTGCACTCCGACAGGCGCCGGTTTACCTCCGTGGCTATTTTTGCGACGTCGATTTCAGTCCGGCCGCAGGTGGGGCAGCTGATAAGGATGGGACCGTGGCTTCTCAGATTGAGCGACTTGAGGATTTCGTAAGCTGTTACAATCTCTTCAACCGGTGAGGCAGTCAGAGATACCCTGATAGTGTCACCGATGCCCAGGTACAGCAGGGGGGCAATTCCGGCAGTGGAGCGAATGATACCAGCTGGCGGGATTCCGGCTTCTGTGATTCCTATATGCAGGGGATAATCTACCATGTCAGCAATCGTCCGGTAGCTTTCAATTGTTGTCGGTACGTCAAAAGCTTTCAGGCTGATCTTTATAAGATCAAAATCCAGCTCTTCAAGGAGCTTAACTTCTCGCATGGCTGCAAGCACCATTCTTTCACAAACCGAAAGAGCCGGGTCGAGATCCACCGGCAGAGAGCCGGCATTGACGCCGATGCGTATGGGTATCTGCCTTGCCCTGGCTTCTTTAACTACCGCTCTTACCCTGTCAGGTCCGCCGATGTTTCCCGGGTTCAAACGTAATCCGTCAGTGCCATTTTCGATCGAAAGCAGGGCAAGGCGGTAATCAAAATGAATATCGGCCATGAGCGGAATTGAGATTTTGCTTTTTATGCTTTTTATGGCGGCTGCTGCTTGCTGGTCGGGTACTGCAACCCTGACCATCTCGCACCCGGCCGCTTCAAGTTCTTTTATCTGGCGTACGGTGGATTTAATATCGCGCGTATCGGTTTTGGTCATGGACTGGACAGCCACCGGTGAATCTCCGCCAATGGTAAGGCCTCCAATATTAATGATTCTGCTTCTGCGCCGATTTATCAAGGGATAACACTTCCTCCACTGATAATACGAACAATATCCTGGAAGGTTATAACAAACATCAACAGCATCAACAAAGCAAATCCAATCATATGCACCATGCCTTCTTTTTGCGGCGATATCTTCTTGCCTCTTCTTACCCATTCCAGAAGCACAAAGACGATTCTTCCCCCATCCAGCGCCGGCAATGGGAGAAGGTTTATAATCCCGAGGTTGATGGATAAAAACGCGGCAAATTCAAGCAGGGGGCTGACACCGGCGCGGGCAACTTCTCCGGTAAGCTGGGCAATGCCCAGTGGGCCGGTTACTCCGCCGGCAGAAAAGGCACCGGTAACCAGGCCAAGTAAAGAATTTTTAAAAAGAACCAGAGTTTCAAATGTTTCGGTCACTCCCTGGGGAATAGCTTTCCAGAAAGGAATGCTTTCCTTTACTACCTCATAGTTTTCGGCTTTTATGAGGAAGCCAACCGCTCCCTGACCTTCCGGGGGTTTCCAGCGTGGGACAAGGCTGGTTTCATATTCTGAGCCTTCTCGCAGGTACTTCAGGGTGATATCCCTGCCAAGGTTAAGCTGGATATAACGATTGATGTCGACGATGCTTTTTACCTGGTGGCCGTTAATCTCTGTTATCATGTCACCTGGTTGGAAACCAGCCATTTCTGCCGGGGAACCAGGTGCAATTTCATCTACTAACACATCGCTGTATGCCATGTTATGAGGAACCATCAGCGCGATTGAGATAAGAACAAAGGGCAGTATAAAGTTCATCAGGGAACCGGCGGATAGCACGATTATGCGTTTCCACGGTTTCTGGCTGGCCAGACTTCGTTCAATATTGGGGTCTTCCTCTCCGGCCATTTTGGTAAAGCCACCCAGAGGTATCGCATTCAGAGAATAAAGAGTCTCCCCACGCTTGAATGATAACAAGCGTGGGGGAAAGCCTATGCCAAATTCATCAACCTTGATGCCAAAAGCCTTGGCTGTTCCGAAATGTCCCAATTCGTGGGCGATGATCACCAGTGCCAGCACGAAAAGAAAGGCTATTATTGTTATAAAAATATCCATATTTCTTTATCCTTTATTCTGCCCGATAGTTGCTGCTCTGTTATTGGCGCGTTCAGCTTCTTTTTCTATTGTATCAATATCTGGTTTGTAAACCGGATTATGCTCATTCAGTACCTGTTCGATGATAGTCGGAATCTCTGTAAAGGCAATTAACCGGTTTAAAAACATTTCTACAGCTGCTTCACCTGCTCCGCACAGAACCGCCGGATAAGTTCCTCCATGTCTGCCTGCATTTCTTGCCAGGTTCAGGCAGGGGAAAAGGCTGGTGTCAGGCGTTCTGAATGGCAAAGAGGAGATCGAGTTCCAGTCAAGACGGGGCAGGTTTGGGTTTGGCCAACGCTCAGGAAAGGTCAGTGCGTACTGGATAGGAAAGCGCATATCCGGGTAGCTTAACTGGGCTTTTATGGTGCCGTCTTTATATTCTACCATCGAATGAACCAGGCTGGTAGGATGCACCAGCACCTCGATGTTATCATAGTCGACCCCAAACAGGTGGTGAGCTTCAATTATTTCCAGCCCTTTATTAAGCAGAGTGGCTGAGTCTATGGTGACCTTTGGCCCCATCAGCCAGGAAGGGTGCTTAAGAGCTTGTTGCGGGGTTACTTTTTCCATCTGTTCTTTACTGTAATTGGCAAAAGGTCCACCGGAGGCAGTCAGTATAATTTTGGCAACTGCTCGTTTTTCACCCTTCAGGCATTGCCAGATTGCGCTGTGTTCGCTGTCTACCGGCAGAATTTGCCCCCCGCTTTTGCGAATTTCAGAGTTGATGATATCACCTGCCATCACCATGGATTCCTTGTTGGCAAGAGCGATCTTTTTGCCTGCTCTGGCAGCCCAAAGGGTGGGTTTCAGGCCACTGGTTCCACCAGGAGCCATTAAAACCACATCAACGTCAGGCAGGGCCATCATATCTTCCAGAGATATGTACTTTGCGCTTCCAATATCGCGCTTCTGCCCCTGAAAGTTTATATAACGGGGTTTAAATTCCTGTACCTGTTCTTCCAGAAGGATGGTGTTTTTCCCAGCAGCCAGGGCAGCAACATGGAAGCGTTCGGGGAAAGAGCGAATAATTTCCAGGGTCTGCCTGCCTATGGAGCCGGTTGAACCAATTATCGCAACTTTTTTTATACTATCCATATTACGTAATAGTATACCACGACCACTGCGAAAACCACGCTGTCCATACGGTCAAGACAGCCGCCATGTCCGGGAACGGCTTTCCCGGAATCCTTGGCGCTCATGTTGCGTTTCAGGAGGGATTCTGCCAGATCACCCAGTTGTCCGAAGATGCTTATCAGAGCCCCCATCAATACAGCTTCAATCCAGCCGACAGGCAGATCGAAAAGCATAACAACCAGAGGGCTCATTATCATACTGCCGGCGAGGCCGCCGATTGCCCCTTCCAGGGTTTTGGAAGGGCTGATTGATGGCGCAAGGCGTTTTTTTCCAAGCAGGCTACCGACGAAATAGGCTGTCGTATCTGAAGCAAAAGTGGCAAACAGTGCCAAAAACACCCAGCCTGCACCATCAGGCAGTAATCTGAGCCAGATAAGATGGCTGAGAAGAAGACCGATGTATATAACTCCGGCGACAGTCCATGCCCAGCTTAGAAAAGCTGACCCCTTTTCTTTTTTAAACAAATACCACACAAGACTTGCAATTACACCGACGGTGAGCACCGCTGATTGAGAGACTTGCCCGTTAAAATGAGGTGCGGCTATTAATGCCGCAACCCACAGGGCGCCGGCAAAGTAAAGAGGCTTAACCCTTGGATCGTGTTTCTTTACCAGATTGAAAAGTTCGACAATGGCAAAAGCTCCCCATATCGCCGCTCCCAGCGTCAGCCACGGTATCGGCTCATTGAACCAGGTTGCCCCAATGACTACAGGAAGTAGCAGGAAAGCGGTGATAAGACGTTGTTTCAGGTTAGTCGCCGCCAAAGCGTCTCTCCCTGGATTTGAAGGCTGAAAGCGCTTCGGCCATATCTTTTGAGCTGAAATCCGGCCACAGCACAGGGGTGAAAAAAAGCTCGCTGTAAGCAAGCTGCCACATAAGGAAATTACTAAGGCGCAGCTCTCCCCCGGTTCTTACCAGAAGGTCAACATCGGGCATTTGCGCTGTATACAGATAATCTTCAAATAAATCTTCGCTGATTTCTTCTGCCGGTATTCCGGCTGTGACGAGGTTTTTTACAGCTTCGATAATCTCGCTTCTTCCTCCATAGTCGAAGGCAAGATTAACGGTTATACCGGTATTTGCGCTGGTGTTTGCTATTGACTTTTCAATTGCCCGGGCGAGCTTGGGAGAAAGGCGGTCTTTCCTGCCGATATGGGTGATTCTGAAGCCCATTTTTTCCAGCTTGCGGCCTTCCCTGGTGACGTATTGCTCCAGCATATGCATCAGCTCATTTACTTCTTCTGCCGGTCGGTTCCAGTTTTCAGTGGAAAAGCTGTAAAGAGTTACATACGAAATACCCCTGGAATT
>JAQUQL010000082.1 GCA_028716145.1 Dehalococcoidales bacterium
ACCATGATGCTTGATTTTTCATCTCTTTCTTTTCCATTGCAGGTGATGGTGTTTCTGATTCCCTTTTCCCACCCGATGATTGCCATGAAGGAGCTCATGGTGGGAAACTACCTGCTTGTTCTGGCAGGTATTGGCTATCTGGTTGTGATTACAGCCATTCTGGTTTTGATCGCTACCCGTATTTTCACCACTGACAGGGTAGTGCTGGGAATGTCGATAAAAGGCAGAAAGAACACCCGGGTTACGGCTTGAGATTATGACCAGCCAGCCGGTTATGATAAAATGGCTTTCAATATGACCGAAGAAAGCTCTGCCCCCGAAAAACCCTGCCGTAAAACCCGCTCAATCAGTTTTACTTCTCTCAAGTTCTGGTTTTTAAGGCGCTGGATTCCCATACTCGGGTTATTGCTTATCATAGCCCTGGTGCTTGGCCTTTTTATTCTTTACAGAAATAATCCGGACCTCATAGATAACCTTGAGCGTTTTGGCTATTTGGGAGCTTTTCTTATAAGCGTTGTGCTCAATGCTACTCTGGTGCTACCGGCTGGCAATTTTCTGGTTCTGGCAGCTCTTGGGGCAACTCTTCCTTCAGCCACTCTGGTTGGTCTGGTTGGGGGGCTGGGTGCTGCCATTGGGGAAAGCACCGGATACTTTGCCGGATACTCTGGAAGAGCTATTATCGACAATCGGAATATGTATAACCGTACGGAAGGCTGGATGAAACGCTGGGGCTTCTGGGCGCTGTTCGGTCTTAGTGCGGCTCCTCTCTTTTTTGACCTGGCTGGTATTGCAGCCGGCGCCTGCCGTTATAAGTTCTGGAAGTTTTTCCTGGCATGCTGGCTGGGAAGAAGTATTCTTTACGTAGCCATTGCCTGGGCTGGTTTGAAGGGCTGGGAATGGTTATTGAATATCCTTGCCTGAGATGCAACCTGGAATCATCAGACCATATAATTCTGATTTTGCCTAAGGTTGTCAGGCTCACACGAAAACGACTGCTGTTTTTATAAACCGGAGCCTACAGCTTGTTCTGCATTGTTTTTCAGAGCGATCACCTGGCTGTTTCTCTGGCCGGTTTAACCTTCAATAACAAAAGCGCCCCCGTGATGAAATAAACTATACAAACAAGAAGCATCACAGTATAGCCAAGGTTCAGGCCGATCCCGTTGAAAAAATCGATAACAGGGCCGATAAGCCTGGCCAGTGCGCCTCCACCTGCAGTTGCCATATTGGCAATGCCTAAAAATTTGGCTTCCTCTCCCTTGCTCACCAGATCAGTTGCCAGCGCCCAGTTGGAACTGTTAAAGGCGCCCAGGGCAAGACCTATAACTGAGGCTCCTACCATAAGCATCGCATTGGATGAGCTTGTAAGTATGACCACTATTCCGAATGCTCCGGTTAAAGCCGCGGCTATACAGATTTTTTTCCTGCCAACGGAATCCGAGAAATAACCTGCAGGCAGGACGGCAATTAGCATAAATACTATTGCGATGGCTAAAAAACGGGTTGTAGCAGAAGCCGGATCGCTGACGCCGACAACGTCACGAAAGTAATAAAGTGCGAACTGCTGTATGGTGGTAAGCCCCATAAAAACTGCCAGCCGAGATGCCAGAAACCACACAAAAGCTCTGTTATCCTTGATGTTTATGCTGAAACTCTTTACCCAGGCCGGAATCACGTGCTCTCTCAGTGGCTTTTGCGGCTGTGGTTCTTTAATCGCCGTAACTGTATAAAGAAGGAGGAGGAAGATTATCCCGCCCAGGAGCACTAGTGAGAACCACAGCCACTTATCCTCGCTGGTCAGAGAGTAACTATCCATAAGCCTGGATACAGGGAAAAGCAGGACAGCCCCTCCCAGTATTTCCATAAAACTCTTTATTCCGGAAGCTTTACCCCTTTGGCTTGCGGGCACCATTTCCGGAATAAATGCCTGGTAAGGTCCCTGTGCGGCATTGGAAAATAATTGAAGGGCACAGTAGCCGATAAAAAGCATGGTAAAAGAAGTAGCCACGCCTATCACTGGCATGATTGCAAGTACGCCGATCATGCCGGCCAGGACAAAGGGTTTTCGGCGCCCCCAGTTGAGAGTAGAGCGGTCGGAAACAGCTCCGGCGATGGGCTGAACAAGCATGGCAATGATCAGACCACTGAACGTCATCAGCCCCAGATAAGTATTTTTCTGTGCTTCGGAGGCAAAATCCAGCACAACAATGGGAAGTATCAGGCTGTGCATACACTGCCAGAGACCGGAAATTCCAAACACCAGCAGGGTAATCTTAAGGTATTGCCATATTCTGGCTCTTTTGGCAGTGCTTAATTTCATCAGGTTATGGATAAAGGGCCGGCATTGATATTGCGGTTTTCTCTTCTATTCCAAACATAATGTTCATATTTTGTATGGCTTGTCCGGCGGCTCCTTTTATCAGGTTATCTATGGCGCTGATTACCAACAGGCGACCGGTTCTCTGATCAATTCGGGGGTAAACCATGCAGTAGTTGGATCCTCTCGTCTGGCTGATGCCGGGAGGAGCCTCTGTCAGGCGCACAAACGGTTCATCGGTATAAAAGCTGGAATATATCTTCTCTATTTCGGTTTGTGAAATGTTCCCGGACAGATCTGCGTAGCAGGATGACAATATCCCTCGCGTTACCGGAATCAGATGGGGCACAAAGGTAATTCGCAGTTTGCTTGAATTGCCGGCTTTGGCCAGCTCCTGGTCAATTTCGGGAAAATGCCGATGGCCTTCCAGGGCATATGCGGAAACATTTTCGTTAGCTTCGCAAAAATGGCTTTTCATACTTAGCGTCCTGCCAGCCCCTGAGAGGCCGGATTTGGCATCGATGATGATGCTGTCTTTTATTATACCGGCTTTCAAGGCTGGTGCAAGAGCAAGTATTGCAGAAGTTGGGTAGCAACCGGGGTTGGCTACCAGACGGGCACTTCTGATCTGGCTTCGATAAAGCTCCGGCAAACCATAGACTGCCTCAGTGAGCAGTTCCGGCGCGGGATGATCAAAGCTGTACCATTCGGGATAGAGAGATGCATCTTTTAGGCGAAAATCAGCGCTGACATCAATCACCTTTATGTTTCTATCCAGGAGTCTTACCGCTTGAGCTGCACTTTCCCGGTGGGGAAGAGCCAGGAAAGCAACATCTGCCTCTCCTGCCTCTTCAGTTATTGTGATATCCAGGCTGGAAAGGTGAGGCAGGAATTTTGACAGTTTTTGCCCGGCAGATGAGCGCCCGGTGGCATAAGCTATTTCAACTTCAGGATGAGCTCCAAGCAGCCGGGCCAGTTCCATTCCGGCATAGCCGGTGACATTAACGATGCCTGCTTTGATTTTTTTCAACTTAATCCTCCATGAGGCACCGGCAGAAGAGAGCGCGAACCAGACCAGGTCATAAGGCTGCAGGTAGCTCCCAGGCGCCTGTTTTGTACATCCTATAATTTACTACAAATTGGCTTTATGATAAAATCTTCTATTAACCTTCGTTTATGATCCCCATTGAAAAGGAGAACAACTGTGCCAAAAATATTTATAGTAGATGTAACCAACCGGGATGGAGTGCAGACTGCCAAACTGGGATTGTCCAAGCTGGAAAAAACCATGATAAACATCTTTTTAAACCAGATGGGCGTCTTCCAGTCGGAGTTTGGTTTCCCAACCACCCGGCATGAAGCCAATTATTTGAATGCCAACCTGGAACTGGCAGAAAAAGGCGTTATCAGTCCGATGAGGCTTGAGGGATGGATAAGGGCAATCGTTCCTGATGTGGAACTGGCTTTTTCAAGAATTCCCAAAATCAAGCATCTCAATCTTTCCATTTCCACTTCTGACCAGATGATAAACGGTAAATTTCAGGGGAGGAAGAACCGGAAGGACATTATAAATGACATGACTGTAGCGGTTGATGCTGCCTGGGAAAAGGGAGCAGAGAGTATCGGCGTTAACGCAGAGGACGCTTCCCGCACTGATATTGACTATCTGATTGAATTCGGCCAGGCTGCAAGGGAGCATGGTGCTACCCGGGTACGGTATTGTGATACTCTGGGATACGATAATCCTTTCTCTATATACGATACAGCCTACAGAATGGCAAAGGAAATAGGTCTTCCGATAGAACTTCACTGCCACGGTGATCTGGGTATGGCGGTAGCCAATTCCCTGGCCGGCGCAAAGGGCGTTATTGATGGCGGGCAGGATGCCTATATCAATACCACTGTTAACGGGATTGGTGAACGTGCCGGAAATGCCGATCTGGTGGCTACAATTCTGGCTATTACCAAGTCCAAAGGCTTTGGTGACAAGTATGTTTTAGGCGGAGAAATTGACCTTTCCATGGCTCACAGTATATGCAAATTTGCCAGCTACGCATTTGGCGTGCCGATCCCGATTAACCAGCCGGGTGTTGGAGCCAACGCTTTTGCTCACGAGTCTGGAATCCATGCGGATGGGGTGCTGAAAGACCCTGAAAACTACGAACTTTACGGTTTTGAAGAACTTGGCCGGCGCCAGTGGGAAATAGTAGAAACCGGACGCGAGATATGTGCTGGTGAATACAGCGGTGTATCCGGGTTCACCTATGTAATGAGTAAAGTTGCCGTTGGCAAAACCTTTGAGAACCGGGAAGAGGCCAACCGGATCCTTGAACTGGTTCGCTATGCCAACGTTCTGTCGCACAAACCTCTCACTGAAGAAGAATTGCGTTTTATCGCCGATTACCCGGATATTGCCAAACAGCTTTTGACCACCATTCCCCTGGCTGATGAAGGCTAAGCAAAAAAGTAAAAATAATCCTATGAAGGGGGCGGGTAATTGAACGGCCAACTTCATCGGTGTTATTATTAACCCTGGCGCCTGTGATCTCTATCGGCAGGGAAACATGGTGCAGGAGGAAAAGATGTTTGGCTATTTTTCTATTCTGGCCGCGATCCCCGGTTTCTTTCTAAGTTCATGGTTTTTAATGCTTCTATGGGGGGTCTTCGCTCCGGATCTGGGATGGCCGACCATAAGTTATGTTACAGCAATGCTTATTAATATCACCCTCTGGCTGGCAGTAGCACCGCTGGCAGCAGCGGGTAAAAGAGTAAAACGCAACTAGCAACACGTTTTCAAAAGGAGAGTGGGAGATTAAAGAAAGTTATGCCGGGTCTGGCGTCGATATAAATGCCGCT
>JAQUQL010000083.1 GCA_028716145.1 Dehalococcoidales bacterium
TGGTAGAGCATGTTGTACGAAAGCACGAACCTTTCGATTGGTTTTTCAATTAGATTATGGGAATCAAGCACAATAGGTAGGCGTGCGCACCTTGTATTATCAGTAAAATGTTTCATCCGGTATTTAACGGTCTGTGATAATATTTCTTGCGTTGGTATAATATAGAAGTTGTAGCCGGGAGGAAATTGTTAAACGATGAAGGGCTGACCTCTGTCAGGAAAAAATAATAAAGGCGGGCCAAACAGTACACTATTGCATGGTAAAAGATGTAGTGTATTCATTCACAACCAGGGTATATGTTTGGCCGGAAGCAAATTCTGTGCCCAAGTTTATATACTTATCGTAAAAAATGTAAATAGCTGGGCAAGCTACGCCGACTGGCTCCTGTGCGGTAACCGTTATCTGTATCTCGCCAGCTTCCCGATTTATTACTGCATCATGAAAGGTTGTACAGCCGGACCTGAGCCCCAGCTGTATATGCACTCCTACCTGGATAGGATCAGATTCCATGAAGTCAACAGCAACCTCGTGGACTGGAGCCATATGGATATCTATTCCGCCCGGGGTTGGCTCTGCTACGATATCCAGTTTACCGTCTATGACTGCGGAGGTAACCTTCCTGTTTTCTACAGTAACAACCGCTTTGTGTGAAACTGGGGTATCTGCGCTTTGATTCCATGTCGGCTTGGCGGGATCGGCTTCAAACTGATAAACAACTTCCCATGCCTCATCTGCCTGGCTGCCGATCTGCCTTACTTCCATAAGTGTCAGCGGGCAGGGGTTATTTTCTACTGCAAATGAACCACTGGATGCAATAAACTGTTGTGCGGCAAGGATGGCTTCTGCTTTTTGGTTTTCCTGGCTTGCTTGGTTAGAACAAGCAGAAAAAAGAAGCGGCGCGGCTAATATGGCTGAAATACCAATGCAAATAACTGCTCTAGATAATTTCACTTGGGTTCCTCCCCGGTCTTGTCTGTAACAATGTAACGTAAAAAAGCCGGTTTGGTTAGCGTACCACAAGGACAAACGTATTCATATAAATATTTTAGCCAGTTACCAAAGCCTTATGGTGTGTTCTGTTATGCTTATTATCATTCCGGGCTTTCTGTTTCATTTGTTGTTGAACTGGGGGTGTTTTCTCCTGGTTCGTCTTCCTCAATTAATCCTTCGAGCATTTCATGTGCTACTCCAGCAAATTGATCCAGGCTTAAAGTAAAAGCTACACCTCTTCCTGGTTCTCCCAGTTTAGCGGCCTTTACTATTTCATCTAGAACAAGCTTTGCATTTTCACTGAGTACAACAGTCAACACGATTTCCTTTTCAGGTTCAATTGGCACACCAAGTATCTTCTTTTTTTCATGAATTCCAATGCCGCGACCAAATATTATGGTGCCGCCTTTGGCTCCTGCATTCATTGATGTTTCAATGACTGTATCCCCAACTCCCTTTTTTACGATAGTTACTATCAGAGATTTATTTTCCTGAGTCATCGCTAACTTCTCCTCGAGCAGTCTTTACAGCATATATAAGGCTAAGTAGCTGGATTGAAATTATTGGAGCCAGCGTAATAATACCAATTAATCCAAAACCGTCAACAATCATATTGCGGCCATCCAGAGCATCGGATACACCAACAGTCAAGGATACCATGAATGCCACTGTCAATGGCCCGGTTGCTATACTCCCGGAATCAAAAGCCATGGCAACAAAATCCTTATCAGCAAAAAACAATAATATGACGGCAATAAGGTATCCAGGTATTATAACAAAATGGAGAGGTATTCCAAACACTGTCCTTGCCATTGCCAGTGCGGTGAATGTTGCTACAGCTAAACACAGCAAAATCAGTATAGTTTTTGAACGTATATAGCCACTGGAAGCCTCTTCCACTGTTTGACTTAATACCCTCACCTGAGGTTCAGCAAGTGTGATAAAAAATCCCAGAACAAAACCTAATGGAATAAGCGTCCAGGTGTTGTCAAAACCTCCAAAAGCCGAGCCTATTTCCTGACCCATTGGAACGAAGGCAATATTGATGCCCTGGAGAAATAATACAAGGCCAACGAAAGCAAACAGAAGGCCTCTCAGAAGAACCAAGACCTGCCTTAGAGGCCGCTTTAAAAAAAGAAACTGGAATACTAGGAAGAAGATAAGCAGTAGCGCTATGGGTAATATTATATCAAGCGTAACGTTGTCTAACCCTTCAAAAATACCAAGCATCATTAGAAGAAAAACATCCCCAATACAAGCAAGCCTATTATGGGGCCGGCGCAGGCAAGGCCAATAAGCCCAAAGCCATCAGAGAGATATGACCGGTTGCCAAGCACTGAGGTAAAACCCATACCAAGTGCAAGCAGCATTGGTACAGTAAAGGAGCCAGCGGCAACACCGCCACCATCAAAAGCGATCGAAAGAAACTCCGGTGGTGTAAAAAATGCCAGGATAATTGCAATACCATAGGTGATTGCAAGTACATACTTGATCGGAAAGCCAAATATAATACGAATCAACCCTGTTGTAAATAAAACAGCTACGCCAGCTGAAATAACAATTATCAGCGTGGCGCCGTTATCAACACCGGCATTAGTTGCTATATTGTTAAGCGTCATTACCCCAGGTTCTGCTGTTGTCACGGCAAAACCAAATATCAAGCCGACTGCAACTATGAGTGGAATAGAGTTGTGCTGGGGTAACTCAGCACCGATGTCTCTTCCCATCGGAAGTATGCCGGTTCTCGCCCCAAGCAGGAAGAAAAAAACACCAAACACCGACATTGTTGACCCGGCAAGGAAGCGTAAAAAGACTGTAGATTCTACATTTAATACTGTAAAATGCAGAGTAACTATGATGGCAACGATCGGTAACATGGCCCCGAGGGCTTCTATAGCAGTGTTTTTAATTATTTGATACACAGCTTTTTCTCCCTCCGGTAATCAAATCGTTTGCAATCTTTAAACGTGATAAATATTAAACAATAAAAGTTGCTTCTTAAGCTATTTTAGCTTTTACAACCAAAACAGGCGTGTCTCCCGCGTGTAAAATTTTATCAGTGACACTTCCGAATACCCAGCGTGTGATGCCGCTTCTACCATGACTGGCGGTAGCAATAAGATCAACATTATTGGCTTGAGAATAATCAATAATCTGATCAGCCGGTTGCCCGAAAACAACTATTGATGACACTTTAAGCCCCTTCTGCTTAAATGAGATCTCAACCTCTGCAAGATACTTTTCGGCTGATTCTTTCCTGTCCTGGTTGCCTATATCAGCTTGTTCGATCAGCTCTTCTAAAACTTCGTCGGTAAAACCAAGAAATGAATCCCGCTGAAGCGAAGATTGTGCTACTACGCGAAACAAAATCAATTCTGCTCCGGTCAGATACGCCATTTCTTCCATAGTTGGAATTGCTGACTCTCCGGTTTTAGAGCCATCGAGCGGCAACAATATCTTGTTAAATATTTTAGTTTGATTTATCGGACTGACCGAGAGAGGTTTTTTTATGAGAAGGATCGATTGCTTGGCTGCTCTTAGGAGTTTATCGGCAACCGAGCCCAAAAACCATTTAGAGTCGGCTGATTTTCCGTGGCTGGAAACAATAATCAAATCAATGTTAGCGGCATCTGCATAATTAAGAATTTCATCTGCAGGTTTGCCTGTTAATGATTTTGCTATCAGATTTTGCGACCGTGTTTCAGCTTGAGCTTGAATGTGACCCTTTACTTTTTCCAGATAGTTTTCATCTTCAAATTGAGACGGGGTTGAGCCAGGCTCCGTAACTTTGATAAGGTGAACTTGCGATTTGGCTATTTGAGCTAGCGCAGTAGCATAAGCAATTGATATTTCTGCTGTTTTAGAACCATCGAGGGGTACTAATAACTCATTTAACAAATTAAACTACCCCCTAATCTCAATATATACATTATCATTATAACCCATTTTCAGGTTCAGTCGCATTACTTTGAGCCAATTGTCACCAAGTGGAGAAAGTAAACATGTTTATAATTCTGGTTTGTGTATCGTTGGTGTTATACGTAAAAGCCATGAAACTTGTTGGCGAAACAAGCTTGGTTTTTTATTATCATGCGCCTCTTTTATATTATTAATAAGCTTTGATGGATTTTTTCTTGAGTTTATTTTAACCTTTATCCAGTAATTTACCGCAGTGGAGGGCGTCATGGAAAAGACAAGTCGGTTTGAGGTGATAATTGGTGTTTTGGCTCTTGTATCAATCATTGTAGTGGCAGTTGAAACTTTAACTGATCTATCTTCAGTTGGCCTTATATTTGCCTATGGAATAGATTTAATCATCTGTGCTGTATTTGGCTGGGATTTTATCCACCGGCTAAAGCAGGAGGGCGATAAGCGTAAGTTTTGGATTCATAATGGCTACGAGCTGCTTGCCATGATTCCGGCGGTCCTCCTTTATTTTGCTGGAGTTATACCGGTGATATCGATCGCTCTCCGCTCTTTAAGGCTGTTCAGAGTTATCAGGATTGTTATCGTTATTAGTCGGGCTAGAAGAGTGTTTTCGGCCTCTGGCAATTTTATATTCCGAAGCAACCTTATAACCATGTTTGCTGTTACTTTCAGCCTGGTGTTTATCGGAGCTTTTGCAGTGTTTTTGCTGGAGAGCGATAAGGCAGGTGCTCAGATTACCAGTTTCTTTGATGCTGTTTGGTGGAGCTTGTCTACGGTTACAACTGTAGCGTATGGAGATATAGTTCCCAATACCACTGCGGGCAGAATTATTGGCATGGTTCTCATGATTGTTGGGATTGGAGTAATGGCAGGTTTGATTTCACAGGTTAGCGCGACTCTGGTCGAATCCAGGATCAGTCGTAAAAACAAGGGGAGTGATCTGAAAACTAAGATAGTAGAAGAATTAAAAAATAAGCTCGACAAGATTGAAGATCTGAGTGAAGCCGATGTAGCATTAATGGTTAAGATGATTAATACATTAAACAAAGGTGGCTAAAGCAAGATCTCGTAAGATTTCAAATGGCATGTAAATAACCTTAAAGAACAAGAGCCAAGTTGTGAACACGCTTGGTAACATAACTTACTGATTATAGAACTTGCTCTGAAAAATGAATTGGTAGGACCCATAAATAGAATGGTAG
>JAQUQL010000084.1:0-1433 GCA_028716145.1 Dehalococcoidales bacterium
ACCAATTTCTGTTTCAGCCACTCTTTTTTACCTCCCTTCCTGGTATACTAAAAGTATAATATCCACAAATGGCCAAAGCAATAACCCTACCTCTGAAAATAATTGGTCAAAGCAGCTTTGGTGCATATTGCAATATCGTTATTTATATATTATAATGCCTAACTAAATCGATTAGGATTATCATAGACGAGCGTAAACAGTAAACAATAATCTTTATCGGTAACTTAAATCAACCAGAAGGAGCTTTCTAGCAGGCTGTTTCTGAGATAAATAACAAGGTACGTTGCCAAAATATAACAGGAGGAAAACATGAAAAAAAGCGTACTGGTGACCATCATTGCAGTAAGCCTGGTAATTATCGCATGTGTGATAAGCGCCTGTGCTCAGGAAGCCGAAACGGTTACGGTGACTAACATGAAAACAACCACCGTATCCCAGGGCACAACAGTCTTCAGCACCACTACTGTAGCCTCGACCCAGAGGGTAACCGTAACAGTATCCGTAGAGCCTCCAATGACCGGCACTCCGCCAGGAACCCCTCATTCCCTGGAAGTAAACTATGGAAACTGCTTCAACTGTCATCTGATTCCGGCCGGACATTCTGGGAGAGCCATGATTGAGGATCTATGCTGGGAATGCCATGCTGAGCTTCCGGTTGAACAATGGGCAAACGTAACCTAAGATAGATATTTGACCACGTGTGCTTGTTTGGCTTGCACACTTTTCTGGAATACTGAAAAATTGCAGGGCACTTACGAATGAGGAGGCTAAAAGCACTCATTCGAGGGTGCCCTGTGCGTTATTAAATAGCCTGTGAGGAGAAATAATGCATATTACCAGTCTTGATAAAACCGAAAAGTCAGTTCCAAATATGGAAGGGGCAAAGGGTGTATACAAGCAGGTGCCACTTTCAGCCAGGGACGGAGCGCCCAATTTTTCCTTTCGGGTATTTACCATTGAACCTGGAGGAAACACGCCCTTTCATACCCATCCTTATGAGCATTTAAATTACATTATAGATGGCAGTGGTTTTCTGGTTGATGAAAGTGGTGAACACCCGGTTTCAAAAGGCGATTTTGCCATGGTAATGCCAGGGGAGAAGCATCAGTATCGCAATCCGGCCAAAAATTGTGGAAACCTTGTTATGATTTGCGCTGTGCCCAGTCAATTTGAATAACCAGACAGTTGGCCCCTTTTTTACAGCCGATGATTGGGGAAAAGGATTATTCCTGTAATCTGTGAGCTAGCTGAAGCAGTTTCGTTTTAGCCTCTGTTGACAGCCCGAACAGGTCAATCTGCTTCTCAAGGTTCTCCAAACTGCCGTAGCCGCCGATGAAGCCGTTTACCCGGGCAGCTGCGGTTGATGAAGTGAAATCCTCTATGGTTGGATAAATCGAAATAAAATCTCTAAATATCACCGGCTCCTGGCGCAG
>JAQUQL010000084.1:1533-5035 GCA_028716145.1 Dehalococcoidales bacterium
GCCAGCCCTACCAAAGCTCCTCTCATCAATGCAGTTGGCAATGTTGGAGCGGGTGGAGCAAGGCCAATAGCCATTCCCATTATCAACCGGTTAAACCAGAAGGCAAATAAATACACGAGCTCTTTCTCAAAGCCTGACCTTAATTGAGCACCCACAACGCAAATTACTCCTAATAGAGCACCGGCTATAAGAGAAACTGCCAGTCTTTTTGTGAGCATTTTACCTCTCCTTTAAACCTGATACCCATAATAGGAGCCTGAGCAACAGCTGCAGTCTTATTATTACGCTGAATGAATGTAACAGGATTTAGTACTAATTTGCAAAGTACTGCAAGCCTTAGGGATTATGGGAATTAACCCGTAGATTTGTACTGCTTAACACATTCAGGATTTTACTTTAAGTGAAGATTTGGCAGGCTTGATCCCCTGAACCCTTACGCTGGCAATCGCATCAAAGAGATTGGCGCCCTCCTCATCAATCCCACCGCAGCAACTTGCAGTGTTCCCGGACTCAGGAGCGCTTGTCACGCAATCGGATGAAAAGCCTGATTCTTCAACCACTTTAACAGACTCAAACCCAGATGCCTTGATCGTCTGGAGGTAATCGTCTTTTTTGATTGCACCTGCTATGCAGCCTGTATAAGCATCGATCGAATTAAGGATACTTTCCGGTAATTCTTTTAGTAATACTATGTCAGAAATCATGAGCCTGCCGCCGGGTTTTAACACTCTGAAAGCTTCATCAAAGACTCTTTGTTTATTACTTGAGAGGTTGATGACACAGTTGGAAATCACTGCATCTACACTACTGTCTGCAACCGGCAGATTCTCGATTTCACCCAGGCGAAATTCCACATTTTTAAAGCCGCCTTTTCTGGCGTTTTCACGCGCTCTATCCAACATTTCACCGGTCATATCTATGCCTATAACGTTGCCTTTTGGCCCAACTCTGGATGCAGCCAGGAAACAATCAAACCCGGCGCCGGAACCGAGATCCAGAACCGTTTCCCCTTCCTTTAGTGAGGCCAGAGCAACCGGATTGCCGCAACCAAGGCCGAGATTCGAACCTTCTGGAACCATATTGATATCTTCCTTGCTGTAGCCAAACTTTTCACTTATATCAGGCTCACTGCCAGCGTTACAGCACGAACTGCTTGAAGCATCTGGACCGCAACAGCAGGAACCTTGCTCCACAGCTATTTTTCCGTAACGCTCCCTGACAATTTTTTGGACTTCTTCTGTATTCACTTTATTCTCCTTAAGTTTTTGGGAGTTTGCGCGTATTACAACGCATGTTCTAATCCGCAATAAGCAAATATGCGCATATACAAATGTATTGTAGCATAAGTTACGCTAGTAAAAAAGCATGGCTTTAAAAGCTGGTTTACCTTCCAGCCTTCAGGATGCTTACTTTCGGGTATTTGCATAACCTGCCGGTAGAGAGAAGGAAAACACAGTTCCCTTGCCGGTATGGCTTTCTGCCCATACTCTACCGCCGTGGGCTTCTATCATCTGTTTGACGATAGAAAGACCGAGGCCGGTTCCGCCTTCGCAGCGTGCCCGTGAGTCCCCGGCACGGTAAAACCTCTCAAAGATATGGGGCAGGTCGCCAGCATCTATTCCTTCGCCAGTATCGGCAATGCTGGTTAATATATCTTGGCCTTCGAATTTAACTGAAAGGAGTATTTGCCCTGACTCGGGAGTGTGACGGATGGCATTGGTAAGCAGGTTTGCAATAACCTGCTCAATTCGTAACCGGTCAGCTTCTATTTCTGGCATTGAACCCTGTTCATCTATAACAAGGTTGATTTTCTTTTCAACTGCTTTTATCTGGTATTGAGATACCACAGAACGGAGCAAAGCCGCAAAATCCAGTGGTTCCAGGTTGAGTTTTAGCTGGCCTGATTCTGCCAGAGAAAGGTCGCGGAGGTCTTTAATCAAACGGGTCAGCATAGCCGTCTGGTCTTTTATGGAATTGAGATGCTCCGGGCTGGCTTCAAACACTCCGTCCAAAATGCCATCAACCGTGCCTTCGATGACTGTAAGCGGAGTTTTAAGTTCATGGGCTATGTCAGCAGTCATCTGCCTGCGAGCCTTTTCTCCCTTCTCCAAACTGTCAGCCAGGCTGTTGAAGGAGGTTGCCAGCTGGCCAATCTCGTCGTTAGTTTTTACTTTTACTCTATAATCAAGCTGGCCATCAGCCAGGCGAATCGCTCCGGAGTTTAAGGCTTTTATGGGGCGTGTAATCTGGCGGGTGAGTAAAACACCCACCCCGAAAGCTACCAGTGCCGCTATCAAACCCATCTGCCAGATAGATTTGTTGATCCTGTTTAAAAAATCTTCATCAATTACGCTTATTACCGGCATAGCCTGCTGCATAGGGCTGCCCATCCCGTGTCCCTGGCCTGTGCCGGGGGAAGAGGCTGAAACAAGGTAAAGGCTGCCCACCTGCAGGCCTGATGCAGTTATGGCAGTGCCACTTCCCAGGCCGGTGCCGGTTATGCTTTCACCCAGTAATTTATTTTCTGAATCAGCAACAATGATGTTTGAAGAGTTGCTAACCAGAACTCTTGAGGCGTTCGAAAGAGAAATATTTTCAATAAGTTGCTGAACGCCTTCCCAGTTACTGCGTTCCTCATAGTAATCTCCCAGATTCTCTGCAATAGACTGGGTATACATCTGGTTGCCGCGTAAGACAAACTGCTCGAATTCACGGGTGTTTAAAAAGCTGGTCAGAAGAATCATCAGCCCCACACATATTAGTACGATCAGCAGAAGTGAACCGGCAAGTTTTGTGCTTAAGCTTCTCACGCTACACCTCCCCCAGTTTGTAACCTACTCCAAATACGGTAAGGATATAGCTGGGGTTTTCCGGGTCAGGTTCGATCTTTTTACGCAGATTCTTTATGTGGCTGTCGATGGTTCTTTCGTAACCTTCATAAGCATCGCCCTGGATCTCATCCAGCAATTGCATACGGCTGTAAACCCTGCCAGGAGAAGAAGCAAGCACTCTAAAAAGCTCAAACTCGTTGGGAGTGAGGTCAATACTGGTTTCCCCTCTTTTCACCAGGCGTTTTTCGGTATCTATGGTTATATCACCCACTTCAAATACAGCTTTTTCCGGCCTGGCGCATTCACTTCTTCTAAGCACAGCTTTAACCCGCGATACAACTTCCTTGGGGTCAAACGGTTTAGTGATATAGTCATCAGCCCCCAGTTCAAGTCCGATGATCTTTTCGGTTGTGTCATCTCTGGCGGTAAGCATTATTATCGGCACGCTGGATTTCGTGCGAAGCTCTTTGCAAACATCCCAGCCGGATACTTCAGGCAGCATCAAATCAAGCAGGATGAGGTCGGGCGAGCCGGTTCGGGCGCTTTCCAGAGCGCTTCTTCCGTCAAATGCGGTCATAACCCGGTAGCCTTCTCTTTCCAGATAGGCTTTCAGGATGTCTGCAATTTTTTTCTCATCATCAACGATCAGAATCTTTTTGTTCATCAAGGTA
>JAQUQL010000085.1 GCA_028716145.1 Dehalococcoidales bacterium
ATCCAGGTTGTGCGCCGCCGGACTGTTTTGCTGATTTCCCCCATAATCATGTCAATCATATAGCTGCCTCCCCGGTAAGTTCCAGGAAAAGTTCTTCAAGAGTATTCTCCCGGTACTTCATCTCGGTAAGGTATATCCCGTTTTCTGCCAGAACAGCGCTGACTTTATAGGCAAATTCCGGCTCTATTTCGAAAATGATTTGTTCATCATTCCGTGAGATGTTTGTCAGCCATTCCTTCCCAGTTAACAAGTTAAAAGCTGCGTCATTTTCTGTAGTCTTTATCTGGAGCACGTTAGCACGGTTAAGCAGTTCTTTTACTTTACCCTGGGTAATCACCCTGCCTTTTTTGATAATGGCAACCCGGTCACAAACCTGCTGGATCTCGTGGAGCAGATGTGAGTTTAGAAATACCGTCTTGTCTTGCTCCCCCAACAGTTTTACAAGTTCTCTTATTTCCTTCATTCCTGCAGGGTCAAGCCCGTTGGTAGGCTCATCCAGAATCACAAACTCAGGGTCGCCAAGCAAAGCGCATGCCAGCCCCAGTCTTTGCTTCATCCCCAGCGAGTAACTGGAAAACGGGTCACGGGCGCGGTTGGTCAAGTCCACCAGTTCAAGTACTTCTTCTATCCTCTGTGGGCTTACGCCATCGGTTATGCGGGCAAAGTAGCGAAGGTTTTCGAGCCCCGAAAGATATGGGTAAAAACCGGTACTTTCTGTAAGAGCGCCGGTTCGTTTGAGTATTTGAGGCAGGTTTCTTGTTACATCCATTCCAAACACGCAAACGCATCCGGATGTGGGTGCTATCAGCCCAAGTATCATGCCCATGGTGGTGCTTTTTCCCGAGCCGTTAGGCCCCAGGAAGCCAAAAATTTCACCCCGATGCACTTCGATGCTCAACTCATCAACAGCGGTTATTCGGCCAAAGCGCTTGGTGAGGTTTTTGGTTTCTACTACCAGTTCCGGGTTGTGTTCCATGGGTTTTACCCTCTTTGATTATTAAGAACTTTCATCAATAAATATAGCACTTTTAAGACCGCGCTGTCTGTAGAAAAACGAAAAAGGCTTTCTGGACAAGACCAGAAAGCCTTTTGTAATAAAAGCTTAAAACTGGAGCGGGAGACGAGATTCGAACTCGCGACTTCCTGCTTGGGAAGCAGACATTCTACCGCTGAATTACTCCCGCTCAAGGACGATGGTATTTTAACCTAAACCGCGCTGGCTGTAAAGCTGTTATGGCGGTAAATACCTGGCCTCTAACTTATTTTTATGAAAGTGGGTAACCCAGCTCCATCCATCTTTCGTAACCTTTCCAGAGAACCTTGACTTTACCCCAGTCGTGTCCGGTTTCCAGTTCTTTCATCTTTTCTACCATACTGGCAGAAACAGCGTCGTCATCTCAGTCGCAGTAGAACACTATAGTTTTATCCTGAGGCAGGTTTTTCAACTGGTTATCAATCCACTGCTGGGTAAGCAGAGGAGTTGGTTCACCCTGTATAAATACCGCTCCCGGCAGGTGTTGCTCGTCATAAAACAGTTTAAAACGAGTATCCACCAGCACAAAATCTTCTTCGTTGTCCATCATAAACTTTAATTCCTCGCAGCTTACCCGTGGGATATGCGGGCTAACGAAACCCAGGCTTTCCAGTTCGCTGGCATCAGGAGCTGAAGGGATACCGGGTGTAGTGGTGGTTTGGGAGGGGGTGCAGGCTGCAGGCAGCATCAGTAATACCGCCAGAAACAGCAGAGCCGTTTGGAGTAATTTAGTCCTCATGTAATGTGTGCTCCTCCGCAATAATTTACAATTACTAAAGCTGCCTGGGCCCAAGGTCGGTTTCGGCCTGCTGGATAAGCTCGTCCCAGTTGGCAGGCAGTCGTATCTCTTTAATCTGGTTTATAGACCAGCTGGTGCCGTGCTGTAAATATGCATTATGGCCGGATTGCTCGCCTCCGGCAACCGCAATTAACACATCGTCCGGGTCAGTATAGAGCGGGAGTGGGTACCAGGACTCCCCGAATACATCCAAAGTGCCTTTTTCTGCCTGCTCCTGAGCCCACTCTGCCACATTTGGCAGGTCGATGACGCGTGCGTTTTTATACAGCCACACCTTTACGTCCTGCTTTGACCAGCCGCCTTCTGAAAATGCTTTGGCAACGTAACGCGGCACCACCAGTATGCCGGAATCCTTGCCCTTGATCTCTCCAGTATAGTAGGAGGCTTCGGTGTTGTTGGTGCTTGGGATTGCCATATAACCCTGATAGGTATAAAGCAGGTTTTGGAGGTTAAAACCGCCAACCAGAGGAGGTGTGCCTTTGCCATAAGTGTTTATATTATTTATACCGGCCACAGCTGCAACCAGTACCGTATTTGTGCCTCTGGAAAACCCCCGTTCCTCTGCCAGTGTTGGCCAGTTGGAAGGGAGCCCTTCCTCATCTTCGGCAAAAACAGTATTAGTATGGCGGTTGTGCCCGAAAATCGCCATAGACCCGGTTGCCGGCAGTGCACCGCCGATATTTTGCTGTGCTATCCTCATCGCTCGTCCGATAGACCCGTTGGCCGGGTATAAAGGATCTGGCCCAAAGCAGCCATAGCCGGAAGAAAGGCGGATCTGCCTGGCTACCGGTCCGTTTACAATGCATGCCGGCCAGGTGGAACAGGTGGTGGTGTTCATGGATTCATGGGCAAAATCTGGCTCCTGCATGGCCTCTGCATAAGCAATAAGTACCGGAAGGTATTCCGGGCGCCCACCTGCCAGTGCCAGGGCTACTGCCAGTGAGTGTACGGTTAATATTCCCCCTCGCGGAAAGAACTTGCCATAATAACCTATCGTGGATGTTGGCTCAAGATCTGTACCGGCAAGTATCCAGTCAACCGTTTTGGCAGTAGGTGGGTTAAGCGGAAGCCCATCTCCCCACTGGTACTGTAGAAAAGTGTAGTTTAATCTGGAATAGGCTTCCTGATAGTCCTTACCGGTGATGGTCACCATATCCGGCGGGTAGATACCAGTTTCTTTAATCTCGGGCTCCCATTGGGTGAGCCCGTCAGTTACGATTTCTATCTCATCTTCTATTACCGAAAGGTCCCCCTCAGCGGTAAACAGATCCCACGGCCATTCTTTTACTACTGGGGCTTCATTAGAAAAACCAAGCCCGGCAAAATTGTTGGTTATTATCCCGGTAAAGCCCTTGCGGGTCATAATCATGGTGGGTATACCAAGCTTCATTTCGATAAAGGCGGCTGCACGAGCCGCACGCGTTGAGCAGGACCCTCAGCCAGCGTTCCCTACGATCACCCCATCACAGCCGGCCTCTTCAAGCGCGGCCAAGATCCCGGCTATGGAATCTTCATCTACCACGTTAGGTATAGTTTCAAATTCGGTATAAGGTATAAATGAAGAGCCAGGATAGAGGTTTTGAAGTGTCTGGCGAAGGCGCGGAAAAGTGTTATCGAAGTTGTAATCACCATTGGTTACTTCGCAAATCGTTTTACCTTCAAGGCTGCCCAGACGGGCAGCGTGCAGGTGTGTGACTTCTATGGAACCGGTGGGGTTAAATACCTCTAACTTGGCTGGCTCTGCTTCTCCGGTGCTGGTGGTATTGGCCGGCGGGTTATTATCATTTTGGCAGGATGAAAGGATCACCGAGGAGGCAAGAGCGGTAGTAACAATACCGGTATCTCTTATAAATCTCCTGCGGCTGAGGCCGGTGTTCTGGCAGTTACTGTTTTTTTCGCTCATCATTACCACCTTCGCTGTTGAAGAATCAACATTAAAACCGTATTATCTTTTTGTAGTGTTACTTATTGAGACTCTTTCTGGTAGCCGGACCGGCTACTGGCAGGCGTAGTCTCAGCAGCCTGGTATCTTGCCAAGCAGAAGGTCATCAGAGCCCTCTAGTTTTCCTCCGTCATATACAAGCTCAAGGTCTACTATCCCATATTGCCACCATTCTGGAAGAAAATCTTCATAGGTGATTCTCACCAGAGCTTCGCCGTATTCGGTTTCATAATCATCCATGACTATTTGTATTCCGTCCCAGCTCTGGAGCAACTCCCCCTTTTGGGTGATATCAAAGGCATCAAGCATTTCCCATACTTTTACATTTAGTGTGCCTTCTACTGCTACTACATTTCCATTCTCATCAACCGGCTTCACAAACATATTCAGGGCAAGTTCGTCCTGTATATCTGCCCGGCGGATGCCCAAACTTACCGGAGACTGGTTTGACGGTGTGGTTGTGGGCTCGGTAGTGGTGGGCTGAGAAGTAGTCGGCTGTGTTGTAGTGGTGGTTGGTTTGGCAGTGGTGGTAGTCTGCGTCGTGGTGGTGGGGTTGGTGCTTAATGGGTTTGTGGTTGGTTCTTCACTCTCGCAGGCAATGGCAGTTAAGCTCAAAGCTACCAGGAGTGCAAATATCAGGATTCGTTTTATCATGGATCTGTACATCATTTGCGATGATGTAACCTCCCGTTCTTTAAACTATATTCATTATAGCGCATATAGTTATAGAATAAAAGGATTATTTGGAGGTATTCAAACAACAGGAGGTTGTAATCTTTTGGGATAGAGGCTGAATCTAAATAACTAACGATTGTTGCAGCAATCTGCTTTGCAGGGGCCGCAAACTCCTTCCCGTACTGCTTTATGGAGATTTTCAATATCTTTAATAAGCTCCGGGTTTCCCTTCAGGTACTCCCTGGTTGCCTGTATCACCGAAGCGGCGAAGGGGTCAATTTTAGTTTCATCTATTGAATAGAGCGACCATAACCCTTCCTTGCGAAGCAAAAGCAACCCGGCATTGTAAAGCTGGCCAAGGTTTCGGGATGCACGGGTCTGGGAAATGTTCAGTGCCTGCATGACTTCGCAAACGCAGCATTCCTTCTGGATGAGCAGGTTTAAAATACGAATGCGGGTTTCATCAGAAAGGGCTTTAAATATTTTTACCTTGTTTTGCAGCGTCATAACTCAACAACTTTTCGATATTACGGTTATTCTATAGCTTTG
>JAQUQL010000086.1 GCA_028716145.1 Dehalococcoidales bacterium
ATCCACCGGTTATATTTGTAAAGGGAACACTTGTTGCCAGCGATGAGATAGGAATTGCGGTTGTTGGCAGCCGGATACCAACCACCTACGGGAAACAGGTTACCCGGGAGCTTGCCGGAGATATTGCAGCCAGTGGCGTAACCGTGATAAGCGGGCTGGCAAGGGGAGTAGACACAGTTGCCCACCAGTCTGCCCTTGAGGCCGGCGGCAGAACCATTGCAGTATGTGCTACAGGGCTGGACCAGGTTTACCCGGCTTCCAATTACAACCTTGCCCAGAAGATAACCAGGCAGGGAGCTCTTGTTAGTGAATACCCGCCGGGGACCAGGCCGCGCCCGGAGTACTTCCCGAGGCGAAACCGGATAATGAGCGGGGTGTCTCTGGGAGTAGTTGTAACCGAGGCCAGGACAGAAAGCGGCGCACTTATAACAGCCAAACTGGCGCTTGACTATAACCGTGATGTATTTGCTGTGCCCGGCAGTATTTACTCGCCCAACAGCAGGGGAACCAATTCTCTTATAGGGGAAGGCGCCAAACCGGTATCATCGGCCAGAGATATCCTGGCCGAAATCAATCTTTTCTCAATAATAGACAGTAGTAAGGATTTAACAATCAAACCGGAAAACACCACTGAAAAACTCATAGTTGAAACGCTGGCTTTTGAGCCGCGCCACATTGATGAAATAGTCCGAAGCACAGGCTTGCCGATTGCCGAGGTCAGCTCTACCCTTACTCTTATGGAATTGAAAGGCTGGATAAAACAGGTGGGTGTTATGTGCTACGCCCTCACACTTCCAAAAAACTAAAACAGGAAAGCAAATTTTATGTCAACAGATAAAAAGAACCTGGTCATCGTCGAATCCCCGGCCAAAGCCAAAACGCTGGCAAAAATACTGGGTAGCGATTACCGGCTTGAGGCCTCCATGGGCCACGTGCGGGATCTTCCCAAATCAAGCCTCGGCGTGGATGTGGAGAAAGATTTCAAGCCCAAATACTCCATACTTTCTGATAAAAGAAAAACCATCACCATGCTTAAAAAGGCCGCCAGTGAGGCTTCCATGGTATACCTTGCTACTGACCCTGATAGAGAGGGTGAGGCCATTGCCTGGCATCTGACTCAGATCACCGGGTTGGAACCTAAACTGTATAAAAGAGTGGTCTTTCATGAAATAACCGCACCGGCTATTGAGCAGGCTTTTAAAAAACCCAGAAACCTGGATCTAAACCTTATCAACGCTCAGCTTTCCAGAAGAGTGCTCGACCGCCTGGTTGGCTACAAGGTAAGCCCCATACTATGGAAAAAGGTACAGAAAGGCCTTTCTGCCGGGCGCGTGCAGTCTGTTGCGGTAAGAATCATCGTCGATCGCGAGAATGAAATAGATTCATTCCAGCCTAAAGAATACTGGGTGATAGAGGTCATGCTTGCCAAACAGCCTCCCCACAAAAATCCCCAGTTTAAGGCAACCCTTACTGGTACTCCAGCCACTGCCAAACTCGAGGTTTCCAGCAAAGAGCAGGCCGAAGATATCAAACAGGAACTGGAAAAGGCAGATTACCGGGTTTTGCAGGTAAAGGTGAAGAGTGCCAAACGCCAGCCTGCACCCCCGTTTATAACTTCTACCCTTCAGCAGGAAGCCAGCCGGCGGTTCCGCTTCTCTGCCAAACAAACCATGGTTTTGGCTCAACAGCTTTATGAGGGGCTTGCCCTGGGCAAGGAAGGAAATACCGGCCTTATTACCTACATGAGAACCGATTCTACTCATGTTTCTCATCAGAGCATTGAAGAAACCAGAAGTTATATCGCGGCTAATTTCGGTGAGGGCTTTCTGCCCGCCCGCGCAAGAGTGTTTTCTACCGCTGTCAAAGGCGCCCAGGAAGCCCATGAAGCCATACGCCCTACCAGCACGGAGCGCACCCCTGAATCGGTAAAAGCACACCTCAATGCCAATCAATACAAACTTTACCAGCTTATATGGCAGAGAATGGTTGCCAGCCAGATGGCTGCAGCCACTTTTGAAAACACTACTGTTGAAATTGAAGCCAAGGCGCCCAGCAAGAACAGATATCTGCTCAGAAGCTACAGCTCTGCCAACGTCTTCCAGGGGTTTCTGGCTCTTTACAGCGAGGCCAAAGACGAGGAGGATGAAGAATCTGCTCCGGCTCTTCCCCCGCTGGAAAAAAATGAAGAACTGGATATGAAAAGCCTCTCAGCCGACCAGCGCTTTACCAAGCCGCCGTCCAGGTACACCGAAGCAACGCTCATCAAGGAGCTGGAACAGAAAGGCATAGGACGCCCGAGTACCTACGCGCCAACCATATCTACAATCATGGACCGGGAATACATAGTAAAAGAAAAAATGCAACTCAAACCCACTGCTCTGGGAACACTGGTAAACAGTTTCCTGGTTGAATACTTCCCGGAAGTTGTTGAGGTGGAATTTACCGCCAACATGGAGGACAGGCTGGATAAAGTTGCCAGCGGAGACGCGGTTTGGTCTGAAGTAGTTGCTGATTTTTACGCACCCCTGTCAGAGAAACTGGAGTTTGCAGAACAAAAAGCCCAGAGGATGAAACCGCCAGCACAGCCAACCAATGAAGTATGCCCCAAATGTGGTGAACCCCTGGTGATAAAAATCGGCAGATTCGGTAAATACCTCTCCCACGATGAATACCCGGAGCCAAATTCAAAGGAATGTAAATACACCTCATCTTACCAGCTTAAAATTGGAGTGAAGTGCCCGGAATGCAACCAGGGAGAAATTGTAGAAAAATGGAACTCCAAGAAAAAACATGCCTTCTATGGTTGTTCCAGATACCCGGAGTGTAAACTGGCCACCAACTTTAAACCGGTACCCAAACCCTGCCCGGAGTGCGGTGGACTGATGAGCCAGTATCGTATAAAATGGGTCAGGTGCACCAAGTGTTCTCATAAGGAAAAGTACGAGGAATAAAGTCCATGCAGGAACTCCTGAAACGCTACCTGGATTATCTGGGGGCTGAACGCGGCTTTTCTCCTTATACTGTGCGAAATTACACAACCGACCTTCTCGGCCCCAGGTCAGGCGAGCACCCGATGGGGTTTTTCCAGTACCTTCAGGAAAAGGGTGTAAAATCCCTTAAAAACGTCAACCGCCACATCCTGCGCGAATACATCGGCTACCTGATGGAGCAAAACCTTTCCAGAAGAAGCATTTCTCGCAAACTGTCTGCGGTGCGCTCGCTTTACCGTTATCTGTTAAGGGAAGGCTACATCGAAGAAAACCCCATAAAACTGACCACTTCTCCCCGGCTGGAAAAGCGCCTGCCGGAGTGCTTGAGCCAGGAAGAGCTCAACCGCCTGCTTTCTGCTCCCTCTGCAGATACTGCCCAGGGAATGAGAGACCGGGCTATTCTGGAAATAGTATATGCATCCGGAATGCGTATAAACGAAATCACGAGTTTAAACCTTGGCCAGATTAACCTCCAAACCGGAGAGATAAAGGTACTGGGCAAGGGCTCCAAGGAAAGAATGGTTTTGATCGGAGAAATGGCGATAATATCACTTAAAAAATATCTTGAAACCGGCCGGCCACGTTTGGTATCCCTTAAAGGGGATCGCAATGCGCTTTTTATAAACCGGTTCGGGAAACGCCTCAGCGCGCGTTCTATTCAGAATATGCTTGGACGCATGGCACTAAAAGCCGGTATCGACAAGCATGTATACCCTCACCTCCTGCGCCATACATTTGCTACTCACATGCTGGATGGCGGAGCTGACCTCAGGGTGGTTCAGGAGTTGCTGGGGCATTCCAGCCTGGGTACAACCCAGGTTTATACACATGTTACCCAGGCGCAGGCCAGAAAAGTCTATCTTGCCGCACATCCTATGGCAAAAAAAGCAGATTCCGATGCCGAATAACAGGGTTGAAAAGCTGCTCGAAAAGCTAGATAAATCAGGTCTTGACGGTTTCCTTATTTCCTCACCACCCAACCGGCGGTATTTTTCCGGGTTCAGCGGCTCCAGCGGATTATTACTTATCTCCCGCAGTACCCAACTGCTGGCAACCGATTTTCGCTACTGGGAGCAGGCAGCCAGCCAGGCTCCTGATTTTACCATCTTCAAAGCCACCAAAGGCCTCAAGGAATGGTTTGCTGATTTTGTATCCCGGGCAGGTGTTTCAAGGGTCGGGTTTGAAAGCAGCGATGTTACCGTAAGTACCGCAAGCACCATGCGCAGATCATTAAAAAAAGCCGGCATCAAAACCAGCCTTATATCGTCTGGTGACCTGTGCAGCCGGCTCAGAATTACAAAAGATGCTCAAGAGATAGCCCTGATTAAAAAAGCCGCCGCTATAAGTGATGGCGCGGCTGAACATGCCCGCCGGGTTGTGCGTGCCGGCATGAGTGAAATCGAGCTAGCCTGGGAGATCGAAGGCTACATGCGTACACATGGCAGTGAACCGATTGGTTTTTCTGTAATTTGCGCTTCTGGGCCTAATTCTGCCCTCCCTCATGCAACGCCCTCCAACAAGCCAATAAACCCGGGAGAACCGATTGTGTGCGATTTCGGAGCATGCGTAGATGGTTATACCAGCGATCTTACCCGTACTATTTGCGTGGGAGAACCTGACAGCCAGTTTAAAAAACTGTATAATATTGTGTTTTTAGCCCAGAAGGCTGCCATTGAAGGCATTTTCAACGGCATAAAAGCAAGCGAGGCAGATGCTCTTGCCCGCAGCGTTATTCAAGAAGCCGGCTATGGAGATTATTTTGGCCACAGCCTTGGGCATGGGATCGGGCTGGAAGTCCATGAAGCCCCTTTTCTTGGCCCATCTTCTAAGGACACTTTGGGTGAGGGTATGGTTTTTACGATAGAACCCGGTATTTACCTGCCCGGATGGGGAGGAATCCGCATAGAAGATGATGCCCTGCTTGAAAATAACCGGGTAACTCTGCTCTCCAAAGCAGCCAAATAATCAAATCAAT
>JAQUQL010000087.1:0-3617 GCA_028716145.1 Dehalococcoidales bacterium
CTAAAAGTTTTATAACGTGTGCCACAAATTCCAGTTGCACTACCGGCTTAAAAAGGCACAGGTCGGCTCCGCTTTTAATAGCAGAAACACCCCATTTCGGGCTATCATAGCAACATAAAGCAACTATCGGGGAAGCTGTCAACCGCCTGATGTTGCCAGTAAGGCTGGCAATACTGCTATTTTCTGAAACACAGTCAATAATGATAATTGCAGGTTTTTTAGCCCTGACCAGGGCGGGAACACTTTCTATAGCGTGGCAGACTATTGGTTTTAAACCAGGCAGACAAATCTTAAAAACATCGGTGATTTCTTCTATAAGCCTTTGATCGCGAGTGATTATAAATGCCGTCATGTTTAACTGCCCTTGCGAATTATCAGAATGAAACTAAAATAGACTATCCTGTATATGTTACAAATGCAGTTAATTTTTTGAGGAGGTTTATTACAATTATCAATGGAAGTGTTTACTGGTTAGTAACACCTGGTGTTGCTTGTGAAGCATATTATCGAGGTTTTTGAATGCTGTATCCAATTCCAGGGTGTGTAATTATTATGCTGGGGTTATCCGGTGTGGCTTCTATCTTTTTTCTGATGCGGCGAATGTAAACTCTTATTGCTTCATTGGATCCCGAGTAGTTGTCACCCCAAACGACCTCCGATAGGCTGGAAAGGGATACCACCTTTCCAGCATTTCTTAAAAGATGGGAAAGAATTATTCCTTCAGTGCTGGTAAGGCTGACCCTTGTCTTGCCGACAAAAAAAACATGGATGGATTGGCCGAAATGAAGTGTTTCGCAACTGGGTAATACCTGCGATGATACCAGATGATGCCGGCGCATTATCGCCTGCACCCTGGACATTAATTCCAGCTGTCTAAATGGCTTGGTAACATAATCATCTGCTCCCCGTTCAAGGCATTTTACTATGTCACTTTCTTCATCTCGCACTGTTAGAATTATGATCGGAACATTTGAAAAAAAGCGGATCTCCTTAAGCACTTCAAATCCATCGATATCCGGAAGCCCTAGATCCAGTATAATCAAATCAGGTTTTTCTTGTTCTGCCATTTTGATTGCTTTTTCACCGTTGTTTGCAACAACCAGTGCCGCCTCAGGCCAGCGCATCTCCAGAGCCATTGAAACAGCATCGGCTATCTGTGGATTGTCTTCAACGATCTGAAATTTCATAAAAATCTCCCTCTTTTGTTAAAGGAAGTGTAAAGGATATTTGGCTTCCACTGCCTTCTTTGCTTTCAGCCCAGATTCTGCCTCCGTGCAGTTCTACAAATATCTGCGAAAGGGCTAACCCCATCCCCATACCGCTTTTAACCTTTAAATTTGTGCTTACTCTGTAATATGGTTTAAAAATATCTAACAATCTATTATCAGGAATTCCGCACCCGGAGTCCTCAACTTGAATCAGCAAAACATCTTCGGTTACTTTGGCGGTTAGAATAATTGTTCCACCAGGTTCAGTATATTTTAAAGCGTTATCTAGGATGTTGTTAAGAACCTGGGTTACTCTTCGGTGGTCTCCAAATATTACCGGGAGTGCCTCAGGCCAGTTTGCCGTGAGAGTTATTCCCTGGTTTTCACTCAGAGCCTTAAAATATTCATAAGTTCCAGCAAGGATTTTGACCGGGTTAATTTCCTTGCGGCTTAGTTGGAGCATCCCTATTTCACCCCTTGCCAGGTCAAAGAGGTCGTTTACCCTTTTTTCAAGGTCAAGAGCTCCTTTATTTACTTGTTTTACCAGTTTGCCCGCCGCTTCAGTCATGTAGTTTTCAACAAGCAGATCACTTGAGGCCAGCAGGGAAGTAAGCGGGGTTTTCATTTCGTGGGCTATCATGCGCATAAATTCGGCATTTCGCTGTATTTGTTTTTCAAGATTCTGGCGCAGTTTGCTTTCCTCTTCCAGTGTTTTTATCAACCGTTCTTCTGCTTTCGAGCGCTGAAGCACCTGCTCTTCTAACTGGGTAGTTCTTTCTTTGATTATTTCTTCAAGATGGTGGTGATATTCATACAATTCTGTTTCTGCCTGTCTTAGTTCGGTGATGTCGTTACCTGAACATAAAACACCGCTGATGTTGTTATCTTTATCCAGCACGATGGCGTTGTGCCAGGCGACGACGCGCTCTTCTCCGGTGGACGTAAGCACCGGATTCTCAAAGTATTCATAATGCTTGGTGTCTCCCCTGAACAGCCCATCAAAAAGAGTTGTAATTGTTTCACGGTACCTGAATGGGAGAAAATTGTCGCACCACTTTAATCCAATGATCTTTTCTGGTGGATAGCCAAGCAGTTTACAGCCTTTACGATTGATAAGAGACACTTTGTGTTCTCTATCTATTGCAATTATCAATACATTGGCTACTTCCAGGTAGTTGCGAGCCATATTTCTTTCACTGATTACTCTTGCTTCCATTTCTTTTCTCTGGGTAATTTCTCTCAGGTAAACAACATTTGCTGGCTTGTTGTTATAAAGTGTTAATGCGCTGGTAAGCTCAGCCGGGATTTTACGCCCGTCCTTCCTTATTACAGATACTTCGTACAAGCCAGGGAGAGGTTCACCGTTAAGCTTTTGACGATGTCTTTTTTTGGAATTCTGGCGATGTTCCGGGGCCAGTAAGTCGAAAAAAAGCATACTGCGTAATTCAGTGTTTGAATATCCGGTTATATTGGTGCATTGTCGGCTGGCAAATACTATCAAACCTTCCTTGTTTTCAACATCTTGTGTTACAAAAACACCCTCTCCTAACTCTCCAGTAAGTTCTACAATGGCTTTGTAGCGATTCTCAACTTCTTCAGCGCGGGCTTTCAGGTTTCTGGCTTCAGTTATATCGATAAATGATTCAATCATGCCCATCAGCTTTTTTTCAGGGCTGTAAAGTGGAAAAGTTGAGACTATAAAAGAGGTTTTCTCGCCAGTTTTTTTTAGGCCTTCAACTTCAGTTTGGATTGCTTTTTCTCCCTGGCGAATGCGTGCCATGCGACATTCAGGGGTATTGCATAGGGGAGACGGGAAAACTTCCCAGCATCTTTTCCCTTCGGCGTCTCTCCTTTTTATACCGGACAGTGCTTCAAAGGCGGAGTTAACAAAGCCAACAACGTAATCAACATCTATAATACGAATACCCTGGGCTAGACAGTTCATTGCATGTTCGAGGCTAAAGGTGGAAATCGAGCAAGATGGACTTTCATTTGTTTCCATTTTACAAAACCACCCTTGAGTTTTTTTCATTTACGAGTATAATTGAATATTCCACCGTTTTTAATATCTTTTATTAGTGTTGCAATCCTAGTATTAAGAGATGCCGGGTGTCAAATAAAAAAGGCGGGGAACATTCCCCGCCTTTTTTTAACATGGTACTTAAGCTATTTGAGTGCTTCTATAAGCTTTTCACTTAATTTGGTAATTACTTCTCCGTCATAATCCTCAATGCTTCCGGAATCGCACAGCCTGGCCATCTCAGGGTCGATCGGAATCTGCGCCAGCAGGGGGGCTTTGGCCGCCTCAGCCATCTGTTCGCCGCGGCTTTTACCGAATATCTCAATTTTTTTGTCTATCTCCGGTACGTAAAGATAACTCATGTTTTCTACCACGCCCAGCACTTTCTT
>JAQUQL010000087.1:3717-4913 GCA_028716145.1 Dehalococcoidales bacterium
TCCTTATCAACCATTTGTTTAAAAATCTCCTTTGGTGTGAATTAGTGCTGGCAAGTGTGGCCTCCCCCTGAATGGTCGCAGGTATCAGCCCCGGTTTCCAGAGTGCCGGTAATGTAATCCATTATGGCTTGTTCCGCATCGTCTGCTACAACTCCAGTTACCACGGTGATGTCTTGCGCAAGGAAAAGGTCTCGTGCATGGGCACCCATGCCACCAGCAAGTATAACGTTCGCTCCTTTTTCTGCCAGCCATCTGGGGAGTAGGCCGGGCTCATGAGGTGGCGGCACAATTAATTCTTTGGCCAAAATTTTCTTTTCTGCTTCATCAACATCAACCAGAGCAAACTGCTCACAATGGCCAAAATGTGGTGATACTGCTCCGCCGCTGAGAGGTACTGCGTATTTCATGTTTATCCCCCTGTAAATTATTTTAATCTATCTATATAATGCCACAAGTTGGTAATTTCTTGCGATATCTTCCCATCAGTATATTCTAAAATGGGCTTGCCTTGCACCATCGCTTCGGTTACCACTGTATCGAAGGGGATTTTGGCTGCAACCGCAATATCAAGAGATTTGCAGTACAGCTCAATCGAAGAAGAATTGCCTTCGTTTAAGTCATATTTGTTTATGCAGACTAAAGCCGGCACATCAAAATGCTGGCAAACCTGGATGATTCTTTTTAAATCATGCACACCGCTGAGTGTAGGTTCGGTTACCAGCAAAGCGATGCCTGCGCCGGTAAGGGAGGATATCACCGGGCAACCGGTTCCGGGCGGTCCATCTATAATAATGTAGTCTGCACTGGATTTCTCTGCAAGCTTTCTGGCCTGGCGCTTTACTTCAGCTACCAGTTTGCCGGAATTTTCCTGCCCTATGCCTAACCGTGCATGTACCAGGGGGCCATACCTGGTTGAAGATATAAACCAGTGCCCGGAAAAACTTGGCCTCATCTCTATGGCTTCCACCGGACAAGCATGGCTGCACAGGCCGCATCCCTCACAGTCCAGTTCGTCGACCTTGAAATCAGTAATGGCATTGAATCGGCAAAGCTGGGTACAAAGGTTACATCTGCTACATTTATCCGGGTCGATGAAGGCAACCTGTCCTCCGGCAAAGTCGTGTTTTTCCTCTATGCAGGGATCCAGTAAAAGGTTTAGGTCAGCAGCATCAACATCGCAGTCGGCGAGCACTTTG
>JAQUQL010000088.1 GCA_028716145.1 Dehalococcoidales bacterium
GCACGCATTGTCCCGGGCATGTTCTGGTTTTGGTTTTCTAATCCTTGCCAGCTTTAGACAAAATATAAACCATACCGGCGATACATAAAAGGAAAATGCCTATCCCGATAGGTGAACCCCAGCCGAGAACCAGATGTAAATCCATGATGCGCTCCCTTTATTATTACAATAACGGTAATATTATACTAACAGTTAGTTGCATATGGAACTACCCTGCCAGAAATAATTATTTTCCGATTGACTTTAGAGGTTTCTTAAACGATAATGAAAGTGAATAAAACCTGGAGGTATACAGATGAAATATTCTCCTGCATATTACGCTGATTTTAAGGAAAAATATCCTGAAATCGCCCGGGATTTTTCAAAACTTGCCCAGGATTGTCACCAGGCAGGTCCACTGGATGATAAATGCCGCAGAATGATCAAACTTGGCATAGCTATTGGTATCGGAAGCGAAGGAGACGTACAGTCTCTTGTGTTACAGGCTCTTGATGAAGGAATCACCCCTGATGAGATCAGGCATGCCATTCTTCAGGCGCTCACAACCGCCGGATTTCCCAGGATGATCGAGGCCATGGTGTGGGCTGAAGAAATAATTGTAAAAAAATGCCAGTAAGCAGGTGATTTTGCCGGCTACAGATATAGTTCCATAACTGGAGAAGAAATGCCGTTGTATAGCTATCGGTGCCCCAGGTGTGATTGTGAGTTTGAATTACTGCTTCCGATGGGCACCAAACATGATGAAGTAAAATGTGCTTCCTGCGCAAAAGCCGGGCTGGAGCGAACATATGCTGTTTTTAGCTCTGGAAAAAGCAACAGCTGCTCTTCCGGAAGCTGTGGGGGATGCAGCGGATGTGGCTAAGGGCGGAAAAATTGCTAGTCTTTTAGCTCCATCTCGGCAAGCCATTGCTTGATTCGGGTGGCGTTTTGGCTTCTGAGCGACACGGCCTCTTCGATTTTTGCAAGCGCCTTCTGCAGGCTTGTGTCCCTGGAGTTTAAGTCTGCCTTTATGGAGTTATTGAGCGCTTCTCTTAAATGGTTATAGCTGGTCAGGAATGAGCCGCCCTCTTTCAAGAGATCATTTTTAAGCTCAAGGGTTTCATCGGTTACCGACATAAGGTCAAAAAACCTTTCCCTGTATGCGTTTGTCATGAAAACTCCATGAGATATTTCCAGAGCCACTGCTTCGGAATCTTCCAGGTTGGGAGCAGAAATTGTTGCGGCTAATTTCTTTACATTGACTTCAAAGAATTCTGCATCTATGTCGTCGTGCAGGTCACTGGCAAACTCAAGAAAGTTGTAAATCCCGCGCTCTGTATCAGTAGTGAGGGCAACATATAACTGTATACCTGCAACAGCTACAAACACCACCGCAACCACTGCGATGGTGGCTTTAAGAGTATCTGTTATGTTTTGGCCTGGCTTCATACTACGTATTTGAACTGCTGGTTAAAGTGCACGATTGCGTTTTTTTGGGTACTGCGGAACCTCGTTGACTTCCAAAACCATCCAGGCTTCATCGAGGGCTTCATATTCGCATTTGAAACCTTTATTGCCTGCGGAACTGAATCCAAAGCGCGGGTAATAATCGGCATGTCCAACCAGAAATATCATACCATACCCTTTCTTTCGGCATTCCTTAATACCGGTTTCCATCAATTGGGAGCCTATACCCTGGCGCTGGTATGCGGGAATAACTGCTAGCGGGGCAAGGGTAACCGCGTTTAAAGCAGGGCATTCTGGCTGGAAGGTTACCGTGCTAAATAATGCATGCCCTACCAGTTCCCCGTTCATTTCTGCTACCAGAGAAACCGCCGCGGCATTGTGGTTCCTGAGCCTGTCAACCAGTTCTGCTTCGTTTTCCCGGGAGAAAGCCTTACGGTTGATCTGGCGGATCCCCTCATAATCTCCGGATGTCTCGTATCTTATTGTCAGCAATTTAAGTTTCCTTAGAGTTAACCTCAATTATTGTAAGATTCTTCGATTACGCTCAGAGTGAAGAATACCCTCTCTGAATCCCGGAAGAGAATTTTTCTTTTTCTGTGTTACCATGGATGAGCACGCCAGTGCGAAGAAGGATCTTTCCCGCAATAGCGCCCGCCGCAACATGCCGAGCGTTCCCGTATGTAAGGGCCGATTCTTATACGCTCAAGACGTAACACGTGTTTTCCCATGTTTGCAACATTGAATTGTAAGTTCCGCCAGTAGTCTGTGCAAGTTTTAACAAAAAGTAGAGGAAAAAGGTTAAAGTTATTGGCGATGAGTGGTATAGTAATGGAGTGATGAAGAAGTGGTTGAAATATTTCCTCTTAACTGCAGTTGCTCTGATTGTGCTGTTTCCATTTACTCAAACGACTGAGTGTTATGCCAATTCTGCAGAGCCGCCTTCTATTATGATTATAGTGAGCAACGCGCCGGAAGACCTTGAAATCCGTTTGTTGCCAGAAGGAACCGAGGCCTCCAAAACCACCAGATCCTACGAAACATATTATTCTTTTTACCTGTACGAACTACAGCAGGGTGTTTACAGTTTTGAAGTTTCCTCCGGAGGCGAATCGTTTACAGTTAAGCTGGAACGCCCCATTCAGAAATATAACAACATTTATACGCTTGATCTTAAAAACCAATCACTTGCCTCGGGCAAGTCTTTATCCCGTTCGGCATTTCTGATATTTTCCAGGGTGACCCTTACGCTTTTAGTTGAGGGGTTGGTGTTTTTACTGTTCGGCTACCGCCGTAAAAGAAGCTGGCTGGTTTTTCTGGGCATCAACCTGGCTACCCAGCTTGCGCTCTGGATCTGGCTGAATGGAACCTCCCCCTTCCACGCAGGGTACGTTATCTTCACCCTCTTTTTTGCAGAAATCCTGATATTTATGATCGAGATGCCTGCATTTTTGATTTTGGTAAATGAACATCGTCGTTTAAGAACTGCTGCTTATGTAATTATTGCCAATGTTTTGAGCTTGCTTGCTGGCATATTTTTAATTTCTGCTTTGCCAATTTGACAGCTTTGATTGGCTAGGAATACACTCTTATTAATTCGTCCAAATGACAGATGTTTTTCTTGATTTAGCGCCCCGATTCCTAAGCCCTGATACTGCCAAGTGGGTTACGCTGGCAGTTTTTATCATTACCTTTGTGTTCATCTTATACCGGCGCTTTAATATCGCCTATGTTTCACTGGCTGCCGCATTACTGGTTGTTGTGCTTGGAGTTGTAAAGCCTGCAGATGCAATTTTCAGTGGGGTAGACTGGGATGTTCTGGCAATCTACTGGGGGTATGGTATGCTTGCCAGCTTTCTGACTGCGGGAAATATTCCCAAATGGCTTGCCAGCCGCGTGGTTAGCAACATCAACCAGGAAAGATATGCCTTGCTGGTTTTATGCATAATTGCCATGGTCCTTTCCTCTTTCATGGCCAACCCAAGCGTTGTGATAATACTTGCACCCCTGGCTATAGAGCTGGCTACTCGTATGAACGGCAACTTGTTTGTTTATCTGATAGCATTGGCGGCTGCTTCCAATATCGTCACTACGGTTACAATGGTGGCCGACCCTCCTGCTCTAATCATGGCAAGCCAGACCAGCATGAGCTTTTTTGAATTCTATTGGTTTGAAGGAAAAATCAGCCTTGGAACGATATCTATTGCAGGCATATTGGTGGCTATCCTGGTGTTGTTGTGGACTTTCAGAAAGATGACTCAAAATGTGGCTATAGAGCCGGAAACTGTAAAAATAACTTGGAAGCCGGTAATGCTATTGGTGGTAAGTGTTGTCGCCCTTGCTTTTATTCCCTGGGAAAACCTGGGAGCATGGAATCACCGTGGGTTGGTGGGTTTGATATTAGGCTTAGTGTGTTTGGGCTTTGCCGGGCGCAATGCCAAAGAGTGGCTCAAGGAATACGATTGGAATTCGATATTGTTTTTGATTGGGATTTTTATCCTGATTTTCAGCGTAAATGAAGCTGGTTTGCTGGAAGATTTTGCCAATTTACTGATAAATACCGGCATCTCAAGCCCGGCGGTTTTCCTGGCGATAATCATCTGGGTTTCGGTTCTGCTTTCTTCTTTTATAGATAACGTTCCCTATACGGTTATAATGCTGCCGGTATGCTCCATGCTGGCTGCTTCCCTGGGTGTTAGTCCTTTCCCGTTCTATTTTGGTATGCTGGTAGGTACTGGCATGGGAGGGAACCTGACGCCGGTTGGGGCGACCGCCAACGTATTGGCTTGTGGCATGCTGGAAAAGCGCGGCTATAGCATTAAAATGGGTAGTTACATTAAAATCGCCTGGCCTTTTACTATTGCTGCCGTAGCTGCTGCCCATGTACTGATTCAAATCATCTGGCTTTAGTTGGTTATCTAACAGCGCGGTTATGAGCGGTCAAAAGACCCTGGGGGCGTAGCTGGAAGATAGTTTTTTATCCTGTCTCTTAATTTACGGCTGTTTCCAACCAGCTTGTCCAGTTCGTCCCAGAAGGTGGGGCTGTGGTCTTTTACCCTGGTGTGAACCAATTCATGCAGGATAACATAATCAATCAGTTCCTGAGGCAGCCTTACCAACTGCATGTTAAGGCTGATATTATTGGTATAAGAGCAGCTTCCCCATCTGGTTTTCTGGTTGCGAACGGTTAACCTTTTATAGGAAAAACCGTGTTTTAGTGCCAGTTCTTTCAGCCTTCGGGCAAGAACCGTAGAAGCTTGCTGTTTATCTATAGGCGTGGCTTCAATTGTGTGGGCAGACAGTGCGTTTTCGTACAGCCTCATCTTTTCAATGTTTTTTTGTATCCAGTTCTTTCTTGCCAGCACAAACTCGTGTGCTTTTTGAATAGAAGAATGTTGAGGCACTGCAACACGTATACCTTTGAATGGCCTTATGAAAATAATAATCC
>JAQUQL010000089.1 GCA_028716145.1 Dehalococcoidales bacterium
GGTAAATGAAGGGCAAAGATTCAGCGGACAAGCTTTGTTTTTTTCGCAGCAAGGAAGGAGCCAGTGTCGCAGCGATCGCGGCTACTGCTGTCTTGATTGCCATGAAGCTGACGGGCAGCTTTATAACTGGCAGTATCGGGCTTCGTGCTGATGCAGTCCATAGCATTATTGACCTGACTGGAGCGGTGATCGGACTGGTGGGTATACGTATTGCGGCTGCCCCGCCTGATAAAAAACACGCTTTTGGCCATGGTAAAGCAGAAAACCTGGCCGGCGCCATAATAGGGTCTTTTATCTTTTTGGCAGCTTGTTTTATTGCCTGGGAGGCAATAAAACGCCTTCTTTCATCGGAGCCGATTGAGATGGTAGCAACCGGTATTTATATCACAGTGGCTGCTCTTATTATTAACCTGCTGGTTAGCTGGTATGGATTGAGAATAGCCAGGGAAACTGATTCTGCTGCTTTGGAAGCCACCAGCCATGATTTGCTGGCCGATTCCCTTAGCTCGCTAGCCGTACTGGCTGGTCTGGTGATTGTAGCTGTTACCGGTAATGTTATATTTGATGCGATAGTAGCCCTCGCAGTATCGTTGTTGATTTTCAGAACTGCAGTTATCACTGTTGGCAAATCGGTGAGCAGTCTTATGGACAGGCGTTTGCCTCAGTACGAAGAAGATATAATAAGGAACGCGCTGGAAAACTGCGAAGGAGTAGCCAGTTTTCATGCACTAAGAACCCGAAAAGCAGGCAGCGAAAGGCATATTGACGTACATGTGGAAGTATTTCCGGACGATACTGTTTCGCAAGCACATAATATTTGTAACAATCTGGAAGAACAAATAAAGCGCCGCTTGCCCAATTCCCACATCACCATCCACGTTGAGCCATATGGTTATCGCGCCTCAGCCGAGGAAGAGAAATCGGACTTAAGCTGAAAACTTTAAAAACAACCGCTTAAGTTTGGACTTTTTCTGCATACACCTTGCGCAATTCTTCTATTGCATCTTTTGAATAGCTGTCAATCATAAATTTATATTTATTTTTTCCGGATTCAAACTGAAGCTCAGTTTTTACTTCAAATGAATCGTCGTCATGCTCAACCTTCTTTTTAGCTTTTAATTTGTCGAGCTGGGCATGCGAAAGATCAAAATTGCCTTCGGTTTCGGCAAGTATATCTGCCGGGGCCATCTCCCAGTACCTGTTGTGGTAATTTGATGTTGAAGACATTTGGGCGCCCCACTGGCCGAAAAAGCCTTTGCCCTCCTCCTTTGCCTTATCACGGGCTTCTTTCACGGCATCCTTCATCATTTGGCCGGTAAATTGGGCGAAGATTGTTCTTTCATCAGTACAAATAATCGTAAAAGAATCTTTCCTGCCAAATGATTTTGGGCGGTAAGCCCCGGGTATCACCGAAATGATCTTTTCCATATTTGCCAACCCTCCTTGTGTATTTTTAAATACATGGTTTTACAGGTTGCCGATAGAGCCCTCATTTTCGTTGGCCGCTAATCTGGTGAAGCCCAGATATTTATAAAAAAGATAGAAGGCTTTACTCCAAAATTGCGAAATTATAACCTGTGCGCCGGAAGCGATGCAATAGTTAATTTGCCTTTTTTGCTGGGCTGGGTATAAACTAACGGTGAAACAAGCTCTGGGAGGGGTTTATATGCTGCTAGACCAGTTCCAAACCATCGGCCGAGAGCTAAGCGCAAGAGGCCTGGTTACATCGCATTCCGGCAACCTTTCAGTCCGTTTTGGAGAACGCCTGGTGATAACCCGGCGTGGTTCCATGCTTGGCAGCCTGACCGAGCAGGACCTTATCGAAACAGGTATCAACAAGAACGATCGCAATACTCCCCTGGCTTCATCAGAACTGCCTGTGCACCGGGCGATTTATCAGTCTACCAATGCTCAGGCAATAGTCCACGCTCACCCTCCTTATTCAACCGCTCTTTCACTTGCTGAGCAGGAAATAGTCCCCAGGGATGAATGGTACGATGTAATAGGGAAGGTCCCGGTTCTGGGATTTGGGCAAAACCTCAAGCCGGGCAGCCTGGATGAAACAGTGGCACAGGAGCTTAAAGACAGAAGAGTAGTGATGCTTTATGGGCATGGAAGTTTTTCCATAGGACAGTTGCTTGAAGAAGCTTTTAGTTTTACTACTGTTTTGGAGGAAGCTGCCAAAGTTCTGTGCCTTTTAAAGAGCATCAATTCGGGTAACATCAACCCGGTTTAAGATATTATAACCGCTCTGCTTTGGACACTGGCAGTGGCTAAAAATGAAACCCCTGCCTCTTTCAGCCTGTTTTCCGGTTTTTACTGAACCCGTAAGACGGTTATCTTCAAATTCACCTTTATATACCCGCCAGAAGGCCAGTGGACGCGGAGATCGAGAGATAACCGCTTAATGAGGCAAGAAATCGGTTCATTTTAAATTTGGAACCGTCTTACTCAGGGAATACCGGAGTGCACCAGTGCATGTATCCCGGATGTTTCCCCCGGATTACATCGAAATACAGGCCCATCAATTTCTTGGTGAACGGACCAACCGGGCATGAGCCGATTTTATAATGGTCCACTTCGGATACCGGTGTCAGATGAGCAGCGGTTCCGGTTAAAAAGCATTCTTCAGCATTGTAAAGCTCAACCCGGTCTATGGTGCGTTCAATCGTTTCGATCCCAAGCTCTTCGCGGGCAAGTGTAATGATGGAATCCCGGGTGATGCCAGGGAGAATATTATCGCTTGTTGGAGGTGTAACCAGCTTTCCACCTGCAAGGATAAAAATGTTTTCCCCACTGCCTTCTGCTACATGACCATCAGGGGTTAGCATGATCGCTTCGTCGAAACCATTTTCGATAGCCTGGGTTTTGGCAAAAGCATTGTTTACATACATCCCGGAGATCTTGACTGATGGAGGCATGGTATTGTCTGGCGGGCGGTGCCAGGAGGAAACGCCGCAATGAGCGCTCTCGACGTCGAGATATGCTCCCCATGGAATTATAATTACCAGCAGGTCATCTTCGAGGTTATGCAAACGCACACCGAATGCCTGTGAACTTTTATAAGCCAGTGGTCTTACATATATATCTTCTTTGAGCTGGCATTTTCTTGCCAGCTCAACAGTAATATTACATAAATCTTCCGCTTTGTAGGCGGGTTTCATTTTGAGTATACTGGCGCCCTTTAAAAGGCGGCGGTAGTGTTCGGGCAGCCTGAAAAGATACAGCTGGCCGGCTTCTTCATTCCAGTTGCCCCGTATTCCCTCAAATACGGCAGTTCCATAGTGAAGGGCATGAGCCATTACTCCGATTTTGGCTTCCTCTAACGGTACGGTTTCTCCCTGAAAAAAAGCAAATGACGGCATTATCTTACTCCTCTCTTGAAACTCGATTATACTACCACAGCTTAAGTTTGAGCAAGGACGATTCTAGCTGCCCTCCTGCCCGGGTTTTTCCATGTTGTAACCGCAACTTGCACAAAACTTGTTTGTGCCTGGGTTGAGTGCCTTGCAGGAAGGACAGGTAATGGTTATGCCGCTTTCTGTTTTTTCATTACCGAAATAAACCTTAACATGCGGCCAGGGGATTTCAATTTTCTCTGTATCGAAAGCTTTTCTCACCCTTCGCCTTAATTCTCCGGTGACTTCCCATTGCTCGCTGGGCTTTACGTCTCCGAGCATTCTTACATCTATCGCGCTATCTCCAAAATTCTGGACTCTGAGTACCTGAGGGGGAGTTTTGATCTTGGAAGCAAACGATTTATCCTCGGCCAGCTCTTTTCCTACCCTGTTTAAAATTTCGAAAACCCGGTCAAGATCTTCACCGTAGGCTACCGGGACATCCAGTTTTACCCTTGCCCAGTCCCGGGTGTAGTTGGAGGAAACACTTATCTCTCCATTGGGTATTGAATAAACAATCCCGTCCAGATCCCTTAGCACTGTGCGCCTGAGGTTGATTTCCTCCACTGTGCCCACGCGCCCGGCGATTTCAACAACGTCTCCTTTATTATAGTGGTCCTCTAAAAATATAAATACGCCGCTTAAAAAATCCTTAATCAGGCTTTGGGCGCCAAGACCGATGGCGACACCGGCTACACCAGCGCCAGCCAGCAGGGGGGCGATATTAATGTTGAATTCACTCATCAGCATAAAAACTGCAATGACGGCAATCACCCCTCCCGTAGTTGTGGTGATGACTGCACTCAAGGTCTGGGTTCGATTCTGGTACCAGAGTTTGGATTGCCGGCTTTTGACTTTCCCCTGGACATATTTTTCAACCAGCTTGGGAATCGCCAGGGAAATAACCCGGTATATAAGAAATGAAAGCACGATAATCAGCAGGATGGGCATACCATGCTCAAGAAGCCATGTCTGTATGTCCTCAGCGGAAATGTTAGCGCTGGCACCTTCTTCAGACATCACTATGGCGACAATGGCAATTATAATAACCCCCATTAACAAGCTGCAGATCGTCCAGAACACGACCGGCAGGATTTTGATCGAGTGCTGGCTATTTTTTTTGCTTTTATCACCTGTTAATCTTCTACTCAAAGGGTCCCGGCCTATAAGAACCAGTGAGAGCACCAGTGCCGCCGCGCTTAGAATCCAAATTCCATGCTGCATGATGAAGTTCCACATAAATACAACCCCAAATGATATTAAAATTCTCCAAAATTATACCACAAAGACATTTTGGTTAATCGAATTTGAACTGTGACCAAGTGATGTCCGACGTGGCGTAAAACGCTTGTTTTTATTCGTATTTACTTTACTTCGGAGGTATTTTACCCTGGAT
>JAQUQL010000090.1 GCA_028716145.1 Dehalococcoidales bacterium
ATTTGTTGAAATTCCCGAGGTATATATCGGTCAATATGTGTTTGCCACCCTTAATTTGGAAACGGCAACGATTGATATAGTCTCCGAATATCGGGGCAACATTGCTAAAATTATCAGCCAGCCGTTTACTTTTACCCTATAGGGGGGGGGTACGGTTTTATTGCAAACTTAACCTATAACTATTAAATATAAAAATATGTTGATTCCAACAGTAATTGAAAAGTCCAGCGATGGAGAAAGGGCCTATGACATTTACTCGCGTCTTTTGAAAGACCGCATTATTATGCTGGGCGGTTCGATCAATGACGCTGTGGCAAACAATATCATTGCGCAGCTCCTTTTCTTGGACAAGCAGGATAAGAAAACCGACATCAGTCTTTATATCAATTCTCCGGGCGGAGTGGTTTCTTCTGCGCTGGCAATCTATGACACAATGAATTACATCAAAGCCGACGTGTCCACCGTATGCGTGGGTATGGCGGCATCGGCGGCGTCTCTGCTGCTCTCCAGCGGGGCTAAAGGTAAGCGGCTTGTGCTTCCCAATGCGGAGATTATGATTCATCAGGTGATGGGCGGCGCCGAAGGACAGGCGAGCGACATCGAGATTTCCGCGCGCCAAATTTTGCGCGTCAAAGCGAATCTCAACAAAATCTTGGCAAAGAATACCGGTCAGCCGCTTTCCAAGATTGAGCAAGACTCCGACCGCGATTTCTATATGGACGCGGAGGAAGCGAAGAAATACGGGATCGTGGATAAGATTGTGAGATAAGTTTTTATTTTTGATATATTTTTTGTTTGGTTATGAAAGATAAAGAGCGCCTGGTTATGATCACCCTGTGTCTGTTAATAGTCATAGTTTTATACATGAATTTTGATCGTCAACGAAGGCAAAATCCCCTAGGAGTTTCATACGAAGAATATATAAAAGATGATGCGTTGAGTCTGACAATAGAAAAATTTGGCGAGGATAACTTCGCAAGATATAATGGTGAAAAATCACTTTGTGCGGCTAAAACTTTATGGGAAAAGGATATTGATTCAAACCATAAAATTGTTTCAAGCTCTATATTTTGTATGGAATTTGTTGTTAAAGACGATCAGTTAAAAGCTGACGATGGTTATATAGTTTCAAAGATATTGTTTATGCTCGAAAACAAAGATAACGCTTGGCAGGTTGCTGATTACGATGATAGAAATTCGGAAGAAGCTCCGGCTAAAAGCTGGGTAACCCAATATTTGCCTCAAGTGCCACCAGATATTGATAATAAAATAGACGAACAGTTTGTTTGGGGAAAGCTTATGCAAAAGGCAAGCAAGTCCCTGAATATCACAACGGGCGAATATGCTTACAAAAGTTGTTCTTATGACAGCGATTGTGATTCCGGAAATGTTTGTTTTTTGCATAATTTTGGATGGAAAGAGGCGGCCAATAAGTGCGTAAAAAAATGTTCAAACCAGCAGGAATGCGGTGTCGGATACGTTTGTCGAAAAAGATGCATACATGGTGAGGGTCAATGCGATCTCGGTTCTGAAAATGTTTGTTTTCCATTTCTTGAAATGGAAGCACAGGGCTTCACTGTTCCTAATGAACCTTTCTAACGCTTAGCTTGGTGATGACAAAAAACGGGGTTATTTATGCTCCGTTTTTTAAGTATTCACAACTCCCTGCAATGTCCGCAGGACTTGCAGGGTAACCTCATAGGGAAAGTTTGAAAACCGTAGGTTTTCATTCTGATAAATAAATACCGCTGGACGCCCTGTGTTGTCCGTACTCGGACACACAGGGTTCTTCACTGTAAATTATCACTATTTGACAAAATTTTTAAATGCTCTAGAATGAATCTTGTTAGTCTAAACAGCTAATAAAAAAGTTCAATTTACTTTTTCACAATTTACGCATTTCACAACAAAAAGTCTGGTCCGAACAGGGCTTGACAGATGTTTTATTTGCTCTATGATGTAGAAGTGATTGAAAAAGAAAGTTCGTCACTACACACGGCGGAAGCTGTGGATGGACCATCTCCTTTCCAGGGATGATTGAAAAAGAAAGTTCGTTGAAAACTTGGCAACATATTGAGTAAGATTTTGTATATTTTATATAGAATTATTATTCCACATAAATTGTGAATTTCATGAATCCGTCCTGTGTCGAAAAAACTTTCACAAGACTCACTGAGTCTTTATTATAGTTCATATTTTCTTAGATCCGTTTGAGTACTGGATCTTTGGAAGAGCATATAATTTTATTGAGAGTTTGATCCTGGCTCAGGATGAACGCTAGCGGCGTGGATAAGGCATGCAAGTCGAACGCTCCAGTTTACTGGGGAGTGGCAAACGGGTGAGTAATACGTTGATTACCTACCTTGAAGTTTGGGATAACTTCGTGAAAACGGAGCTAATACCAAATGGTCCCGCAAGGGTAAAGATTTATCGCTTCAAGAAGGGTCGACGCACTATCAGCTTGTTGGTGAGGTAATGGCTCACCAAGGCTATGACGGTTAGGAGGCTCGAGAGGGTATTCTCCCACATTGGCACTGAGACACTGGCCAAACTCCTACGGGAGGCTGCAGTCGAGAATCTTCGTCAATGCACGAAAGTGTGAACGAGCGACGCCGCGTGAGCGATGAAGCCCTTCGGGGTGTAAAGCTCTTTTATTAGGGAAAAACTTTGATTGTACCTAGTGAATAAGAGGTTGCTAACTCTGTGCCAGCAGCAGCGGTAATACAGAGACCTCAAGCGTTATCCGGATTTATTGGGCGTAAAGCGTCTGTAGGTTGGATAAATAGTCAGATGTCAAATTCTAGGGCTTAACCTTAGAACTGCATTTGAAACGTTTATTCTAGAGGATAGTAGGGGCAAGTAGAACTTATAGTGTAGCAGTAAAATGCGTTGATATTATAAGGAATACCAAAAGCGAAGGCATCTTGCTGGACTATTCCTGACACTGAGAGACGAAAGCGTGGGTAGCGAATGGGATTAGATACCCCAGTAGTCCACGCTGTAAACGATGGATATTAGGCATTAGGAGTGTCGACCCTTTTAGTGCCGAAGCTAACGCGTTAAATATCCCGCCTGGGAAGTACGGCCGCAAGGCTAAAACTCAAAGGAATAGACGGGGACCTGCACAAGCGGTGGAACATGTGGTTTAATTCGACGATAAACGAGGAACCTTACCCAGGCTAGAAGCCATCCGAATCCCGATGAAAGTTGGGAGTGCCGCAAGGAGCGGATGGACAGGTGCTGCATGGTTGCCGTCAGCTCGTGCCGTGAGGTGTTCGGTTAAGTCCAGCAACGAGCGCAACCCCTGTCGAATGTTGTATTTTTCATTCGATACTGCCCGAGTTAATTGGGAGGAAGGTGGGGATGACGTCAAATCAGCATGGCCCTAGACGCCTGGGGCTACACACATGTTACAATGGTAATTACAATGGGCTGCCAAACCGAAAGGTGGAGCGAATCCCATCAAAGGTTACCTCAGTTCGGATTGAGGGCTGAAACTCGCCCTCATGAAGCTGGAATCGCTAGTAATCGTGAATCAGCTATGTCACGGTGAATACGTTCTCAGGTCTTGTACTCACCGCCCGTCACATCAAGAGAGTCGGTAATACCCGAAGCTCCTCCGCTTAATAGGGGGAACCACGGTAGGATCGGCAATAAGGATGAAGTCGTAACAAGGCATCCGTAGCGGAAGCTGTGGATGGATCACCTCCTTTCTAGGGATGATTACGAATCGTAAGATTCGAAACGACCCGAGGTCACAAGACTATCCGATAGTCTTTCATGAGCAGTTTGAGAATACTGCTTCAAACAAAAACTCCTCAGGACGGATTCATAAAGTTCATAAGATATGTTGCTAAGTTTTCAGTGAAGTTCTCGAATGAGACGTATATTTACGCCTCGTTTTTTTTGGTCATGCGCAATATAACGTAGTCAAAGCGCATCTTCCTATCAAGTTATCGTTCAGAGCTGTTATATCAAATCTGCCGAATAATATTTCCCGCTATAAAACAATTATTTTTGTCACTGATCCACCTGTACTTCCTGATGTTTATCTATTGCTTTCTAAAAGCTGTCATCCCGGAATTTGCACAGCAAATATCCGGGATCCCGTTACTATAAGCCGGTAAAAATGAAATACAATACTTGTCTTGCATGGCTACGGGATTCCGGATATTTCGGAGTACCGAAATTCCGGAATGACAAATAAAACACGACCGAAACCATATATTGCGTATGAGCTCTTGTAAGAATCCCTTGTCCCTTTAGCTATATCATAATATTTACTCTTTATGAGTAAACAGACAGCTTAAGGGGTCCTTACAAGGATGACAAAATGTGGGTTTTGTCGCAGGAGAAGGAGCTTCGTTTGTCTGAGTAAAATTCGGATTGTTTACTGAAACATATAAAACCTCAATTGAAGATTTTTTTGATGAGTATTTGAAGGCGTAAGTGGTTGCGAAATTTCCTCTTGATCAATAAAACAATTTTGTGTATAATACAAACAAAGTATGAAAATAATTTTTTCAGTTAAAAAAATATTCCAATTCGTTTCGTCATTATCAAATTAATTTTTTAAAATGAAAAACAAAATGAGCAGTGTGATGGCAGGCAAGCGCAAAACCATTCTCGTGGTTTTTGTCTTGGTCCTGTTTTTGGTTCTGGGCGGATTTTATTTTAAAAGTTATTTGTTCCCGGATGTCGCCAAGAGCGCGGATGCGCATTTCAAGGATTGCAAGATATTGGCGAAAAATTGTTTGG
>JAQUQL010000091.1 GCA_028716145.1 Dehalococcoidales bacterium
GGATTTGACATTGTCTCTCTCTTCGTGCTACTCTTTGCCTCCTTCTCAAAACCCCCTTTTAACCAAGAGGAAGGTTTATTATTTTTCTTTACCTCCGGTAAGCTGATTAAGTTTTGGTAGAAAAGAGCACCTGAGCATCCAGTTCGGGTGCTCTTTTCTACCATAAACATATCCAGAGGCAAAAAGGGTTGCCCCTTCACCCTTACTGCCAGAAAATGGCTCTTGGCCAAAAAAAGAAAAGGAGAAAATTATTATGGCTGAAGAAACCAATGAAGAGATTTTAGGGCAAATATCCAGCCAGGAAATCTCGTCGATGATGGCAGAAAGCCGCGTCTTCCCTCCACCTAAGGAATTTTCCGAAAAAGCTGCTGTCAAAAGTATGGAGGAGTACAAGCAACTCTACGAAAGGTCCGTCAACGATCCGGAAGGTTTCTGGAAGGAGCTTTCCGGCCAGCTCCACTGGTTCAAAATGTGGGACAAGTTCCGTGAGTATGACTTTACCGAACAACCGGAAATCAGACACTTTATTGGTGGCAAGATAAACGTTTGTTATAACTGTCTTGACCGCCATCTCAACTCCTCAACCAAGAACAAGGCTGCCATAATCTGGCAGGGCGAGCCTGATGAGGAAGTGGTGACATACACCTACCAGCAGCTGCATTACGAGGTATGCAAATTTGCAAACGTTTTAAAGAAGCACGGGATAAAGAAAGGTGATACTGTTTCCATCTATCTACCCATGATTCCACAGCTTGCCGTTGCCATGCTTGCCTGCACCAGAATTGGAGCCATCCATTCTATTGTGTTTGGAGGTTTCAGCGCGGAAGCTCTTCGTGACCGTATTCAGGATTGCAACTCCAGCCTCTTGATCACCGCTGATGGCTACTGGAGATCCGGAAAGCAGATCCACTCCAAGACCAATGCCGATGCTGCCATGGCAGAGAGCCCGTCGGTTAAAACTGCAATCATTGTAAAAAGGCTCGGTATCGATATACCGATGCAGCCCGGCCGTGACCTCTGGTGGCATGAAGAGGTGGAAGAAGATGATATCTCTCCGGTGTGCAAAGCAGAACCCATGGATGCTGACGCTCCTTTGTTTATCCTGTATACCAGTGGCTCTACCGGTAAGCCCAAGGGGATATTGCATACTCAGGGTGGGTATCTGTTGCATACCTACCAGACGGTTAAATGGGTATTTGATATCAAAGATGAAGATACTTACTGGTGCACTGCAGATATCGGCTGGGTAACCGGCCATAGTTACATTGTATATGGGCCGCTGGCAAACGGGGCTACCAGCCTGATGTTTGAAGGCGTTCCCACTTATCCAAACCCGGCCCGCTTCTGGCAGATTGTAGAAAAGTTTGGAGTGAACGTATTTTATACAGCTCCGACTGCAATACGTGCCCTCATGCGGGAGGGAGAAGAGTGGACAAAAGAATACGACATTTCTTCGCTGAGATTGCTGGGTACGGTTGGTGAACCAATCAATCCGGAAGCCTGGATGTGGTACCACCGTTATATAGGAAGAAAAAAGTGTCCTATCGTAGATACATGGTGGCAGACTGAAACTGGCGGTCTCATGATAACACCCTTGCCAGGTGCAGTTCCAACCAAACCCGGTTCGGCTACACTGCCGTTTCCCGGTGTCGAACCAGTAGTTTTGCGTAACGATGGAACTGAGGCTGGTACAAATGAGGGCGGCTGGCTGTGCATCAAGAAACCGTGGCCAGGGATGATGCGCTCTCTCTGGGGCGATCCGGAACGTTTCAAAGCTACCTATTTCAGCCGTTTCCCGGGCTACTACACCAGCGGCGATGGCGCCCGCAAGGATGAAGACGGGTACTACTGGTTTATGGGGCGTATTGATGATGTTATCAACGTCTCCGGCCATCGCATCGGTACTGCTGAAGTAGAAAGCAGCCTGGTATCCCACCCCCAGGTATCTGAAGCTGCTGTGGTAGGCATGCCTCATAAAATCAAGGGGCAGGGCATATATGCGTTTGTTATCCTCAACACCGGCCAAAAGGCGAGCGAAGAGCTTGAAAAAGCACTAAAGATTCATGTCCGCCGCCAGATCGGGGCGATTGCCACTCCGGATGTTATCCAGTTTGCTGACGGACTTCCCAAGACCAGAAGCGGAAAGATAATGCGGCGCATCCTGGTAAAGATTGCCGCTGGCGATGTTACCAATCTGGGTGATACTTCGACGCTTGCCGATGAAACTGTTATTGAAACTCTTGTATCCGGTAGAAAGGTAAAAGATTAACCGGTTATTAATAAACACTGGACATTAAGGAGGTTTTTATGGAACATGGCCAACCAAAACAGTGGAAAACTGAAAAGTCGGAAGCCTACAAGACCAAGCTTGGCATTATCATGTTCGCCATTTTCACTCCTATTTACCTGTCCTTTATTCTGGTGAGCGTTTTAAGCCCATCTTTTATGGCTGCTGATGTCGGTAAATTCAACGTAGCCATAGTGTATGGGTTTGGCATTATTATTCTGGCGGTGGCTCTGGCAGTCATCTACAACTATATCTGTTCATGGAAAGAAAAAGGGGATGATGTGGACGAAACCAACCAGGAGGGCAGTAGTTCATGAATTATCAGGCTGAACCTTTAGCGATAGTAATCTTTGTAGTTTTCGTCCTCGCGGTTCTTTTTGTTTCCTACTGGTTTGCCAAGAAGGCAAAATCATCCAGCGGTTATTATGCTGCCGGTGGAAATATTCACTGGGCGGTAAACGGTATTGCTTTTGCCGGGGATTACCTTTCTGCAGCTTCCTTCCTGGGTATCGCCGGCATGATCTCTCTTTTCGGCTACGATGGCTTTCTTTATTCCATCGGCTTTCTGGCCGGATGGATGGTCGCGCTGTTTGTGGTGGCCGAACCGCTCAAAAGGCTGGGTAAATATACTTTTGCCTCAGCCATTGATGCCAAGTTCAAATCTCGCGGTGTTGTGCTGGCAGCTGCCATTGCTACACTGATCGTTTCTCTTTTCTACCTTATCCCGCAGATGGTCGGAGCCGGCTCCCTGATTACACCGCTTCTGGGACTACCTTTTGAAGCTGGTGTGGTCATAGTGGGCGCTGTTGTTATTCTCATCGTTGCTACTGCCGGTATGGCTTCTACTACCTGGGTTCAGTTTATCAAAGGTGGATTGCTGGTACTATTCTCTCTTATCCTTACCGGCATACTCCTGATAAATGGCTTTTCAACCAAACCCGGTACTGATAGTGTACCCTTCACCCAGCCCCAGACGATTGAGCTGGAAAGCGCTACCCCTGGAAACATAGTACCGGCAGACTCCGGGCTCTCAGTTATCGAAGAATACAGTGTTAACAATATGACCTTCGTAAAACTTGAGAAAGATGGATACATTAACTACTGGAAGCTGGAATCCGAGGAAGGGGTTCTTGCGGAGACGCAGTCAATCGTGAATCAGCCTGGCCAGGCTGACCTCTATAATGGTGCACCCAAGGAAGATGGCAGGTTCTATCCGGTAGGACATCTGAGTGAGATTTATGGAGAAAGAGATGTTGAAACCGGGGCAGTTGGAATCGGTGGCTTCTTTGAAGCCATCAAGGAAGGCACCGTTATTCGTTGGGCAACTCAGAAAATCGTTGATGACGATGCTGTTATTACAGTTTATTACCAGGTTCCAACCGATGGAGCAGATATCTTAACCCCTGGCGAGAAATACAAGATAGATCCGGCCAAAGGTGCGACTTCTGCCAGCAGGATCGATTTCATTTCCCTTATGCTTTCCCTGTTTCTGGGCACGGCTGCCCTGCCGCATATTCTCATACGTTACTATACTGTACCGACACCAGCCTATGCCCGAAAATCAACCATTGTTGCAGTTGCTGCCATTGGTCTGTTTTACATACTTACCCTGTTTTTGGGCTTGGGCGCGATGACGCATGGTGTGATCGACCTTACCAATTCCAATATGGCGGCTCCTTTGCTGGCAAGAGCCTTCGGGTTGGGAATCTTTGCATTGATTTGTGCGATCGCCTTTGCTACTATTCTGGGTACGGTTAGCGGACTCATAGTAGCCGCCTCCGGTGCAGTCGCAATCGATCTTATTCACAGGGTTATGAAGATAAACCTTAGTGACCACAAGATGGTTCTGGCCGGGAGGATAACCGCTGTAGTGGTAGGTATAATTGCCATGGCACTTGGAATTGCATTTAAACACATGAACGTTGGCTTCCTGGTAGGCTGGGCGTTTACTATTGCCGCATCAGCTAACCTGCCGGCTATCGTGATGGTGCTTTTCTGGAAGAGAGTTACCGCCAAAGGCGTTATCGCTTCTATAATGGCAGGTCTTTTTGTTTCCCTGATAATGATTATGCTATCTCCGGAAACGTTTAGCCAGGTTTACAACCTGCCGGCTTCAAGTGCGCCCCTGCCAATTAGCCAGCCGGCGATATTCTCTGTACCGATAAGTTTTCTGGTATTGATCGTAGTATCGCTTCTGACCAAAAAAACAGAAGTTTCGGCTACTCAGGCTTAGGAGGGTAAAGACATGTACGAAAAAATACTGATACCTCTGGATGGCTCAAGTGTTGGGGAAACAGCGTTGAGAAATGTTGAAGAACTTTTAGCAAGGATGGCTCCCGAGACTAAAACGGAAATCACCCTGCTTAAGGTAGTGCCCTATGTTACCTTCAATGTTCTCACCCTTGA
>JAQUQL010000092.1 GCA_028716145.1 Dehalococcoidales bacterium
CGCCCGAAATCTGCCAGCGGCGAAATGTCATTCAGAGCCTCAGCACAACATTATAAATTATAATGAACCGGTTTAGCATGGGAAGCAAGTATACAGCCAGCAAGTTAAAAGGATATTAAGCTTATCACAGAAGTATAATGGCGTTCCAATTATAGATTCTTTTACCGGTTAATACTATAATAGAGGCCAACATGAATGAGTGGATGCAGTCGTTTCTCCTTACCTTTGTGCCTTTGTTTATCGTAATTGATGCATTTGGGGTGCTTCCTTTTATCATCATCATGAGTGAAGGTTCAACTGCGCGGGAGCGCACTAAAGTAGTCAGGGTAGCCATCATAACTGCAGCCATCGTAGGGCTGGTTTTTCTCTTTATCGGCCGGCTTATTCTGAATGTAATGGGAATCTCAGTCGGGGCGTTTGCCATTGCCGGCGGGATCATATTACTGGTGCTATCTGTTAACTATATGACTAAAGGCCATATGATGGAAGCGAGCCGGGAAGAAATGGTGGCAGTTGTACCGATAGGTACACCGCTTCTGGCAGGGCCGGCCACTATTACCACGCTTTTACTGCTCGAGTCCCAGTTTCCGCTGTATATCGTGCTGATATCCTTCACCATCAACCTTTTACTCACCCTGGTGGTGTTTTCTTTCAGCAACCAGATAGTCCGGTTTATGGGGCGGGGTGGAATAAAGGCTGTTTCACGCGTATTTACACTTCTGCTGGCAGCCATAGCTGTTAACATGGTGCTTCAGGGGCTTGAAATGCTGGGGTTGATAACCCTGCCGGCGATATAGTACTTTTATAATGCCTCGCGGGGGATTCTTCCGCCGGGTAAATTAACATGGAGATAAAGTTATGAGCGATGGAGCGCTGGATAAGCTGAGGGAAGCCGTGCAGGAAGAACTGCGGTTGGCCGGGTTTTCAGAAAAGGCGCTGTTGCATGCTACCCGTCCGGCAAACCACGGTGAGTTGCCAGGCCATAACGCGTTTGGCATATCTTTTGGTGAAAACGGCGAGACTATGGCAATCTGGCTCAAGGTTGAGGACGAAGTGATTGGCGGGGCCAGTTTTACCTGTGATGGCGATGATGCTTTTACCGCCTGCGGCAGTATGATAACCGAGATGGTAAAAGGTAAAACTGTTAAAGAGGCGGGAGAGCTTTCTACTGCTGATCTGCTCAGCGCTCTGGAGAGCCAGCCGGGGGTTATTGTTGCTGCAGCAGAGCTTGCTATTGAAGTTCTGGGCAACGCCCTATCAGATGCTTTGGGGGTTTAGCCTGCTTTTTATTTCCTTGCCACGCTTGAAAGCCGGGGCTATGGCCTCTCCAAAGCTATGGTACTCCTTTTTGTAGCCAGAAGAATATAAAAACGGGCGGATCTTTTCCACATCCGGTTTTCCATCGGTAAGGCAATCTTCGGAAACGTAAGTTTCAACGATTCTTCCTATTAACAGAAAGTGGCTGCCGAGATCGGGCATTTGCTCCAGTTTGCATTCAAAACTAACCGGGCACTGTTTAACCATGGGCGCGTTGCCGAGCTCTCCGTAAAAAACTTCAAATCCACAGGCAGCTACCTTATCGTAGTTTTTGCCGGAGACAATACCACAGAAGTCAACCTCAGCTACCTGATCTACTGAGGGAACGCAGACCGAAAAAGTCCTCGTGTCCTGGATGCCCTTGAGTGTGAAGCGCTGGTGGTGAATGGCTATAGACACCATCGGCGGTTCTCCGCAGGCGATGCCGCCCCATGCAGCGGCCAGGAAATTGGGTTTTCCGGCGACGTTGGCTCCGATTAAAAAAGCCGGCATCGGATAGGCAAGGGTGGTTGGGCCGAAGCGTTTTTTATCCATCTAACAACTCCCTAAATACCTGGGTTTTCTTTCCATAATATATCGTAGTAGTCAAATACCGGCCCGTCATGGCACACTTTTTTCATGCCCCGGGCGGTTTTTATTGAACAGCCGTAACATGCTCCAAATCCACAGCCCATCCTGGCCTCAAGCGATACCTGGAAAGGTTTAACTTTAAAGAGCTGTTTATTGCTTGTGGCGATCGGGTGGTACATAGCATTCGGCCCGCAAGCCATGATCTGGTCTGCCCAGCCGATGTAGTCATGCAGTATTTCGGTTACCAGGCAGTGAGCCCCGCAGGAGCCATCTTCGGTGGTTGTATAGCATTTAACCCCATCGGGGAGAGAAGTTGAAGGATAAACACAGGATGCTGTACTTGCTCCCTGCAGCAGGGTGACTGATTTGCCCTTTTCCCTGGCAACTTGTGCTGCAAACTGCAGGGGTGCAATCCCCAGTCCTCCGGCAACCAGCAGAATATTCTGGGCGCCGGGTACAAGCGTGAAGCTGTTCCCCAGGGGGCCAAGTATATTCAGTTCTATGCCCGGTTTTTGCCGGGACAGCCAGGCGGTGCCTTTACCGCAAACTGCAAAAAGAATGGCAAAGCTGTTTTTTTCGGGACTGACCTTGTGGACGGCAAGAGGCCTTCTTAATAGATAGTTATTACAACTTACCATAACGAACTGGCCAGGCTGGGCGTTTTGGGCTATTTGCTTTGAGCCGATCCATGCCAGAAAAACACCCTGGTATAATTCTTCCATGCTCTCAAGAGGCACTGTTATGGCTTGCGTTTTGTTGTTCATTTGTTACTCGGCATCGCCACGGTATTCCGGCATGGAAAGAGAGTTGTAAAGCTGGTGGCCATGCTTGATGGCTTCGACCGCAGCTCGGGCAGTATCCAGCGAGGTAAAGCAGGGAAGGCGCTGTTCAACAGTCGCCCGGCGGATATGAAAGCCATCCCTTAACGCGGCTCCTCCGCCGGTTATAGTGTTAATTACTCCGGATACGGTGCCGTTACGGATGATATCTATTATATTGGGGTGTCCTTCACCGAGCTTTTTACTTATCATTTTAACCTTGAGCCCATCAGCTTCTATCATCGCAGCGGTTCCTTCTGTAGCGTATAAACGGTACCCCTGCCTGTCCAGATCGCGGATGATCGGCAGTGCTTCCGGTTTATCGCGGTCAGCAATGCTTAGTAAAATCGAACCGATCTGAGGCAGCATCATACCGGAAGCGATAAGCGCTTTGGCAAGAGCGGCGTCGAAAGTGAGGTCTATCCCCATCACTTCTCCGGTGCTTTTCATCTCCGGCCCCAGGTAAGTATCCACTCCGGCAAGTTTGGACATGGAAAAAACGGGAGCTTTGATAGCAAACAGTTTTTTGGGAGGAATCAACCCGCTTTGGTATCCCTGGCTGGTAAGGCTTTCTCCCAGCATGACCCTTGTTGCCAGGTCTACCATCGGTATTCCGGTTACCTTGGAAATAAAAGGTATGGTACGGCTGGCTCTGGGGTTAACCTCGATCAGGTATATACCGTTTTCTTGAGTGCTATTGGAACGGCTTACCACAAACTGGATGTTCATCAGCCCTTTTATTTTGAGTGCTTTTCCCACGATAGTGGAATATTCAACTATGGTATCTATCTCTGCCTGTGAGAGATTTACGCTCGGGTAGACTGCCATTGAATCACCGCTGTGTACGCCAGCCCGCTCAATATGCTCCATTATCCCGGGTATCAGCACGTCTTCGCCGTCAGCAACAGCATCTATCTCAACTTCCCTGCCGATCAGATACTTATCTATCAGCACCGGGTGGCCGGTTTGGAGATCAACCGCCATTTTCATATAGCGCACAAGCTCTCCTGCATTGTGGACTATCTCCATGGCGCGCCCGCCAAGCACGTAGCTGGGGCGCACAAGCACCGGGTATCCGATGAGTTCTGCTACCTTGAGGGCTTCTTCGATAGTGTAAATTGCCGATCCGGGTGCCTGGGGTATCCCAAGGTTGGAGAGAAAGCTCTCGAAGCGTTTGCGGTCTTCGGCCAGATCGATGCATTCGTAATCGCTACCCAGCAGTTTGAAGCCGTTGCGGGTTAAGGGCTCAGCCAGGTTTATGGCTGTTTGTCCGCCGAACTGTACAACCACCCCCGGAGCGCTACTCTCATCGGAATCTATGGTTTCGTTTTCTATGATATCGCGTATGCTTTCTTCATCCAGTGCTTCAAAATACAGCCGGTCAGATGTATCAAAGTCGGTTGAAACAGTTTCCGGGTTGGAGTTGACCATTATACTCTGGTAGCCTGCAGCCTGGAGCGCCCATGCCGAATGAACACTGCAGTAGTCAAACTCTATTCCCTGGCCGATGCGAATCGGCCCGCTCCCGATGACTATTGCCTTTTTTACATCGTCGGGCACGGCTTCGTTTTCCATCTCGTAAGTCGAGTAAAAATAGGGAGTTGAGGCATCGAATTCGCCGGCACAGGTGTCTACCATTTTAAACACCGGTTTTATATTCCATTCATGGCGCAGCTGGCGTACCTGATCAGGCAGTCTGTCGGCAAGAGTTGCAATCTGCTCATCGCTGAAACCCATCCTCTTGGCTTCGATCAATATTTCCGGCTTGAGTGGCTCAGAGAGCAGTTTTTTCTCCATGCTGACAATATTTGCCAGCTTTTCCAAAAACCACATATCTATGCGAGTGGCTTCATGTATGCTTTCCAGGCTGTGATTTCTGCGGATGGCTGCCATTAACGCCCATAAGCGTAAATCATTGGGATAGAGTGGGTACGCTTCTAGCCCTTCCTCCTGTTTCCACTCGTTATC
>JAQUQL010000093.1 GCA_028716145.1 Dehalococcoidales bacterium
TTTGAGCTGTTTACGCCTGTAACTTCCCTTCTTTTATCCGGAGGCTGAAGAGCGCGCCACGTATTTGGAAGCCCGCGCTTGGGTTACATTATCCTGCCAGCTTTGTTGTTAAGTCAATACCGCTAGCTGATAACATCATACCAGCTGGTAGTGACAGTTGTTGTCAAAGCCACTACAGACCAGCTGTTTCAAGCCATAACATCAGCAGCGCCAGGATGATTGCCAGCGGAATAATTATTATCCACTCGTTTATTCTGGCAAGGCGTGGCAGGGTGAGATCCCCGAAATAGCCTTTTTTCATTATTCCGGTGCTCAGTTTAGGGTAGACAGCAGCCAGCAGGCCAGATCCAATCACTATACCTGCGAAACCGCCCGTAATCGCATCCAGATAACCGTTACCCATGGCGCCGGCGATGGTTCCGGGGCAATATCCAAGCAGTGCAAAACCCGCTCCAAAAATTAGCCCTCCAGCAGCATTCTTCCCCCAGGAGCCTGCCTTGGGACGCAGTTTTATCCAGCCGAATCTCTGCATCAAATGCAGCCCGAGCATGCCAGTTATAACTGCAGAAAGCATAACTTTCAACACAGTAAAATCGGTCAGTAAAAGTTGCCCAATGATTACATCATATTTGGTAACCCCGCTTTTTTGAAGTAAAAAACCGAATATGATGCCAAAAATAAGTCCCCATATGAGCTGGGATTTTTTTGTTTGGTTTTTCATTATTTACTCCTGTCAGGGTATCACTTTAAAAATGAGTTGAGCTATAGCGATACCGCCAATAAAGAAGCAGATTGCTGAAATCCAGCTGGAAACTGCAAGCTGCATGGTGCCGCTGATGCCGTGGCCGCTGGTACAGCCACCTGCCCATCGTGAACCAAAACCAAGCAGAATGCCGCCGGCAAGAGCTGCAAGGAATCTTAGCCAAGGATTGTCTCCAAAAGCAGACTGCCAAGTGGAGGGAACCCACAGCCAGTGAAAATCTCCCGAGATAAGTGAAGAAATAAGTGCTCCCGCGATGATACCGGCGACGAACATCCACTGCCAGTCGATTTCCGGTTTGACTTCACGATAATAGAGTTTATCTTCCACCTTTTTGCCTCGAAAAAGCTTCTCTATCATGCCGGCAGTACGGGCAAAAGAGGTGGAGCACCCGATGGGTTTGGAGGAAATAAGCCAGGTAAACCAGCTCAGAATGCCAATGCCTATTCCGGCTGCGTATGGAGACCATTCAACTGCAGTAAGCCAATCCATTATTGCCACCTCCTGTTATACTTCGTTGTTTTCCCTGGAGGGGAAATCACTTGAGTAACGCGGGCCATGAGGATTAACGCAAACTTTGCACAAGCGTGCGTGCCCGGCTGCACTGTAACCGGTCATGCCGCCGGCAACATTATATATATCGCTAAAGCCGTTTCTCTTCAGGATGCTTGCTGCCAGGCTGGAACGGTTTCCGGTTGAGCAGATCAGGTAAACCGGTTTTTCGGGCTTCAGCTCTTTATAGCGGGATCGCAGGTCAGGAGAAGGAATATTAATAGCGCCACTGATGTGGGAGTCATTAAACTCGGCCGGGGCGCGGGTATCTACCAGTATCATGTCTGCTGAGCCGGTAATACGCTCGTGCAGAGTTTGTGCAGAAATCAGGTTGACGTGGTCTATTTTCTGCCCGTCAGTTACCCATGCCACCATCCCGCCTTTGAGGTACCCGGTAATATGGTCTATCCCCACCCTGCGCGCCCAGTCAACAGCTTCAGTTGCTTCCTGGAAAGAATCCGCTACTACCAGGATGTTTTTTTCCGGGGGCAGTACCCAGCCGGCAAAGGTGGGAAAATTGCCATTAATATCCAGGTGCCATGCACCCGGAATATGCAGACCGGCAAAAGCAGCATAACTGCGTACGTCCAGCAAGTCTGTATCCGGGTCATGAAGTTTATCCAGAAAATCAGCAGGTACGAGTTCTTCGACAATTGGCAGATTCCTGATGAGTTCCGGTCCATCCCGGTTGATATCACTGCAGCGGCTGAAGTGATCGGGTGCTGGTGGCATATCTGTAGTAAGAGATTTTATAAACGCTGTTTTATCGGTTATTTTAAGAGCACTGTTATACATACGCTCGTAACCTATAGTAGAGCGCCATTTTGCCCCCATAGAGCGCCCGCACAGGGAGCCGGCCCCATGAGCGGGGTACACCTCGCAATAGTCAGGAAGTTTTAATAATTTATCATGCAGGCTGTGGTAAAGCTTGCCGGCCAGTTCGTTAGCCATGTCCGGAAACAGGTCGGGCCGTCCAACATCTCCAACAAAAAGCGCGTCTCCCACAAAAACGCCTACCGGATTGTCCCCTCTTGACTGGTCAGTCACCACGTAGGCAAGATGCTCTGGGGTATGGCCTGGTACTTCAAGTACGTCCAGGCGCATATCCTCCAGTTCCACATAATCGCCCTCGCTTAACGGAACATGGTCAAATTTGCATTTGGCGGATCTGGGTGCGTAAATCCTGGCACCGGTTTTTTCTGCCAGATCCATGTGGCCGGAGATGAAATCGGCATGAAGATGGGTTTCCAGGATATGAGTAATTGTGACTCCAAGCTTGCGAGCCTCGTCGATATAGATATCCACGTCTCTTCTGGGGTCGACAACCGCGCAGGTTTTTTTACCGGCCAGAATGTAAGAACTGTGGGCAATTTTTGACAGGAAAAAGTGTTTGAGCAACATATTTCTTAGCCTTCTTGTTTAATTACAATTATTAAAAATATAGCAGATAGAACGCGCTTACTATGATAAGCAAGAATAATACTGTCATACCTCCGCCGGCTTTAAGATAATCTAAATTACTATAGCCACCCTGGCTTTTCAGCATTATATTAACCTGGTGAGTGGGCAATATAAAAGAATTGGCGCAGGATACTGCCAGCAAAAGCACCATTGCTGCCGGGTCATAACCTCCGATTTGCGCCATGTTTATTACCAGTGGAGCAAGGATAACAGTAGCCGCCACGTTTGACATAAAAAGGGAAAAGATTGTTGCTAGTAACGCTACTGCCAGCAGTACCAGAATCAGGTGGCTGCCATGAACAATCTCCATAACAGATGTAGCAAGTAAGAAGGCCGCCCCCGTCTTTTCCATGGCAATACTCAGGGGTATAAGCCCGGCCAGAAAGAATACCACCTTCCAGTCGATCGCCTGGTAAGCTTCATCGATATCTAAAACCCGGGTCAAAACCATGGAGACCGCTCCGGTTAGAAAAGCGATGGAGATCGGCAAACCGGAAAAAGTAAGTATAATTGCCAGAGAGAAACAGGCAATTGCAGGTAAAGTTTTGGAAGGAGTCCTGGCCTCGGCGGTGATTGGGGCAATCAACACAAAGTCACTGTTGGTTTTTAAGCGTGCTATATTTTGCCAGCTACCGTGCACTATAAGAGTATCCCCGGCGTTGATTAAAACATCTGAAAAATCTCCTTCGGTTATTGTGCCCGAGCGAAACAGTGCTATTGGTTCAATTCCGTAGTTTTTCCTCAGGCCGAAATCCCTGATGCTTTTGCCGATGATCCCCGATCTTGGCGGTATGACTATTTCAGAAAAGCCTGCACTCTCAGGATCGTTTAAAGACCTGAGTTTTCCTGGTTTGCGTTTGGGTGCAAGCAAATAATCGGCGGCGAAGCTGTCAATATTTTCCTTTTCGCCCAGCAATACAATAGTTTGGCCATAGGTAAACCTGGTGTTTCTCCACGGGGCATACTCCAGCGTTCTGTCTTTATTGATAGCCAGTATGTGGAGATGGTATTTAGCCCAGATGCCGCTATCCTCAAGTGTCATTCCGACCAAAGGGCTGTCATGCGGAATATGGTAATGATGAATTGATTCAGGCAGGTCCCAGGTGTCTACCAGTATTTTCTGCAGTGGATAATCGGTTTTGGCAGGGGGGCGTTTGGGGAGTATAAATTTTCCAACCAGAGCAAAAAACAGTATTCCGCTTAGAAGCAGGCATATGCCGACTGGAGTGACTGCGAAGATTCCGTATGGTTCAAGGGAAACCGTTTTTAAAAGGTCGTTTACCATAATTAATGGCCCCGAACCTATCATGGTTAAAGTGCCGCCCAGTATGGCAGCAAATCCAATTGGCATTATAAGATTTGAGGCGGATATGTTGATCCGCCTTGAAATTTTTAAGATAGAAGGCAGGAAAATTACAACGGCGCCAATGTTTTGTATAAAACCGGAAATAAGACCTGCCGAGGCAGACACCATGGCCACTATACGAGTCTGGGAATCTCCGCCAGCCCGGACTACCAGGTTCGAAAAGCGGTCCATTACTCCGGTTTTTGCAATCCCTCTGCCCAGGATCATCACCGAAAGCATGGCCAGAACAGCATTTGAGGAAAAACCGGATAAAGCTTCTGCTCCATCCAGTATGCCTGTCCATGTCAGGCTCAGCAGGCAAAGAAGGGCGACAACATCGATACGGATTTTATCGATAACCAGGAGGACAATTATTACGAATACAATCGTAAAAACTGTTATAATTTCGCCATTCATCGATTCCTCAAACAACCGGATTCAGCCGGTTATTGCTACACCTGATCACGATACTGGTAAGGCCGTAATAATGCCCGGTTGGGGTATGATAATATATTAAGGGTGATTTTATC
>JAQUQL010000094.1 GCA_028716145.1 Dehalococcoidales bacterium
GCTGATCCTTGCCCGGCTGATGATTGCGGCGATTGTACAAAGCTCTGCTCAAAGAGCCTGTCCATTGCATCTTTTAAAGAAACCGGGCTGGTAAAAGTTGTTCTTAGCATTTTGATCCTCCTTTTATCTATCAATATTTTTAAGAATTTCGGTAATCCCGGGCAGATTTATTCCCTTTTCTTTCAATTGCTTAACATCCTTCAGTATTTCCAGATCTCTCTGTGTATAAAGCCGGCGACCACCCCGGCTCCTGCATGGAGAGAGTAAACCGGCTTTTTCCAGCCTCCTTAAATAATGGGCTGGCAGACCGGTTATTTTCGCCAGTATGCTGGGTGTATACCTGCCCTCCATTTATAATTTTTACCTCGTGTAACTTCAAACGCATTAGATTACCTTACACTTTTCATTTTATTTATTCTAATTATTTTTGTCAATACTTCTCATCTTCTTGTATATTATATATTGACACTATCCGTATCAACTATTATAATAATGGCAGAACCTAACAAAGTCAAGAGGAAAGAATATGAAACGCAAAACCGGGGTTTATGTTATGCAGGTTGCAGCTATGTTGACCGGCCTTCATCCTCAAACCCTTCGAAAGTACGAAAGGGTTGGTCTGGTAAGCCCTGTACGCATAAATACCCTGCGCCTTTACAGTGATGAAGACATAGCCCAATGCCGCTTGATCCGGCGCCTGGTTGATGAGATGGGCTTAAACCTTGCCGGAGTGGAGCTGGCTCTTAATCTGGAACAAAGGCTCCAAAAGCTCAAAAAACGCATCGTTGAAGATGAATCAGCTAACCAGAAGGGCAATCTTGCGTTAATAGAAGAGATGCTTGAAATACTCGGGGAAGATTAGAATCATACGAAAGGGGGTAGCTGATGATGTGGAAGATGAAATCATGTCCGAAATGCAACGGGGATCTATACCTCGATTACGATGAGGACGGAATGTTTAACCACTGCCTCCAGTGCGGTTACGCAGGCAACATCGATCCCGGCTGCCTGATTACCGATAAACCTGAAACAGACAGGCAACCAGCAATGGCATCCAAATAACATGTTCCCTCACACAAGGAGTCAATATGGATATAAACCGATTTACAGAAAAAGCAAGAGAGGCACTGCTTAAGTCATTCGAACTGGCCAAACAGCATGGAAACACACAGGTTGAGCCTGAACATCTTATGCTGGCCATAATCAGCCAGGAAGGCGGAATCGCCGGGCAGCTTTTATCGCATCTTGGGATTCCGCCACGTCGTCTGGAAGTTGATATGCAGGCAAAAATTGAAGAAAAACCACGTGCTGGCTCCTCAGCAGAAGCCTACCCGTCCAGTGTTTTCAACAACATCCTGGACACCGCTCTTAAAGAAATGGGCCGTTTTAAAGATGATTTCGTAAGCGTTGAGCATATTTTTCTGGCACTTCTGGAGGTTAAAAGCCCGGTAAGCCAGAGCCTGAATGAGATGGGGATAAGCCGTGACGCTGTATTAAAAACACTCGGCCAAATCAGGGGGAGCCAGCGAGTTACCGACCAAAACCCGGAAGACAAATACCAGGCGCTGGAAAAATATGGGCGCGATCTGACTCAACTGGCTGCCAGCGGTAAACTGGACCCGGTTATAGGCCGCGATGATGAGATCCGCCGGGTAATCCAGGTTCTGAGTCGACGCACAAAAAATAATCCGGTGCTCATCGGCGAACCGGGAGTTGGTAAAACCGCCATCGCTGAAGGACTTGCTCAAAGAATCTTTAAGGGAGACGTGCCCACAGGTCTTAAAGACAAGCAAATAGTAGCTCTGGATCTGGGTTCGCTGATCGCCGGGGCCAAATACCGTGGCGAATTTGAGGAACGCCTGAAGGCTGTACTTAAAGAGGTTCAGGATAGTGATGGGCGCATTATTCTTTTCATAGATGAACTTCATACTGTTATAGGTGCCGGTGCGGCAGAGGGAGCGATGGACGCCTCCAATATGTTAAAGCCCATGCTTGCCAGGGGAGAATTGCACGCCATAGGCGCAACCACTCTCAATGAATACCGCAAGCATATCGAAAAAGACGCCGCCCTGGAGCGCCGTTTCCAACCGGTATTCGTTGGAGAACCAGGCATAGATAATACTGTCTCTATATTAAGAGGCCTTAAAGAGCGCTACGAAGTGCATCACGGCATAAGGATCAAGGATAGCGCCCTGGTTGCTGCTGCGCTCCTTTCCAACCGGTATATAACCGACCGCTTCCTGCCTGATAAGGCTATCGACCTTATAGATGAAGCTGCTGCCAGGCTGCGAACCGAAATTGACTCAGTACCTGCTGAAGTTGACGAGGTAGAAAGAAGGGTAAGACAGTTGGAGATAGAAAGAGAAGCCCTGAAAAAAGAAAAGGATGAGGCTTCAAAGGAACGTCTGAGTCACCTCGAACAGGAACTTGCCAACCTCAAGGAAGAAGCCGATCGGCTTAAAGCCATCTGGCAAAAGGAAAAGGATCAGATCAAAAATCTTGGATCCATAAAAGAACGCATTGAACAAGTCAAGATGGAAATCGAACAGGCAGAAAGAAATGCTGACTACGAGCAGGCTGCCAGATTGAAATACGGAGAACTTATCGAGCTTGAAAACCAGCTTCACCAGAAGGAGGGCGAGATTTCAGCTGATCAGTCCAGCCATCTGCTGAAAGAAGAAGTCGATGAAGCAGATATTGCCGAGATAGTCAGCCGCTGGACAGGTATTCCGGTATCCAACCTGATGGAAGGCGATCTGGAAAAGCTACGCAATATGGAACAGCGGCTACACCAGAGAGTAATCTCGCAGGACAAGGCAGTCGTAGCCGTAGCCAACGCTGTGCGCCGGGCAAGAGCTGGCCTGCAGGACCCCAACCGTCCACTGGGCAGTTTTATTTTCCTCGGTCCAACCGGCGTCGGCAAGACTGAACTTGCCAAAGCACTGGCTGAGTTCCTGTTTGATGACGATAGAGCAATGGTAAGGCTGGACATGAGTGAATACATGGAAGAGCATACCGTAGCCAGGCTTATAGGAGCTCCTCCCGGCTATGTTGGTTATGAAGAGGGAGGCCAGTTAACCGAAGCGGTTCATCGCAGGCCTTACTCGGTGATACTTCTGGATGAAATCGAAAAAGCCCATCCCAAGATCTTCAATGTGCTTCTTCAACTTCTTGATGATGGCCGCCTTACCGATGGGCACGGACGCACAATCGATTTCAGAAATACAGTACTTATAATGACATCCAACATAGGCAGCCAGTTAATTGCAGAAATCGCTCCTGGCAGGGATGAAGAGCTTGAGCAAGCCGTCCTGGAAGCACTCAAAAATAATTTCAAGCCGGAGTTTTTAAACCGTATAGACGAGATTATCATATTCCACCAGCTATCGCGGGAAGACATCAAACAGATAGTAACGCTTCAGCTGGAAATGCTGAAAAAGCGTCTTGAGGACAGGGATATAGATATAGAGCTAACCGATGCGGCTGCCGAACAACTGGCCGAACAAGGGTATGATCCGGTATACGGTGCCAGGCCTCTGAAACGCACCATCCAGACTCGCATACTCGACCCCATGGCATTAAAGATCCTGGATGGAGAGTTCAAGCCCGGTGATACGATTGTAGTTGACAGCGCTGCTGGTGAGTACTTTTTCACCAAAAAAAGTAAATAACACAGTTGTTATATAATATCAAAACGCCCCTTGCTAAAAGGGGCGTTTCTTTTTGCTTTTCAAACAAAAAAGCCTGAGATTTACAAGTCCTTCTGGCAATGGCATATTTTCCACAAGGGGTTGCCCCCTCAGTATCGTCTGCGCTAAGGCGTTTCACTTCCGTGTTCGGGATGGGAACGGGTGGTTCAACCTCGCTCTAATCACCAGAAAGGTGTAAATCTCAGGCTTCTTCACTAATTTTGAGGAAGTCCGATTATTTTCAATAGAATATAAGTTTTTTATCCAGCTAATGCCAAACCTGAAACAGGTCAAGCCCTCGACCATTAGTACCACTCAGCTGAACACGTTGCCGTGCTTACACCTGTGGCCTATCAAACAAGTAGTCTGCTTGCGGTCTTACTCCTTCCCGAAAGAAGGATGAGAGATCTAATCTTGGAGCCGGTTTCGCACTTAGATGCTTTCAGTGCTTATCCGAACCAGACTTGGCTACTCAGCAATGCCCTTGGCAGAACAACTGACACACCATTGGTCTGTCCTTCCCGATCCTCTCGTACTAGGGAAAGACCTCCTCAAATCTCTGAACGCCCACCACGGATAGAGACCGACCTGTCTCACGACGGTCTGAACCCAGCTCGCGTGCCGCTTTAACCGGCGAACAGCCGGACCCTTGGGACCTTCTCCAGCCCCAGGATGCGACGAGCCGACATCGAGGTGCCAAACCTTGCCGTCGATGTGAACTCTTGGGCAAGATAAGCCTGTTATCCCCGGGGTAGCTTTTATCCGTTAAGCCACGGCCCTTCCACTCAGAACCGTGGGATCACTTTGCCCGACTTTCGTCTCTGCTCGACTTGTAGGTCTCGCAGTCAAGCTCCCTTATGCCAATGCACTCTACGGGTGGTTTCCATTCACCCTGAGGGAACCTTTGGGCGCC
>JAQUQL010000095.1 GCA_028716145.1 Dehalococcoidales bacterium
TTTACTAGATGGAGTGTGTTTTTTTAGATTTTTGGATCAACTATTTATTGCTTTATGGTAGTAAAATATCATATATATTAAGATGGGAGGTCAATATTCAATGAAAAAACTTTATTTTATAATATTGATTATTCTTTTTACATCGAATACGGTCCCAGCTTTCTCTTGTACCACAACAATATCAGGGAAGGACGCAACGATCGACGGATCTGTAATGGTATCGCATTCGGATGACGGATTAAGTGATGCCAGCCTTATCTATGTTCCTGCTATGGATCATGCTCCGGGTTCGATGCGGCCTGTTTTTTATTCACACGAATCGATAGGGTTCAAGCCTGAGTGGGGTGGAACTCAGACCCACAGGATCATTACAAAAGGCAGGGCGCCTGCCTATGACAAGAAGGGACTTCCTGTAAGTGTTCCGCTTGGTTTCATTCCCCAGATCTCCCATACCTATGCCTATTTCGATGCGAACTATGGGATCATCAACGAACATCAGCTGACGATAGGTGAGTGCACAGACAAAGCGAAGATACATCCGGAACCTGAGCCTGGCAAAAGGATATTTTATTCTTCTGAACTATCAAGAGTTGCTCTAGAGAGAACAGAGACTGCCCGGGAAGCTGTAATGCTTATGGGAGAGATGATCGATAAGTATGGTTATTACGGAACCGGTGAAACCTTGCTTGTCGGTGACCCATATGAAGGCTGGGTAATGGAGATGTGCGGTTACGACTTGAATGGCACCGGAGGAGTCTGGGTAGCCCAGCGCGTCCCGGACGATAAGATATTTGTAGCTGCCAACCAGTTCCGGATCAGGGAAATCGACCCCAAAAGCCCGGATATGATCTTTTCTAAAAATATTTTCGAGATAGCTGAGAAGAATGGATGGTGGAAACCATCCGAGGGTCTCCTTGACTTCACAAAGGTCTTCGGAGACGGAGAGTTCCACCATCCATATTATTCATTGCGCAGAGTATGGCGGGCAATGTCCCTGCTTGCTCCATCAATGAACTTCTCCCCTTGGGTCGAGGATGGATTGACCAAAGATTACCCCTTTGCAGTCAAACCGGATAAAAAAGTATCTGTAGAAGACATAGCTTCAATACACAGGGACAACTATGAAGGGACTGAATTTGACCTGACTGTGGGACTTGCAGCAGGACCTTTTGGAAATCCCACAAGGTACGAGGGAAATGCAGAATCAGTTGCTGATTCTGAAGGAAAGCTCACGCCACTGATAGGAGAGTTTGAAAGACCGCTGGATATTTACCGCTGCGTATATTCTTATGTTGTACAGTCCAGAAGTTGGCTGCCTGATACAATAGGCGGTCTATTATGGTATGGTCCGGACAGACCGTCTACAAATGTGCTGATGCCTTTTTACTCCGGTGCAACAGATCTTCCGAAACAAGTACAGCAGGCAAATATACTTGATCTCAGCAGGGACAGTGTCTGGTCCGCGTTTAATTTTGTCGCAAATTTCTGTACGATAAAATATTCCTACATGATCAAGGATATAAGGGAAGAAAGGGCAAGATTAGAGAATACTGTATTCAATCTTCAGAGCCTTATTGAGGCAAATGCGCTTGCACTTTGTAAGAACGGAAAAACAGATGAAGCGAAGAAAATGCTTACTAATTATAGTGAGAAGAATACGGCAGAAGTCCTTAATGCCTGGCACATGCTCGCAGAAAATCTTTACGTCAAATACAACGACGGTTATCTGAACACTGAAGAAGAGGTCGGACAGCCCCTCTTTTATCCATCCTGGTGGCTGAAAGAGGTAGGTTATGAAAAGGGCCCGACAAGTTATCAAAAAAAGAATTGATCATTCCCCTGTCACTCATCTAATTTTGTTGACTGCAGGCTGCCGCAGATCCCATATTTATATGGTCTGCGGCAATATTTTTATCGTCTCATAATTTTCACGTTTTAGGACATTAAAGATCACAAAATGAGCATAATTTTAAGATTAGCTCACTTTATGTTATACTTACTTAGATATTTACCAAATTTAGAGGGAGATGAGCGCATTAATTAAAGGAGGAAAAAGATAAATGACTAGCTCTAACATCAAACCATTCAAATTTATGGAATCAGCGGTATTGCCCCTTGCCACGGGCATAAGGGCGCAAACTCTTCGTGAGCTTCATTCAGGCCTTACAGAGGTCCCGGACAGCTCGATCTACTTTCATTTCTGGGGACGTATGGTGAGGCCCCACATTTCAGAGTCTGAATTCAACAATGACTTCGCATCATGGGTGAACAGCAGCCTTAGGGATTTCATGCTGGCAGAGGCATTGGGCGGAATAAACCCAGTCAAATTCCAAAATTTTGACAACATAAGAGCCGTGATTTTGAATATTCTTGAAAAGCGGCTCGAAAATGAAGATTTTCTCAGTTGGAAAAAGTCAGACCGGGACTTTCACTTCATTGCCTGCAAAAAACTTATGTTTGAAACAGGAAGGGAGACATCAGCGTTGGATGATTTTCCTGCTGCAGTAAAACATACCAGCAGGGAGAGCTTTTTCTATCACTTTATCGACGGAAGAAGAAGATCTTCTGATTGCAAGGATGATTTCACGATCTGGCTTGAGCAGTTTTCCGACAAAACGGCAGATTTAAGAAAGAAATTAAAGAATGTCGATTCATACCTCTTCTCCCTCACTGAACTCCAGCGCCAGGTCTTCTCTATCTTTGACGACTGGCAGAACAGCAAAGGAGGTAAATGTTCATGTCCGAAATGATAGATAGATACGTAGAAATTATTGGCGAGGCTGCTATGGACAGCCTGGTAAATATTGCAGCAAGGCTCAAAGGCAAAAAGATCGTGCATGTTAATTCAACCCGAGCAGGGAGGGGAGTAGCTGAGATCCTTTCATCAATGGTACCCCTGTCTAAGGAGCTTGGCCTTGATGTCTCCTGGGAGGTCATAGAGGGGGATGAGTCTTTCTTCAACTGCACAAAGATGCTGCATAACGCTCTTCAGGGAATGCCCGGCACGCTTTCTGAAAGACAGATGGACATCTATGCAGTGACAAACGCAAGAAACGCAGAAAGACTGAAGGACGCTCTTAAGGATGCAGATTACGTATTTATACATGATCCGCAGCCTGCAGCTCTGATCAAAAGCTTCCCTCAGAGGAAGGGCAAATGGGTATGGAGATGCCATATAGAAGTCAGCGCACCAAACAAAGGGGTATGGCAGTTTATCAAAAAACAGGTCTCAGGATACGACGCCTCTATATTTTCATTGCCGGATTTTGCACAGAAGCTGCCCCATCCTCAATTTTTGATAACGCCCAGCATTGACCCGCTTGCTGAGAAAAATATCCCTCTTGAGAGATCTGAGGTCGAAAAAACATACAAAGACCTTGGAGTACCGATGGATAAGCCGATAATCCTTCAGGTCTCAAGATTTGACAAATTCAAGGATCCCCTTGGTGTAATAGAGAGCTACAGAATAATAAAGGAACATGTGGATGTAAGACTTGTACTTGCAGGCGGAGAAGCTGACGATGACCCTGAGGCTTCAGAAATATTGAACGAGGTCAGGGCAGCCGTTGATGGAGACGAAGATATTTCTGTGTTACTGCTGCCTTCAGATTCTCATCGAGAGATAAATGCTCTCCAGACCGGGGCAGATGTCGTTATGCAGAAATCTTTGAAGGAAGGCTTCGGACTGACTGTAACAGAAGCAATGTGGAAGAAGAAAGCTGTCATAGGCGGCAATGTTGGGGGAATAAGGCTTCAGGTGATCAACCGATTCAACGGGTTTAGGGTAAGGACTCCTGAGGGTGCCGCAATAAGGACACGTTATCTGCTGTCCCATCCATGGAAAATGGAAAAAATGGGAAGGAACGCAAGGGAATACGTGCTTGAAAATTTCCTTATAACCGGCCATCTCAGAAGATACATGACTTTGCTGATATCGCTGGAAGCGCAGGGGGGAACGTGGGAAAGATGGGTATAGCGCCAACCCGGTTGGAACCCGGAGAATATAGCTCGTTTTTTTCCTCGTATAAGAAAGCATCTCCTTTGCTTGTGAGTGATTATGACGGGACTCTGGCGCCTTTTGCAAGAGAAAGAGAGAAGGCCTTCCTTACGCCAAAGACCAGGTCTCTTCTAAAGTCAATAAGCGAAGCCGGGGGAGAGGTAATTATTGTTTCCGGCAGGAAACCTGAAGAAATATATGATTTTATAGAGCTTCCCTTCGAAATATGGGGCTGCCACGGTATGGAAAGAATAGATAAATATGGCAGATCAACAAGGGGATACATACCTGAAGAAGATCTTAAAAAGCTGGACGACTTTTCATCACAGCTTGATTATTTTCCCCGTGGATCAGTTGAAAAAAAACCTTCAGGGATAGCACTTCATTGGAGAGAGAGGGCAGAAATCTTCGATATGTACATGGAGGTCTCCGGCAAACTGCTCTTTGAAGCCTCTGCGCACTCTTTAAAGGTGATGCCCTTCAATGGCGGGGTTGAGTTTATGCTGCCCTATTTTTCCAAAGGAACCGCTCTCTCTGATATCAGTATTATTTATCAGAACGCCAGCCCTTTGTGTTATCTGGGA
>JAQUQL010000096.1 GCA_028716145.1 Dehalococcoidales bacterium
CCAAACAGCCCAAGAGCACCGCGCGTGAAATCGGTGATGCTGTAGGCATTACGGAGCGTACTGCCCATAAAATCATTAACGATCTTGAAACCGAAGGCTATATAACCAAAGTAAAAACCGGCCGCAAGAACCGTTACCGTATCCATTCCAATGTTCCCCTGGTAGATGAACAAAGCGATGTTGCTGTTGGCGAGCTTCTGGCCATGCTCGGCTGGAAACGCAGACGCACCAGGCCTGCCAAGGCTGCAACTGCCCAGACCGAACAGCCCGGCTAAAGCCAGCAGGGCTACATGTTTTCCGGTAGTTTAAATTTCCTTTTTGTTGCCAGGTATATATTGTGTTATATTTTAGTTTTATGTCTGAGAGTATCGTTCCAATCAATGGCGGCTGTATTACATCCTCCCGCGGCTTCCAGGCCGGGGCTATCTATGCTGGCATAAACAAGCACCCCCCATTTGGCATGGATCTGGCCTTGCTTTATTCACAGTCTCCCTGCAAAGCCTTTGCCATGTTTACTACCAACCGCGTGAAAGCAGCCCCCGTACTTGTCTGCCGGGACCGCCTGCCTTCTGAATGTATCCAGGCTCTGGTTGTAAACAGCGGTGTTGCCAACGCCTGTACCGGGGAAAGCGGGCTTAAAGATGCTGCTTCTATGGCACGGCTCGCCGCAGAAAAGTGCGGTATAACTCCTGAGTGCGCACTGCCCATGAGCACAGGTGTTATCGGCCGGCCTTTGCCGGTGGAACGGATAGCCAGCCATCTGCCATTGATAAACCTTTCAACCGAAGGCGGAACAGCTTTTGCACGCGCTATTATGACTACCGATACCCGCCCAAAAGAGGTAGCAGTTAAAGTTACGTGCAGCAGTGGTGAATACATCATTGCCGGGGCAGCCAAAGGCGCCGGAATGATTGCCCCCAATATGGCAACAACACTGTGCTTTATAACCACAGATGCCAATATCGAGCTTGAGGCGCTCAAATACTGCCTTAAGAGAGCTGGCGAAAAATCTTTTAACATGATTACTGTTGACGGGGACACTTCAACCAACGATACTTTGCTGATAATGGCCAACGGCATGGCCAAAAACCGCCTGATTGCCAAGGGTTCAAAAGAAATGAATTTGTTTCAGAAAGCCCTGGATCAGGTATGCATCTTTCTTGCCCGTTCGGTGGTAAGTGATGGCGAAGGGGCTACCCGCCTTATCACTGTCAACGTCAGCGGAGCTTATACCAAAAACCAAGCAAAGCTTGCCGCCAAGGCGATTACCGGTTCAAACCTGGTAAAGACTGCCATCCATGGGGCTGACCCTAACTGGGGCCGCATTATCAGTGCAGCCGGCAGCAGTGGGGCACGTTTTGATGAAAGCTGCGTGAGCCTTTCAATATGCGGAATGCAAATATGGAGAAAGGGTGAAATTGTTGGCTTTGAGCCCTCCCTGCTCAGCAATAAACTAAAGCAGGATGAAGTGGTTATTGACCTTGACTTAAACCTCGGGAATGGCTCTGCTACCGCCTGGGGTTGTGACATGAGTGAAGAATATGTAACCATTAACAGCGAATATACTACTTAAAAAGGCTATCTTCAGTGACAAGTACCTTAAACAAAGCAATAGTAATAAAACTGGGCGGTTCCATCTACAACAGCCGGGATTCCGTGATAACTGACATCATACGCCTGCAAAACGAAGGCCAGAGAGTAGTTATCATCCACGGCGGAGCAAAAATGGTAACCGGCTGGCTAAGCAAGCTTAACTGTACAACCTCTTTTTACGAAGGGGAACGCATCACCGATGGGACATGTCTTGATGTTGTCACCGCGGTTCTTGCCGGGCTGGCAAATAAGGAAATAGTTGCCACCATAATCAATGCCGGAGGCAAGGCTATTGGAATCAGCGGTGTAGACGGAGGCCTCATCCAGGGCAAGATCAAGAACCGCGGCAGAGGCTACGTTGGGGAAGTGGTTACGGTTGATACAAGCCCGCTGAAAGCCATTATCGGAGCAGGCTTCATACCGGTAATTGCTCCTGTCAGCCTCCATGCATGGGGCAGGCAAGAAGGAGAGCGCTCCCTTCTTAATGTTAACGGAGATACCGCAGCCGGTGCTATAGCTGCCAGCCTGGGTGCTGAAAGACTGGTTTTCCTTACCGATGTTAGAGGTATTAAAGATGAATCCGGCAAGGTTATATCACATTTGCCCGCATCAAAAGCCCGGCATTTAATAGAAAATGGCACCGCTTATGGCGGCATGATACCAAAAATACGCGCCTGTCTGGAAGCCACCTCCAACCGAATTACAAACTGTTCTATCATAGATGGCTCCGCCCCGCACGGATTATTAAATGAAGTAGTTAACGGGAATACCGGCACCTGTATATCCCCGGATTGAGGTTTTTATGAACAACAATTGGTTTGACGAAGAACACAAGTATTATATGCCTACTTTTAAAAGGCTTCCGGTAATGCTGGTTCGCGGTAAAGGCAACCTGGTTTGGGATGAAAACGGAAAAGAGTATCTTGATTTTGTTGCTGGCTGGGCAGTCAACGCGCTTGGGCACTGCCATCCGGTGGTGGTTGAGGCGACGATCCAGCAGGCATCCCAGCTGATCCACACCTCCAACAGCTATTACACCATCCCCCAGCTTAAACTAGCCCGTCTGCTGGTTGAAAACAGCTGTATGGATAAAGTATTTTGCTGTAACAGTGGTACTGAAGCTACCGAGGGAGCTGTTAAACTGGCAAGACGTTACGGCCACCTCCACCTCAACGGAGCATATGAAGTTATTACCGCTTTGGGTTCATTCCACGGGCGCACGCTTGCCATGGTCTCTGCCAGCGGGCAGACACGTCACCAGGCGCCTTATACACCGCTGCCATCCGGTTTTGTGAATGTTGAATTTAACAACATAGAGGCACTCAAGGCAGCCACAACTGAAAAAACCTGCGCAGTGATGCTTGAGCCGGTACAGGGTGAAGGCGGGGTAAACATTGTTGATAAAGATTACATTCACGCAGTCAGAAAATGGTGCGATGAAAAAGGTATTCTGCTTATTCTGGATGAAATACAGACCGGCATAGGGCGCACAGGCAAATTGTTTGCCTATAAGCATTTTGAGATAGAGCCGGATATCATGACCCTGGCAAAAGGGTTGGGTGGCGGCCTTCCGGTTGGCGCCATAGCCTCAAAAGACCGCGCTTCGGTTTTTGCTGCCGGTGAACACGGCTCAACCTTCGGAGGAAACCCGGTTACCTGTGCAGTAGCGTTTTCTACTCTGGAATACATCATTCAAAATGACATCCCTGAACACGCCGCAAAAATGGGAGCACTATTTGCGGAAGGGCTTGAAAAACTGGTCAAAAGATATGAAATTGCCAGCAGTCACCGCGGGATCGGCCTGCTTAGAGCTCTTCAGTTTGAAAAAGATGTTGCTGAGCAAATTGTACTTAAATGCCTGGAAAATGGCCTTCTGATTAACCGGCTCAAACCCAACGCAATACGGTTTATGCCATCTCTTATCATTACCCCTGAAGAGATAGAAAAAGGCCTGGGTATCCTGGAAAAGTCTATTAAAGGTTTGTAAATTGCCCGGCTACAAGCGGAAATTAAACATTGCTGTTTTATCTGTAGTGCTGGTGAGCCTTGTTATTGTGCTTTCAGTGCCACAGACTACGCAGGCATACCGTGTTTACGAGAAGGATAACGGCAATAATTACATCACTGCCGAGGGCGAGAGCGGGGTAGAGGCAGGTATCATTGAAGATGCAAAACAACAGGCTGAGGCTCTTTACGGCAAAGATAATCCTGCCTCGCAAGACTATTTCCACCAGCTGATCGGTATATATAATTATTGTCAGGATATCGACACCCTGATAGTTTTTAACGCAGGCGGCTTTGGGTGGGATTCCGTTACAGATGCCCAGGGATGGATTACTATAATGGAAGGCGTGGAAAACTGGCTTAAAGCCACCGGCCATAATGTTAAAGTAGTTAATTTTGAACGCACGCGTGCGTCTTTTGAGGGGATAGTCAGTGAATCTCTTGCGTTTTGGGGCTGGTTTCCGGCCAAAGCAGATGACCTTGCTGGGCGGATAAGGTTTATCACCCGTAATGTCAGCGGTCTTAAGGTGCTTCTTGCCGGTGAAAGCAATGGCGCTACCATCGTTGAGGAAACCTTCAGGCGGCTCCAGGGAAACCCAAACGTTTTTGCCATTCAAACCGGCCCTACCGTGGTTCAAAGAAGCAAAGCGCATGAACGGTCTCTTGTTATGCGCCACAACGGCAAGATTGAAGATTCTTTTAGCCAGGGAGATGTTTTTACCATACTGAGATCCAACCTGGAAGCGATGCTGGGTAT
>JAQUQL010000097.1 GCA_028716145.1 Dehalococcoidales bacterium
GCCGAGAATTTGCCACTTTTGTAATCTTCAATAGCTTCTCTGACGGTTCCGTTTGCCCCGGTTATAATTTTTATTCCGGCAGCTGTAAGAACCTTGTGAGCATTCGGGCCGCAGTTTCCGGTTATTACTGCCTCCACACCCTTTTGGGTAATCATCTGAGCGGTGGCAATCCCAGCTCCACCTCCAGCCGATTCTCCTGCGTTATCAATGGTCTCGAAATCCATGCTTTCGGGGTTGGCGATGATAAACATTTTACACCTGCCGAAACGTGGATTTACTTCAGAGTCAAGAGAAGGACTGCTTGCAGAAATTGCGATTTTCATATTTACTCCTTAAATATAATGAGCATATGCTCATTAACAATGATATTCCTAACGGTGCGATGTGTCAAGAGAGAGTGATATGTGATAAAGTATTTTAGCAGGGTTATTAGTAGTTTTTACTTGACAACCCAACGCAAACGGTGTTAAATTCTATTATAGGAACTGTTACTGTTATGATTGCAAGAAATACAAGACAAAAACAAGTTATTTTAAACATTCTTTCCAACACAACCTGTCATCCTACGGCTGACTGGATCTATGAGGAAGCCAGAAAAGTAATACCTAACATAAGTAAAGGCACTGTGTATCGCAACCTCAAAATCCTCAGCCAGTCCGGGCGTATTACCGAACTCAGGATTGACAAATCTGCCCGCCGGTATGATGGCAACGGTCATAACCATTATCATCTTAAATGTGAGAACTGCGGCAATGTGTTCGATCTTGAAATCCCGGTCAGAAAAGAACTTGATCAATGGGCTGCGGAAAAGACTGGTGTAGCAGTGAACGGGCACAATATAGAGTTTTTTGGTTTGTGCCGGGGTTGCCTGTTAAAGATCAACCGTTCATAATCTGCAATCTATTTTAATTCTGGTAATGCAGGCTCCAGTCTGGCGGCTTGAACCGCCGGGCTGACTATATATAGCCAGGAGGAATCTATATGGCAGATCCTACGGATGGATGCGTTTCTTCAGCTAAAGGGCCTATTTTAGAGCCCGCTGCGGAAAATGTAAAAACTATTAAGGAGGCACCCACAGGGATTATGACGGCACAAGTTGGCAAGCCAGCACCGGATTTTGAAGCCAGTGCATATGTAGATGGCGGCTTCAAGAATGTTAAATTATCAGATTACAAGGGTAAGTGGACGGTATTATGTTTCTACCCAGGTGATTTTACCTTTGTCTGACCGACTGAGCTAGCGGCAGTTGCCGCCAGGCAGAATGATTTCAAGGCTCTCGGTGTCCAGGTACTCTCTGTAAGTACTGATTCACGCTTCACTCACAAGATATGGCAAGCAGAGGAGCTTTCCAAGATGGTAGATGGCGGATTCCCCTTTCCTATGCTTTCAGACCAGGGTGGACGAGTAGGTACTGTTTACGGAGTTTATGATGCAGACGCGGGTGTCAATATCCGTGGCCGGTTTATCATTGACCCGGACGGTGTTGTTCAGGCGATGGAGGTGTTAACTCCTTCGGTAGGGCGTAATGTTGATGAGCTTATTCGCCAGTTAAAGGCTTTCCAACATACTCGCAAAACTGGTGAAGTAATTCCAGCGGAATGGCAACCAGGCAAGCCTACCCTCAAGCCGTCTCCAGCGCTGGTTGGCAAAGTTTGGGAAGTATGGAAGCCGGAAACACCAGTCCAGGAATAAAAAAACTAGATCAAACAATATGAGCCGGGCTTTATCTTTCTTGTCTGTTACTGGTTGGAAGATAGCCCGGCTTACTCGTATCATTGTTTAAGTTATCCGGAATAAATTTAGGGAGGTTGAAAATGCAGTTGCCCGAATATGTTACCAAAGAAGAGGTTAGAAGGGTTTGCGATGAACTTGGCCTTCGAGACTGGACCCAAGTAACTGAACCGACAGTCGGGGAGGAAGAGGCTGAAATAATTCTCAGGGTTGTTAATGTAGAAGGCATGGATATCCCTCTGGAGGAGTTCAGGCGGGGCTTGGAAATAGAGCTGGAACACGGAACCATGTATGAGGATGCCAATGTCACCAACAACCACCCGGTTCTTACCGGTAAGATTGTGCTGGCCCACCTCAAAGAAATGATGGACTATTATGAGAGGCTGGAAGTAGCCGAAATTGAAGGCGATTTGTTGAAAGCGATTATGGCAAAAAACATGGCAAAAGTGGAGTCAAAATATAAAAAGCTTGCCGCAGCAAGAGAAGATCTTGCCAGGGTTATAACTGACCAGCTGTCATAGAAACCTGTTCAGGCTTTTTCGACTGGTAACTTGTAAAAAACAGCCGGGAGCTGGACTTGTGCCAGTGCCTCCTGATTTGATAAACTTGTCTGGTAGTTTATTTTGTGATTTAGTCACAGGAGATCCCCCTCCGATATCGGCAGGGGTGCATTGCGGGAGTAACTCAGTTGGTAGAGTGCCTGCCTTCCAAGTAGGTTGCCGCGGGTTCGAGTCCCGTCTCCCGCTCCAGTTTGATTGCATGATGTTGTAGTAACGCCATTCCGGGCTCGTAGCTCAGCGGCAGAGCGGACGGCTCATAACCGTTTGGTCGTAGGTTCGAATCCTACCGGGCCCACCAGTTGTGTGCATTAGCAATGGTGCACACAGAGTTAAATGTTTTTCCTGATCAAATTTTGGTTTTCTTTTTCCTGTTACTACTGCTAGACGTTGCTCTTTTCATCAATTTCCTGAAATCACGTTTTCGGTTGCAAAACCTGCATGTGCCTATTTCATTTGCATCAATCAACCAATGATGGACACACTTGTCCTTGGTGATTACCGTGAGATTCTCAAATTTTTTATAAATCTTGAAATTACCACCGTCGCTCACTACTTCTCTGGCAGCTCGTGAAGGACCGGGTTTGTCAGATCCAGCGACTGCAACCTTGGCATTTGGAGACAAAAAATCCTTCCATGTAAATATGAGGTTAGCGATACTGTGGTAGTCTGAGATATTATTGATCACCATTAAGCCAATTTTATCGGCGTTCCTCCATTTCCGATGAACATGCTCAGTATCATTTAAAGAGTAATTTTTGATATTATCAAAGCCGGTTGTTTCCGGGGTTAAGGACAATTGCTTATTTGAGGGCTGCAAGCAGTTTTCCTCTTGAATCTTTCCTTTTCCGTCTGCCTGTTGTTTAACTTGTAATTTAGCAGGCTGAGAAGTATTTTCCATAGCTGGTTCATCTTGTGTGTCATCAGTTCCGGAAACCTCAATGATATATTCATCGCTGTCTACGTTGTTTGCCAGGTTAAGGATAAAATCAAATTCGCGTTGTGATATTGTTATCTCTTCAACGTCAACAACATTGTTATTTTCTTTCTCTTTCTTCTTCTTTGTCATTGCCAGTTTTCCTCTTTTTAACTATTCACTTCAAGAACAATATTGAATTGAGCTTGAATTTACGTATTCCTTCGCGACTATAATGTGTTTTTTATTAATAATCACATAAGATGCCTTTTGCCGGATCTTGGATTCGTTTATTGTGATAAATGCTTTTGCGAGATTCAACAGCTTCGGAAAAGCGTCCAATTTTTCTCTCCAGTGCCCGTTTTTTGAATGCTGAATGTGGCCAATCAGCGTATAACCAGGAACAGCTAATTTGACCCTCCCATATTTTTTTAGGGGATGAAGTGCCCTCAAATGCTCAAGAGGTTTGATAAAAAGTATGTTATCAATATCAATATCAATGCTCTCAAAACTGCCCCCGCCATCCATGGAATATAACAAAGCTTTTTCTAACCTCAGCCGAGAGGAATTATAGAGATGCACGAAGGGGCCCTCCTGCCTGCAAGTAAAGGTGAACAGCTGACCAGCCGGGTATCTTAATTGCCCCGTGCAAATGCCGCCATTTACCAGATAGGCGCAAACGTTGATTCTTTTGTGTTTTTTGTTATCAAATGAACATTATCCTTAAATGAAGTTGATTAGACAGGCCCCTATAATTTCAGGCCTGTTTCTATTTTGTTTTTCTACCGGCCATTTTTTGTTTTTTCTTCTTTCCGGCTTTGGATTCCGTATTAAATTCCTGTCGATAGTCTGCTTTTTTCCTTTGTTTTTCTTCTTTTCTGCTCAAATTCTTCCTCCCAATAGTATATTTACGCTCAGGTTTGTAAGAGCAAGTTGTGGTTCTCAAGTGAGAATATGTGTGCAAGTCTTAAAAGGATAGGAGAAGCGGGGTTGTTATCTGGAGACTAATATAATAAAGCCTAAGCTCGTAAAAATGAGAGATAATAAAAGCTGGTGTTACCAGAAATAGACAGAATTACTGTCATTATTATTCTACCATTCT
>JAQUQL010000098.1 GCA_028716145.1 Dehalococcoidales bacterium
CCCCCTGCCGGTTGAGGGCTGCCAGTTTGCAGCCGGTGCGGTAGCCGGGGTCTACAGCCAGCACCGAATGCTGCCCGAGAGGGGGCGCCATCAGGGTGTTTCGCAGGTTGCGGGCAAAAACCTTCAGCGCTTCTTCATCAGACCGCTCTTTAGCAAGACTAAGTGCATCGGTTTCAATCGATGGAGCCAGCAACCGGGAGTAGGAATCCTTTATGGCAATATCTACCTGCTCGCAGGACAAACCACCTCCCCTTATGAACAGGCTTCGAAGCAGGTAAAGCGCTTTGGATTCTGGGGGCTGGATCTTGATTTTTAAAAACCCCTCTTTTTCGCCTCTCAGCATGGCAAGTATCCGGTGCGAAGGTGCTTTTTTAACCGGCTCCTGCCACTCGAAATAATTGCCGTATTTAAGGCCTTCTTCTTCTTTTCCTCTGGCCACTCTGGATTCGATTATTCCTTCCTGGAGAAACAAACGCCGCATAAGGCTGCGGGCACTGGCATCTTCACTTACCCATTCGGCGATAATATCACGCGCGCCACTGATGGCCTCTTCAGCGGTTTCCACACCCTTTTCCGGGTCGATATAGCCAAGCGCTTCCTGGTAAGGGTCATCAGACTTAAAGCTGAATATTCTTTTGGCAAGCGGTTCGAGGCCTTTTTCCCTGGCTATTGTTGCCCTGGTTCGGCGTCTGGGGCGGTAAGGTAGATAAATATCCTCAAGCTCGGGCAGTGACGAGGCGGCATTGACAGCTTCTCTTAACTCATCGGTAAGTACGCCCTGCTCTTCCAGAGATTTTAGTACCGCTTCACGCCGTTTTTCCAGGGCGGCCACGCGGGCGAGTTCATCCCTTATGGACGTGATTTTTACTTCATCAAGGGAGCCGGTTTTTTCTTTGCGGTACCGGGCTATAAAAGGTATGGTAGCCCCTTCGTCCAGCAGGTGACCAACCGATTCAACCTGTCGGGGGTCAACTCCGGTTGCTTTGGCAACCAGGTCAGTGTGGATAGCAAGCATTGTAACAATTACCTCGGTTCAGATATTTGAGGTAATTCTACTACAGTGCTCTTACACTCACCAATCTGGCCTGTATTGTCCTGTTAGCGCCAGATGGTTTCCGGCACCTCAACTGGCACCGGGTTGATACCTCCGGATACAGAAGATATTTCGAAAGCATATGACGGTGCCGTCTCATCGAAGCGGTGGCGCAGGTCCAGCTTGCTCCAGTCGTATGGGGCTATCATAACATGCCAGGAAATGTGTGCTTCCCACTCATCGGAAAAGAACAGGTAGTGGGATACAACCAGCCACTCCGGGCTTACTGTGGTGCCGGACCATTCAGTGTTTTCACTAATTCCCAGTTCGGGGTGATTTGCCTCCAACCATGAAACAAATTTCTCCATCAGATCTTCGGCGTACTCCTGCCGGTCATCCATTCCTTCGATCACCGGAAAGTTAAGGCTTTCCTCATCTGTAATCGTGCCACGCGTGCCCTTAACGGTTAACTGGATGGAGCCGCCGGTACTCGCTGAAGATGGAGTTACCATTATTTCTGCCACTTCTCCCTGCGTGATAGAGCCGTTTAATATGGTGATTTCAGCCCCCGGTGCAGTTGCCGATATTTCCACCGTGCTGGTGCTTGAACCACCCATATTGGTAACGGTAACCAGAAAGACGACCTTTTGCCCGGCAATAGAATGGCCGTTTAGCTGGGTTGGTGATACTGTGATTTCGAAGGGAGTATCATCTCCAGAGTCTTGCGAGCATCCAGCATGCCCAAAAAGAAGCGGTATCAGAAGCAGTGCCCCAAAGATAACCATTTTGCCTTTCATTTCATCCTCCCCTGCCCGTGTAATTATAACTTCGATTAATAAAAACGAATTTAAAACCGGCAGGATATGGGTGGTAAAGGGTTTGGGAAATATTATTTTATTTATAATTTTTGCCCTTTATTTGTCATACTTCTCATATATAATGACTATATGGAAAGCAGCAAAAACCAGCCCGAACCCGAAAAACTCTATATACGCCCAGCAGATAAATCACTCGCTGCCTATAAAGGGTTTATACTGGATATGCAGGAACACTTAACCGGGAACAGAAATGACAGTATGAGCGAGGAGGAGTGGGTAGATAGCTGGAGAGAGTTTTGGGAGGGTGGAATCTAGATTGTCATTACGAATAAGCCGCGCTTGAATGTAATAACGAAGATTCTTAAAATTAGCTATGATTGGCATTAAATACTAATAGACAACTCATGAATAGTTCGTACAAACGGCCTTATAAATACTATTCTCTTCTTGAAGTTCAAAAGGGTGCAACTCTTGAAGAAATTAAAAACTCTTACAGAAAATTAGCAAAGAAATATCATCCAGATATTAACCCAAGCCCGGAAGCGCTTGAAATATTTAAGAAAATCAATTTAGCTTATGAAGTTCTTGGCAATCCAAACACTCGAGCATCATATGACGCTAGCCCGTATGAATGTCCGTCATGTTGGACTCATGAAGTTATTTTCACTGGCCTAACATTCTATAGATGCCGAAAATGTGGATGCAAATTCAGTATTGACCAGCCGGCTAAAATCATTGAAGTCGTTATACCCGAAGCTATACCAGAACGTTGGGAGCAGGCAATAAAACTTTTTCAAACCGCTCAATGTTCCTGGTGTGCGAAATTTTATACCAACGAGCCGTTTTTATGCCCATATAATACCTTGAAGTCCAGTTGCTCATCCTTTAAAAAAATCAATGAATCTGAAAGAAGGCAAAAACTTGCTGACAGTAAATGGTGGTGGAGGATTTATGATTCTGTTATCGAAGCAAATAAGCTGAGACATATGCATATGTGCCGCTATTGCTTGTCGATCAATCCATATCCACAAAAAACCACTTGTTGGAACTGCGGAAAGCCCGGTCTAAATTGTACCAGCTGCGGTGCCGCTCCTGTGCTTGTCTATGATATTTACACAAAAATCTGGAAATGTTCTAATTCAGCCTGCGGTAGGAAATTTGCTTATGTTGCCAGAAGCAAAGATCCAAAACCACAAGAACCAAACCAAGCCATTAACGATGCAGGAGGCGGTATTAAGAAGCATTGCCCAAGATGCAGACATGAATTGACATATAGTCCCGATTCGTTGGTTTGGAAATGTTCAAACAAATCATGTAGAAGCGTGTACACCGAAAGGGAGCTAAAGCGAATAAATACAAAGAATAAAACTGCTCCTAAATGGATGGTTCCGACACTTGTGTTCGTAGTGTTATTAGCTTTTTTCTTTGTACTGTATGGTTTAGGAGTATTCGCTCCATATATCTAGTCCGAATTCTTTATAAACCATTTAATTTTCATATGCCATTATATTAATATTATTTTAAAACGAGGCAATCGATGGGTATTTATGAAAGAGATTGGTATCGGGGCAAACACCCGCCAGGCTGTACTTGTGTTAGTTGTGCTAGAGCGCACGAAGCTGATTGCACTTGTAATGAGTGCGTTTTAAATCGAGAGCGAGTATTATCTAATTCAAACTTTATAGTGCCCCAAAGCGTCTATGCTCCTCAATCTTTAATAAATACAAGCACTCAAAAACAAGCCAGAAAGCCTGTTGTATGTTTTATTACATCGCTGATTATTTTTATTATATTACTTATGTGCTTATACGTAGTGCTTTATTTTACAGGCTTGCTTAATATTTAGTCCCTGTTTGAACCTCTAGATTTTTAATGAAAAAAAATAATCATAGCGCGCATCATGCAATTTCTTTAGCTGTTTAGCCGATTTTGCCACTCGTTTCATGAAATTGCAGGCCACACAATAAAACCTGCGATTCGTTAAAACAAGCACCATTAATAAGCCGGGGGTTGGTCAGAAGAATGCCCAACCCCCTGATCTGTACCTTTAGCTTGCCAATGCCGGTAAGTGCAGAAACTAATGCCCCTTGATTGACGGCTGGAAGGGTACCGGGCATCCCTTGACTGAGGCTGTTGTTCGGGTAACTCTTTCAACCTGCTCTTGCGCCTTTTTGGGGTCATTCACCCATGTCCGGTAAAACTCATAAGGGCAGGTTTCATCCCCGATATCACCTTCGCCGGAACTAAGCTTGCCGGTATAGCCGCGGTGAAGCAGCTTGAAGAGGTGGTTCTGAGACTGCCAGTTAGCCCTGGCTTCCCGGATGGAGCTCACAGATAGCTCTGCGTACTGGTTTCCCATTTCCTCCGTTCCACACTCGCCAAGAACTCTGCCGTCATAACCAACAATTACAG
>JAQUQL010000099.1 GCA_028716145.1 Dehalococcoidales bacterium
CTTTGTTAAACTGCTTGTAGCGGCTAAACTCTTTGTTATGTAAAATTGCAAAATGTTCCGGCGGGAACCTGGGTATTTCGGCGTACCTGAGATGCCTGCCATTGGTAATCGTATCCCCTATGGCAAAAAGTCCAGGGCTGATCAAGCCTATCACATCACCCGGGAATGCCTCTTCAATCGGCTCCCTCTCCCTTGCAAACAGCCGGAAAGCCCTTGTCAGCTTAACTTCCTTTGCCAGCCGGGGGTTAAACACCGGCATATCCTTAATAAACTTTCCCCCGCACACTCTCATAAATGCCATCCGGTCCCGGTGGCGCGGGTCAAGATTGGCCTGCACCTTGAATATAAAACCGTAAAAATCTTCCCCGTTGGGGTCTATCACTCCTTCACCGGTTTCTCTGGCTTTGGGATGGGGAGCAAGCTCAAGAAGCGCGTTAAGGAACGGCTCCACCCCAAAATTATTGAGTGCACTGCCAAAGAATACCGGAGTAAGGTTTCCGGCAAGAAAACTTTCCCGGTTAAAGGTGTTGCCAACCCCTTTAAGAAGTTCAACTTCTCCATGCAGCTTGCTGTGAGCGCTTTCCCCTATGATTCTTGCAAGTTCGGGGTCATCTATCCCGGTAACAGTAAGAGGGGCCTTGAATTTGCCATGAGAAGTGCGCTGGTAAAGCTGGACCTGGTGGTTTTCAAAGTCATACACGCCTTTAAAGTCAATGTCCTCGCCTATCGGCCAATTCATGGGGGCTGCAGTTATACCCAGCATCTGCTCTATCTCATCAAGCAGTTCAAGCCGGTCCCGACCGGGATGATCCATCTTGTTTATAAAAGTTATGATCGGCATGTTTTGCATCCGGCAGACTTTAAACAACTTTTCCGTCTGCGGCTCGATGCCTTTGGCACAGTCCAGCACCATAACCGCACTGTCTACTGCCATAAGCGTGCGGTAGGTATCCTCACTGAAATCCTGGTGGCCGGGGGTATCAAGCAGGTTTATGCGAAACCCCTTGTAATCCATTTCAAGCGCGGTTGCCGAGATGGAGATCCCCCTCTGCTGTTCCATGGCCATCCAATCTGAAGCGGTTGCGCTGGTACTGTTTCCACCTCTTACCGCCCCGGCAAGGTGAAGCGCCCCGGAATAAAGCAGAAGTTTTTCCGTAAGCGTTGTTTTACCGGCATCCGGGTGTGAAATAATGGCAAAAGTACGCCTGCGGCTTACTTCTTCTTTTATTCCGGCTGATTTGATCAAAGTATTTTCAGACACAAATAACTACCTGCCAAATAAAAATGCGTGGGAAATGATTGCCTTTTAACTAACACAGGAGAGCTAAAAAGGATGTGCCAGCCGGGGGTTGGCGATAGACCATGCGGCCTTCAGCCGCTCCACAACACCCGCTGGCACGCTCAGTAACAAAACATCAAGGGTTAGTGTTCATTTACCTTAAAAGTGTACTTAAATATCAGCCAACTGGTCAAATCAGTCATCACCCGCAAAGGTTTTACTGCTTTGCAGTCAAAACCTCATTCAATGTTGCGAGCAATTCTTTTTTGGTAAAAGGCTTGGAAACACAATGGAGGCTTTCTTTTTTCAAAAATTCGCGTGTGGTTAAATCCGAGGTGTCTCCGGTAATAAAAATCATGCGCGTGCTTGCAGACGGAATATCACTTTGCATTTTCTCGTACAATTCTTTACCGCTCATCCCCGGCATGCGCATATCAATAAGCATTGCATCATAACGGTTGGACTTTATTTTCTCCAGAGCGTCATACGGGGTATCCGCCACTGTTACTGTATACCCTTGCCCGTGAAGTACTTTTTTTATAAACGCCCTGATAGAGGCTTCATCATCTACTACCAGAATATTTCCGGAGGATATCGGGCTGGAGGAAGGCTCAACGGCAGCCGCCTTCACCTCTGGTTCCGGATCACTTTTTATCAAGGGCAGCCTGATGGTAAAAGTTGAGCCCTTGCCGGGTTTGCTGGCTACATCAATCGAGCCCCCATGGCTTTGAATGATAGAATGGGAAAGAGCCAGCCCCAGGCCGGTGCCTTCTCCGGGTTCCTTGGTAGTGAAAAAGGGTTGAAACAGGCTGGAGATGGTTTCGCCATCCATCCCTGTGCCATTATCCTGAAAAGAGATGGTGATCTCACTGCCTTCCTGCCTGGTAGCAATAATCAGCTTGCCACCGTCATGGGCTTTTTTAATCGCATACTCGGCGTTTACTATCAGGTTCAGAAAAACCTGTTGAATCTGTCCCGGGTCAACAGTGACCCACGGCAGGTTGAGCTCATATTCTTTTACAACCTCAATGTTGGAGGTCTCTAAAATATAGTTTCTCATAGCAACGGTATTATCAATCAACTCGTGAATATCAGTCCTGGTTTTAAAAGGCTTGTTTTGTCTGGCAAACGTAAGCAGGCGTTTGACTATATCCTTCACCCGGTTCGAGCCGTCAATAATGTATCTGACATGCTGTGCCAGGTCCGGCGGGAGGTCTTCCTGGGAGAGCAGTTCTGAAAAGCCTATCACACCGGTTAGCGGGTTGTTTATTTCGTGGGCAATACCGGCTGCCATTTCGCCTATGGCCGCCAGGCGGCTGGATACTTCAGCCCTGTGTCTTAATTCCTGCTGTTCGGCCTCCATCTTTTTACGCTCGGTGATATCCTTTAAAATATGAACCGCGCCTATGGTCTCGCCCTGCTCATTTAATAATGGCAAAGCACTGCATTCCAGATGTTTATCCAGTTTAGGTTCATATATCTCCAGGCTGCAGGGCTTATTGTTAACCAGAGCACATTCCAGGGAGCAACCGGGATGAGGTTTGGCAAGGCCATGGACTATTTCATGGCAGTAACTTCCATTGATAGCCTCATGAGTTCCCCCTACAGCTTTTACAAACGCCTGGTTCACCCGGATAATCTTCCTGTTAACATCAACCAGGGCAATCATGTCGGTTATGGAATCAAAGGTTGCCCTCCAGTTGGCAGCGGCCTGTTTCAAGGCCTCCTCGGCGCGTTTGCTTTCGGTTATATCTTCTGCAGAACCTACTATATATATCACCTCGCCATTTTCACTCATGACGGGGGAGAGCCTGGTGCGCCATATAGTAGTGCCAACCGGCAGTTCAAGTGTTTCCTCATAGGAAATCGGCCGCCTGGCATCAACACATGCCTGATATTTTTGGGATAGTGCTTCAGCCATCTTAGCCGGAAAAACTTCCCCTGGGGTTTTGCCCTCCAATTGCGCAAGAGACAGCCCGGTAGACTGTTGGCGAGCAGTGTTATTGCGTATATACCTGAAAACGCCATTCTCGCGAACTTCAATTAAAAACATTGCCGACTGAGCGCAGTTGAATACCACTTCGTGCTCGTAAGCTTGTTGGGTAATCTTGCGCCTGGCTCGTTGCAGTTCATCTATATCCCGGGTTATACCCTGTATACCAGTTGGTTTTCCGTGTTCATCCCGTAAAAATGAAACATGCATAGAGACCCAGAATGTGGAGCCATCCGCCCGGTAGTGCTCAACTTCAAATATTCTGGACCGGTCTTTATTACAAGCCGGATTATTCTCCCTTTCAAGCTCTTCATTGAGTACTTTAAAAGCGGCTTTTAAGGATTCCGGGGGAAGCTTTTCTTCAATTTTTCTGGCCATATGCTTCTGGACAGGCTCTCCAACCATGGGCTCCACCGAAGGGCTTACATAGTTGATGTTTAATTCCAGGTCTGATGTCCACACAACATCGGCCATATTTTCGGCAATCTGGCGATATTTGGCTTCACTTTCCCTCAGCAATCTTTCAGTTTTTTTGCGGCTGGTGATATCTTGACCGGAGCTTAAGGTACTTGTGATATTGCCATTCTGATCTTTTATAAGAGCTGTGTGCCAGGAGATGATGCGCTCTTCTCCCTGTGCGGTAAGTACAGGGTTTTCATAATGCTCGGCCAGTTCAATGTTTCCCGCCAGTATCTGGGTAAAAGCATCCTTTAATTCCTGCTGGTGGCGAGGGGGAATAAAGGTATCAAACCAGTTCCTGCCCAGAATAGAGCTTTTCCCCCATCCCAGTATTTCACTGCCCTTGCGATTAATCAGCACAACTTTTCCGGTTGAATCCAGGGCTACGATCATAGTGCCGGCTATATCCAGATATGTCTGCGCAAG
>JAQUQL010000100.1 GCA_028716145.1 Dehalococcoidales bacterium
TATGCACCAAAGCTGCTTTGACCAATTATTTTCAGAGGTAGGGTTATTGCTTTGGCCATTTGTGGATATTATACTTTTAGTATACCAGGAAGGGAGGTAAAAAAGAGTGGCTGAAACAGAAATTGGTTATGTGTCGGATTACTTCTCACACCCGATGGTTGCCGGAATAGAACTAACCGGGGAATTGCGAAAAGGGGATACGATCCGTATTCTCGGCCATACCACCGATCTGGAGATGCCGGTAGATGAAATGCAGATTGAGCATACAGCAGTGGACAAAGCTGATTCAGGCCAGTCAATTGGCATAAAAGTGCCGGACAGGGTTCGCAAAGGCGATAAGGTTTATAAAATTACCGCTTGATTATCCCATCGCCTTGATAAGGTTAGCCATCTCTATGGCACTCGAAGCAGCGGCAAAACCCTTGTTACCCATTTTGGAACCAGCCCGCTCAATAGCCTGCTCAAGGTTATCACTGGTGATGACACCATTGATGACTGGAATCCCGCTATCCAGCGAAACTTTAGCAACGCCTTTACTAAGCTCGGTTGCAACATAATCAAAGTGGGGAGTCCCTCCCCTTATAACTGCTCCAAGGCATATAATGGCATCGTAGCCGCCTTTGCGAGCCAGGTTTTGAGCGGCCAGGGAAATTTCAAGAGCGCCGGGTGTCCAGGCAACATCAATGTCTTCCTTACTTACTTTGTGTCTCACCAGCCCATCTACTGCCCCATCCAAAAGCTTGGTTGTAATAAACTCGTTGAAACGCGAAACTACAAGGGCTATTTTTAATCCGCTGCCGTCAAGGTTGCCTTCAAAACTCTTGCCCATATCCCCTTCTCCTTTATAACGATACGGTTCCTGTTACGTATCTTGTTCGATTTTTAACATGTGCCCCATTTTATTCTGCTTGGTTTCCAGATATCTTCGGTTATACTCATTGGGCGGGATTATTATAGGCATGGTTTTAACCACCGTCAAACCATAACCCTCCAGCCCGACAACCTTGCGGGGGTTGTTAGTCAGCAATATAATTTTATGTAAACCTAAATCAGCCAGTATCTGCGCGCCGGTTCCGTAATCGCGCAGGTCATCTTTAAACCCAAGGCAGATATTTGCTTCAACAGTATCCATTCCTTCATCCTGCAGGGCATATGCCTTGAGCTTGTTGTGAAAACCTATGCCGCGGCCTTCCTGGCGCATATAGAGAATGACTCCCCTGCCCTCCTTTACTATACGCTTCATAGCTTCTTCCAGCTGTTCACCGCAATCGCATCTTTTAGAGCCCAGAACGTCACCGGTAAGGCATTCGCTGTGAACACGCACAAGTACCGGTTCATCGGTGTGAATATCTCCATATACGAGCGCCAAATGCTCTCCATTATCAGTTTGGCTGGCATAGGCTATCGCCTGGAATTCGCCATGTCTGGTTGGAAGCTTGGTTGTAGTTACCACCTTTATAAGTTTTTCATGATGCATCCGGTATGCAATAAGATCAGCAATGCTAACAATTTTGATGTTATGGCGGGCGGCAATTTTTTCCAGTTGCGGCATTCTGGCCATAGTGCCATCACTGTTTAGTATCTCACAAATCACACCCGCCGGATAAAGCCCGGCGAGTCCAACCAGGTCAACCGTGGCTTCGGTATGCCCTGCTCTTACAAGCACCCCGCCATCTTTTGCCCGCAGAGGAAAAATGTGCCCGGGTCTGGCAATATCATCCGGTGTGGTATCCGGGTCAATAACAGTTTTTATGGTGTGAGCCCGATCATGAGCAGAAATGCCGGTGGTTACCCCGGTTTTGGCTTCGATCGAAACGGTAAAAGCAGTGCAGTGTGCAGAAGTATTCTGGTTTACCATCATGGGAATATTCAGTTCATCCAGTCTTTGGCCGGTTAAAGGCATACAAACCAGCCCGCGGGCATGCTTTATCATAAAATTAATGGCATCAGGCGTTACTTTTTCCGCCGCAATCAAAAGATCGCCTTCATTTTCACGATTTTCATCATCAACAACAATGATGAGTTTGCCTTCTTTGATATCCTGTATCGCTTCTTCAATTGTGGCTAGCGCCATTTTTAACCCCTTATTATTATGCTGTAAAACCGTGCTCAGCCAAAAAATCCATGTCTAACCCGGCTTCTGGCCTACCGGTATACTTTTCAACGTATTTTGCCAGTATATCTGCTTCCAGGTTCACAACACTTCCGGCTTTGGCGGTGCCAAGCGTGGTATTGGCCAAACTGTGGCCAACGATAGAAAGTGTAATTTCATCCCCGCTTTGCTGGACAACCGTAAGGCTTATACCATCAACCGCTATAAAGCCCTTATCTACAATGTAACGCATTATGCTGGAAGGCGCAACCAGCTTTATTATGGTTGCTCCGGAGATTTCGGAAACCTCTTTTACCCGCCCGGTTCCATCAACATGCCCCTGCACAAAATGCCCGCCGAGCGGCTTTGATAAAGTAAGGGCTCTTTCCAGGTTGACCCTGCCGCCGATTTCAACCAAACCCAGATTGGAGCGTTTAATGGTTTCAGGCATTACTTCAACGCTAAACCCTTCGTTGTTAAATGAAACCACTGTGAGGCAAATCCCATTAACCGCTATAGAATCCCCGATTTGCAGTCCTTCAAGCACCTTTGAGGCTTTAAAGGACAGGCTGTTTGACTGCCTGGCAGACAGCACACCGGTTTCTTCAACTATGCCGGTAAACATATGGCTACCTCATATACCCGCTAATCATGATATCGTCCTCAAAACAGGTGTATTTCACGTTATCAAGCCGGAAAGCCTGGGCAACCGTATCCGCCCCCTGCCCGCCAACCGGAGATTTTGCTCTTTCACCGCCGATAATCACAGGTGCGATAAAGGCCACCACTTTGTCAACAAGATGCTGGTCAAACAGAGATCCCAGCACTGAGCCTCCACCCTCTACCATTATACTTGTAATATTCTTCTTACCAAGCTCTGTTATGAGCTGTTTTAAATCTATAAAACCGTTAACCACCGGAAGCTCCAGGAGATGCGCGCCTATTTCGAGCAGATGCTGTTTCCTCCGTGAACTTACTTCACTGCCAATAGCAACAATAGTCTGGCCTGATTCACTCAACACCTGTGCATTCAAGGGGGTTCTGGCGTAACTGTCCACAATCACCCTGACAGGTTGTTTATGTGAAGTACCTCCCCTTCCGTTCCCACACCTGACTGTAAGACGAGGGTCATCTTTTAGCACTGTATTTATACCAGCCATAATAGCATCATGCTGGTTTCTCAAACTGTGTGAATAGCTCCGTGAGGATTCGTTGGAGATCCATTTTGAATCTCCGCTGCTGGCGGCAATCTTGCCATCAAGACTCATAGCGAATTTAGCCGTTACAAATGGAATGCCGGTGGTAATAAACTTGATGTAAGCTTCTACAATTTCTCGTGCTTCATCATTATTTTCCTCGACTGTCACCTTGATACCGGCCTGCTTGAGCGCTTCCAGCCCTTTGCCATTGACAACAGGATTGGGGTCAATCATAGCGATATGAACTTCGCTAACCCCTGCCTGTATTATGGCCTCGGTGCACGGAGGAGTTTTTCCATAGTGGCAGCAGGGTTCAAGAGTTACATACAGCGTGGCGCCCCGCGCCGCTTCACCTGCTTGCTCCAGGGCAACCACTTCAGCGTGTGCCTGCCCGGGGGGTTGGGTATAACCCCTCCCAACAATTTCACCTTCCCGCACGATAACAGCCCCAACAGCCGGGTTGGGGCTGACCCCACCAAGGGCGAGCCGGGCCAGTGACAGGGCTTCCTGCATATACTTCACAATTAGATTCTATCACCACGTTTCTCATACCTGCAAATACTTTCAGCCCATGTGATGGCTCTCTCGTAAAAAAGAGTCATTCTTGAACGAAGTGAAGAATTTTTTAAGATTAGAGCCCGCCCATACGAAAACAGCCCAACGTAAAAACGGGC
>JAQUQL010000101.1 GCA_028716145.1 Dehalococcoidales bacterium
GTATCCGTGAGGCAGGTCAACCAGTTCTGAAACCGGGAACCGGCCGGGCGTGTAGGAAAAGCAGGACATGCCAATGTCGCTGATGCCCTGCACAACGCCATCGTAAATTCCAGCTGCGGCGGTTAGGGTTCCGCCCGGGTAGTAGTTGATCTTTATTCTGCCTTCACTGCGGTCCTGAATCTCTTCTATCCATTTTTCTGCCAGGATGGAATTAAGGTGAGTAGAAGGGAAGAAGTTAGAGTAGGAAAGTTCATAAACATCTCCCTGTGAGCCGTTGCAGCCTGCCAGGAGGAACTGGCCAAGTAAAACCAGGATCAACCCTGCTGATAAAAAGCGTTTTTTCACTGTTTTTCTCCGCTGATTTTCTTTACCGGTAGAATCCCACCAAAAGCGTTCAAGCTGGAGCACTTTCAGCCTAACCCTGCTTAACAAGTTGTGGGGTAATTTAGCACAGTAAGTTAAACGTAGTCAATCGAATTTACCGCCCGCTCTCAACTGCACCCGGCAAATACAATGCCCTTATCCGCACAAAAATACCGGTTATGCCTGCAAAATTACTCACATTCCCCTGTTTTTAGCCAGTTTAAACCGTTATAATTACAACGGTTATGGCAGGTAAAAATACATTATTTATAGGCACTTCCGGCTGGAGCTATCCGCGTGGGGAAGGGACCTGGAAGGGGCACTTCTATCCGCCGGGAACTTCAAATGAGCTTGTATATTATTCCGGCTTTTTCAACACGGTGGAAGTAAACAGTTCCTTTTACCGGCCGCCGGACCAGAAGGTTTCTGCCAACTGGGTAGCCAATACCCCGGATGGTTTTCTTTTCTCCGTCAAGCTCTGGCAGAAGTTTACCCACCCGGATATGTATGCGGCTGCTACCGGGCGGGAAACAAGTTTCTCAACAGCCGATATAGAACTTTTTAAATATTCGATAGAGCCGATAGCTGAAGCCGGACGTATGGGGGCACTGCTTGCCCAGTTTCCACCCGGTTTTACCAACACGCGCCAAAACCAGCATGTATTGACGATTATTGCCGAAGGCTTTAAGGATTACCGCCTGGCAGTTGAACTGCGCCACCGCAGCTGGAGTGATGACCCGGCAACACCGCGCCTTCTACGGGAACGCAATGCCTGCTGGGTTAGAATTGATGAGCCAAAGTTCAGTTCATCGGTAGCACAGGAGCTTCCGCAGACGGCAGATTTCAGCTACTTTCGCCTGCATGGGCGCAACCGTGAGATGTGGTGGAAGGGCAATGTTGAAACGCGCTACAAATACCTCTATTCACCGGAGGAGATAACCCAGCTTTCAGAGCAGCTAAAACGTGCCGGTCAGCATGGGCTAACATTTGTTTACTTTAATAACCACTGGCAGGCTTACGCTCCGCGCAATGCAATAGACATGATAAAGGCTTTACAGCTGCCGCTCACGGCGGTTCCTCCCATGTTTTTAAACCTGGAATAATACTGATGGTTAACGTAAGAACCAAGGAGAAGTATGGATATCCGCAAATATAACCGAAGTGCCTGGGACCGTTTGGTGGAAAATAAAAATGAGTGGACTGTGCCGGTATCCCCGGAAGTGATCGAAAAGGCGCGGCGGGGTGAATGGTCAATAGTTATGACGCCCTTAAAACCGGTACCGCGGGACTGGTTCCCTCCTTCGATGGAAGGGCTTAAGGTTTTATGCCTGGCCTCCGGCGGTGGCCAGCAGGGGCCGGTTCTCTCAGCTGCCGGCTCGCATGTAACCGTACTGGACAATTCTCCCCGCCAGTTAGCCCAGGACAGGATGGTTGCACAGCGAGAGGGTTTGAAGATGCGTTTGGTAGAAGGGGATATGCGCGATCTTTCAGCGTTTGGGGATGGCGCCTTTGATTATGTTGTCCACCCCACCTCCAACCTTTTCGTGCCGGATGTTTTGCCGGTGTGGAAGGAATGCTACCGGGTGCTTAAGCCCGGCGGGACTCTGATAGCCGGGTTTTGCAACCCGATAATGTATATGTTTGATCTCAAGCTGGAACAGCAGGGCATACTTCAGGTCAAATATGCGGTTCCGTACTCAGACCTCGAGCATATGGACGACCCGGACCGCCTGGAGGTGAGGGGAGAGTGGGATACCCTTGAGTTCGGCCATTCTCTCGAAGACCAGATCGGCGGGCAGATAAAAGCCGGGTTTTATATAACCGGGTTTTTTGAGGATAACTACCGGCCGGATGAGGGTGAGGTTCTACCCAATTACACCAGCACGCTGATTACCACCCGGGCGCAAAAACCGGCCTGCTAAATACCACTAAAAAGCAGTGCAGGCCGGCATAGTATCCAAAAACAGCCGTTGAAAAGTTATTCTTCGGTGATGGTGATGGTTTTGATTACGTCTCCCTTTTTGATGCTTTCCAGGATGGACATGTCGCTCGTCATCTTGCCGAAGACGGAGTGGCGGTTATCCAGGTGGGGCTGGGGAGAATAGGTAATAAAAAACTGGCTTCCGTTGGTATTGGGGCCGGCATTTGCCATGGAAAGCGCACCGGTAACATGGGCGTGTGTGGAAAACTCATCTTCAAAAGTGTAGCCGGGCCCGCCGCAGCCAGTGCCGGTTGGGTCTCCCGCCTGGGCCATGAAACCCGCTATCACCCGGTGGAAAGTAACCCCGTCGTAATAGCCATCCCGTGCCAGAAACATAAAGTTGTTTACTGTTTTGGGAACATCTTTGGCATACAGGCTCAGCACGATGTTTCCCTTATCGGTTTCTATTGTAGCGGTGTATTTCTTTTCCGGGTCTATGGTCATGGGTGGGGGAGCAGAATAAGTTTTGTTGGTCATCTATTTTAACCTTTCATCAGTTTTTATGAGTTATATTACCACAACCGGTGGAACAAGGGCACAACCCATCTACTATGTCATCCACACCTTTTTTGTGTCATCCTCGAGTCGGGCGAACGCCCGACGAAGGATCTTTTACGTAATAGCGCCCGCCGTAACACAAGAAAGTTGTCAGTATGAACAGAGCCATACCACCAGTGGCTGAATCGCAGGCTTCAAGAAAACTCCGGTCTATTTTATTTACCAACCAATTAATACATTTAATTATTAATTACCTTTTGTGGTAAATTAACGTCACTTCTTCCCAGCAGAGCAGGAGGAACATGCATGTTTTGCACAACCTGGAAACCGGCTGTCTACCAGGGCAAATACCACATGAAGGGCTACTTTGAAGGCTGGTATTACAAGATTGCCAACCGGCAGGAAGAGATGGTGGGCGCTTTCATCCCCGGTGTATCCTTCAGCCCGGACGGGCGCAATTCCCATGCCTTCATCCAGTTTCTGGATAATTCCGGCACCTATTCCAACGACTTTGAATATGATTTGAGCGAGTTCTGGTTTTCGGCGGACAAACCGGAGGTAAGAATAGGCAAAAGCTTCTTTAGCCCTTCCGGGATAAAAGTAAATATCGAGGCAAACGGCACGAGCATCCACGGGGCTCTTACTTTCAAGGACGCAAAACCCTGGCCGGTTTCGCTATTTTCGCCCGGGGCAATGGGTTGGTATGCCTTTGTGCCGTTTATGCAGTGCTACCATGGGGTTGTGAGCTTCGACCACACGATAGAAGGCAGCCTCCAGTTTTACAATAAAGAAATAGATTTTACCGGCGGGCGCGGCTACATAGAAAAGGACTGGGGACGTTCTTTCCCCAGCTACCATATCTGGATTCAAACCAATCACTTCGAGGAACCGGGCAACTCCCTTATGGTTTCAGTTGCCAACGTTCCCTGGCTGGGCAGATACTTTGATGGTTTCCTGATAGGCCTCTGGTACAAAAATCATCTGTACAAGTTTACAACCTATACAGGTGCCAAAATCGTTGGGTTTGAATACACTCGG
>JAQUQL010000102.1 GCA_028716145.1 Dehalococcoidales bacterium
GCTCAGGCTGACTCCCTTATCACAATAAATACACTCACCCTTTACCCTGGCGTTAGCGCAGTCGTAAAGGGTGATGAGATGGCGTTTGTCTTTCTTTTTCTTACGCCTTACCAAGTGATCTCCCCAGCTCCTTGAGTTTCTGTGCAAGCATTGGTGATATCATGTGGTCCTCCTCCTTTCATCTGATTGTTTATGGTTAGTTGCCTGCTTCTCATGTTCTATAACAGCGCCATGGTTAGTGCCGATTAGTCCCCTTTCATAGCCAATAGCAACCGCCAGTTCGCACAGGGTCCTCAAGCGAGCTCGGACCGCTGGCGGTGGTTCTGGACGATTGCCAGAAAGGAACGAATTTTGGCTAGTGCCTTTGGTCACTTTCTCCATCCTCGATGTAGAAGATGTCATCAAAGGCATACCCTGAAAGTACCTCAAGCATTCTTTTACGGGTTGCCGGTGAAGGCAGCTTGGGCCCTTTCAAGACCTCAGCCAGATATGAAGGGCTGATGCCGGCTGCCCTGGCAAATGCGTTTTGAGACATGTTTAGTAGTGCAATTGCCCTCTTAAGAGTGCTGATTTTTATTCTCACCCTGATTGCCATGTTTGACTCCTTTGGTTTTGATTTTGAAATAAAAAAGGCGCCCGGGGACTATATGTAAGTCCCGCAAGGCGCCTATCGTTTTCGATTCGGCTTAAAGCGCTAGCTTAATTTAATGTCTCGTCTTACCGATATCATCACCGGCCTGCCATCCTTAACCGCAATTTCAATTGTCCCCCAGCCGAAGTCTTTGCAGGCAGCCAGTAAACTGGCATTATGCCTGAAAAGTTCTTCGAGTGCGGGTTCAATTGCGTTCATGGAGCCATTATAAAAGTGGGTTTTTGACCTGTCAAGCATTTATACGTAAATTGTACCTGTCTGCTGCTTGATACACCGCTTTTATTATGCTAGTATTTGCCCGACTGACATAGATGAGAGGGGTATATGGAGGAGTTAAGCTTTGGGGAGTATATCAGGCAGCTTCGTAAACAGCTCAAGATGTCACAAAGAGATGTAGAGCGGGAATACGGTGTGTCTAATGCTTACCTTTCCCAGCTTGAGCAGGGAGACAAACCACCACCCAGGCCGGATATCTTGAAGAAGCTGGCTTTAGCCTACAGGGTTACGGTAAGAGAGATGATGCTTCGAGCCGGGTACTTTGATGAACCCGAAGTAACCGCCACCGAAGATGAACGTGTTGAAGCTGCTTTTCAGTATGTGATGAGTGACCCGGATTACAAGTTCGGCAACCGCATCAGAAGTGAGGGCCTTTCGCTTGAGGCTAAAAGGGGGATTATACTCGTTTACCAAACACTTACAGGGAAAATGCTTATTACACCGTAAAGTCATGAATACTCTGAACTCAAAACTGGCAGGTTTCTACCAAAAGGTATTAGCCGAGGAAGCTGGCTCAGGACTGGTTGATCCGGCATGCCTGGGCGAGATGTTTCGGGATTATTTCGGCATCACCCGGACTCCGAGCGTTAAAGCCGCCTGTGAGATAATCAGTAGCCTTGGCATTGAAATTTCTGGAGTTGACTATCTTGATACCGGTGGAGTTAACATGCTGGCCAGGGGACAGTGGCATATACACTACTCATCCAGGGACCGGGCTCAGACCCAGAAGTTTGATATCTTTCACGAACTGTTTGAGGTGATATACAAGAGCCTGAAAATGATAAATCCGGAAATTGTACTGCCTGGTAAACAGAGTATCTGCCGCTCGGCCGACCGGTTTGCAGCAGCAGCCCTCATTCCACCGGATTACTTTATCAGGGAGGCAGTTGATACCGGCTTTGATCTGGTAAAACTGGGGTGTGCCTTGGAGCTTTCTCACCAGTGCCTGCTTATTGCCATAGGGGAGCATTTCAATAATATACCGCTGGTTGGTGCCCTGTATGAGCTAAACGCTAACGGTAACGGGCATCACTGGCAGCATAACCAAAACTTCACTGCAACTGTGGTGATAAAAACCGATAAGGCACGGCAGGTAAGACAGCTTTGCGGCAGGCAATACGTACCGGTAAGAAACAAGAACCCTGAAACGGGCTCACTGGTATGCGCTGCCTTAAAGAGTGGCCAGTCCATGCTGTGGCGCAAGCCTCTTATAGACGGTTTCCCGGCGATTATGGTAAGGCCATTGTATTCGGAAAAAGGTGAAATCTACCGGGCGGTAATGATAGCAGTGCCAGATTATAAATACGATATCATATCATACCAGGTCCAAAGCCTAGACCCGATAATCGTTAACGGTGATGGTGCCTGCCCGGCCGGCAGCCAGTGCGGGCAGTATTCAAGTTGCATGTGGAGAATCCGGAAAGAAGGTGAGTATTATGGATAATAAGCGAGCAGCCATATATGCCAGGGTATCAACTGATGAACAGGCAGAGAAAGACCTTTCCATCCCTTTCCAGCTCGAGCGGTGCCGCTATCATGCTCAGGGCAAGGGCTGGGATATAGCCGGCGAGTTTGTCGATGCCGGAGAAAGCGCAAGGACGGATAAGAGGCCGCAGTTTCAGGAAATGATCTCCCAGGCAAGAGCCAGAAAGTTTGACGTGATAATCGTTCATAAGCTGGACCGCTTTGCACGTAATGACTATGACTTTGTTATATATGAAAAGGAACTTGAGGAGCTGGGTATTATCCTTGAAAGCGTCAGTGAACCAGGTGATGCCTCGACTCCAGCCGGATATATCAGCCGGCGCATGATGCAGGTGATAAGCTCGTGGTATTCCAAGAACCTGGCAGTTGAAGTCAAGAAGGGCATGCAGCGGAGTGTTGAGATCGGCGGCTGGCCCAAGAAGGCTCCACTGGGTTACCTGAACTGCCATGATGAGAAGCACTGCTGGATAGAGGTAGATCCGGATATGGGCCCCTTCGTCACCCGGGCTTTCAGGGAGTTTGCCACCGGCAAGTGGACACTGGATGAGTGGGTAGATCACGCTTATTCGCTCGGGATACGTTCCCGCAAGGGCAACCGTATCGGTAAACAGGCTTGGAGCAACGTGTTCCACCACCGCTTCTATATAGGTGAGACCTGGTTAAAGGCCGGTGATGTACCAACCAGGGGAAAACACGAGCCACTAATTGATATCGACACATTCAGCCAGGTGCAGCAGGTGCTTAGATCTCATGATAAGAACAAGCAGCGCACCCAGCGGCACAAGTACCTTCTTGCCGGGCTTTTATATTCGGTTGATGCTGATTCTCAGTGCTGGGTAGAGACCAATAACAGAAAGCAGCTGAGTTACTACCGCAGCCGAAGGAAAGTAAATGGCTCTCAGGTTTATTACAACAGCCGGGTAATCGATGAACAGATACCGGAGATATTCAAGCGTCTGACCATTACCGAAGATACCAGGCAGGACCTACGTAATGAGCTGTCGCGTTTTTTCAATGCTGAACTGGATGGCGAGGGCCAGCTCAAGGCTTCTGAAACGCGGCTGGCCAAGCTGGAACGCATGGAGAAGAACCTTCAACAGCTGTATATGGAAGAGGAGATATCACTTTCAGATTTTAAAGAGCACCGTGCAAATATCGAGGCTGAGAGATCAAGACTGAACAATATGATAGAAAGCATCCGGCAGCGCCAGCACCTGGTCAAAGCTGACTTTGAGGTGGCTCTTGAGCTGGCTACTCAGTTTGATTTCCTATATGAGAACGGCAATTTCGATCAGAAGCGACTGCTATGCGAAACAGTGCTTAAGCGTCTGTATATTGAGGATGGGAATATCACCAAAGCAGAATACAATGCCCCGTTTACAATCATAGCGCGGGCAAGTGGTTCGGAATCTGTAAAGGATGGTGGGC
>JAQUQL010000103.1 GCA_028716145.1 Dehalococcoidales bacterium
AATAAAGTTGAATGAAGCCCTGTTCTATTGTAGAATTGACGGGTTTTTAAGGATAGAAAGGTTGTGATAAATGATTCAACGTTGTAAAGGATTTAAAGACATGTTGCCGCAGGAAATGGCAGATTTTAGAAAAGTAGAGTCTGCGTTTCTGCAAACCGCTTCCGGTTGGGGGTACCAGGAAGTACGTACGCCATCCATTGAATACTTGTATCTTTTCACTTCTGCCGGCACTTTGACCCCCGGAAAACTGAGGCGTACTTATTCTTTCCTTGACTGGGATGGATGGAGCGGCGAAAGAGTCGTATTGAGGCCGGATGCAACCATACCGGTTACACGCATGTATTCAGAATGTATGGCCGAAAGTGCGCAGGCCAGACTTTGCTACATTGCCAATACCTTTATGTTTGACGATACCGGTAAGAAAAACCGGGAACGCTGGCAGATGGGAGCAGAATTTATTGGATCCAGCTCAGCCCTTGCCGATGGGGAATTGGTAGCAGTGGCGATGGAAGTCGTAAATCGGCTTGGTATACCTGACGTGAGGGTCAGGCTTTCTCATTCCGGGCTTATTGCCGCTTTACTTGAGCAATCCGGGTTTGAGGCTGATGAATATAATAGTATATTTGATGAGCTTCTCGATGGAAACGAGAGTGCAATTGAAAAAGTGAAAGAAGCCAATCCGCAGCTTGCCCGGCTGTTTTCCTTAATGCTGGGGATGCAGGGAAAATCAACCGAGTATCTGAAAAATTTAAGAGCCCTTCTGGACGAAGCTCTTTCCGGGGCGAAATGTGTGATAGACGACTTCATTGCAGTAACTGAGGCTATACAAACCCTGGGAGTTGAATGCGAAATCAATCTGGCTGCCGCCAAAGGTTATGAATATTATACCGGTATTATATTTCACATACTCTCCGGAGAGGAGATAATCGGAGGGGGAGGCAGGTATGACAACCTTGTTGGCCTGTTGGGTGGAAAGGAAATACCAGCGGCGGGTTTTGGGTTATATATGGATCAGATGATCAAGCTTTCCATGTGCAAAAAGCCGGATAAAGCCCAGGAGCAGGTATTGATGGTTAAAACTCCCAGTGGCAGTACGTCCAGTGCACTGGAATTGGCAAGATTGCTGAGAGAAAACGGGTTCGGGGTAATCCTTGAATCCGAAGGCTGTGAAAACGCCGGGAGCAGGTTCAGTATTGATGTGACTGAGGCACCTCGTGATTACATGCTTTTAGATAGCGTTACTGGCAAGCGTCTCCATGCATCATCTGCCCAGGAATTGTGCACAGCACTTGCCAAGGGGGTTGAATTTGCTTAGAATCGCCCTCCCCAAGGGGCCCCTTCTTGGTGAAACATCTGAGATGCTCCAAAGAGCAGGGTGGGGCCTTGATGATTATTCAAAAAGCGCCCGACTGTATCGGCTAAAAGCAGATAAATTTCCGGGTTCTCAGATCAAGATACTTCAGGATAAAGATATTCCGATTCAGGTATCGGTTGGAAATTATGACATAGGAATATGTTCAAGGGAATGGATTGAGGAACTCATAAGCAGGTACCCTTCCAGCTCGCTGGTGAAGCTGAAACCGCTCGATTACGGGGGTCGGTTTTTGTTTGCAGCTGTTGCACCCGGGAGCCCATTTAAAACCATAAAGGACTTGCAGCAAGCTAACACCGCGATCCGTATTGCTACCGAGTATCCAAATATAGCCCAGGGATTTGCGGCATCTCTTCGCCTGAGGCACTTTTTAATATTCCCGGTATGGGGTGGAGCAGAGGGGTACCCGCCTGATGATGCTGATGTGGTAATAATCTCAGCTTCCAGCCGTAATGAGGTCGTGAGCCGTGGTTTAAAGCCGTTGCAACAGGTATTATTTTCACAGGCGATGCTTGTTGCCAACCGTAAGAGCCTTATGCAAAAGGACCTGTCGTCTGCCATATCGTCGGTTATGTCTCTGGGTGAGAGCAACAAGACTGGTAAATCCGTACAAAACGACGCTTCTTGTGACGAGCCAAAGGTTAACATAAATATACCGAGGGATCCTGGTGTTGTACGTCTTGCCCTGCCAGACGGGCATCAGCAGTCTCATGTTAGAAAGATTCTGGACAGGGCTGGTATAGAGATAGCTGATTATCCATCGGCTACAGGCAACAGGCGCCCGGTTTCCAATATCGACGGATTGGCCATAAAAGTTATACGTCCGCAGGATATGCCTCTTCAGGTTGCAAATGGCAGATTCGATGTGGCTATTACCGGTCGGGACTGGCTTACTGACCATCTTTACCGTTTTCCAACCAGTCCTCTGGTTGAACTGGTTGATCTCAAATACGGTAAAGTAAGAATCGTGGCTGTAGTTGATGGCAAGCTCGGAATAAAAGACATATCCGCTTTGCCCTCGGTTATGAAGGACAGCAACAAGCCATACCGTATCGCTACAGAGTATATCAATATCGCCGATCGGTATGCTCAGGAAAAGCGTCTTGGGCGTTACTGTATTATCCCGACCTTTGGCGCGACTGAGGCATTCATACCGGAAGATGCCGACATGCTCATAGAAAACACTGAAACCGGCGGTACGATTGCCAGGCATAGCCTCGAAATTATCGATACCCTCTTTATCTCTACAGCATGCCTTATCGGCAGGAAAGACATTGAAAATAATCCGGCTAAAAAGACTATAGTTGATAAACTGGTTGAATTGTTAAAAAAAGGATTGGTTGAAGGCTGATATGAAACGAGTAGAAGGGTTCCAGGAGGCTTCCAGACTGCTGGATAGAAGATTAGCAGGCTGTCAGCATACCCTTAGCCCTCGTTTAAAGCAGAGCTTGCTGGATACCTTTGGTGTAGGCACTGCTGAAGAAGCCGTAGACATAATTATCAAAAAAGTGCGCTTCGGCGGAGACGAAGCTATACTCGAGCTGGTCAGTAAGATCGATGGTGTTCATATGAAACACCTGGAAGTTAGCCGTAGCGAGGTTGAAGCAGCAGTTGGGCGGGTTGAACCGAAAGTGTATGCCGCGTTAGAGCAGGCTGCCAGGCGCATAAAACAGTTTCATGATGCCCAGAGTAATGCAATCGTAAATAAAATAGAAGTAAACGGTTGTTACCAGGTTAATATCCCGTTGCGCAGAGTGGGTGTTTATGCTCCCGGTGGCAGTGCAACTTATCCTTCCTCAGTGTTGATGACAGCGATTCCAGCCAAATGTGCCGGGGTTAAGGAAGTCGTGCTGGCAACACCGCCCGGAAAAGACGGAAAAATTCCAGACATAACTCTGGCTGCTGCCAGTATCGCTGGTGCAGACCGGATATTTGCGATTGGTGGAGCTCAAGCAATTGCTGCACTGGCATACGGCACCCAGACAGTTCCAGCGGTGGATAAGATCTGCGGGCCCGGTAACGTATTTGTGATGCTTGCGAAAAAACAGGTGTTCGGAACAGTGGACATCGATGGGCTTCAGGGTCCGAGTGAGGTGCTGATTATCACCGATGAGATGAGTAACCCGGGCTTTATTGCTGACGAAATACTGGCTCAGGCAGAACATGATTCAATGGCGCAATCCGTACTGGTGACCACTTCTGGCAAGCTGGCAGACCAGGTTTCGTTCCACCTGGAGGAAAAACTGGCTACCGCAAGCCGGGCTGATATAACCGGCCGTTCTATAGGGGCAACCGGGATAATGGCTGTTGTTTCAAACCTCG
>JAQUQL010000104.1 GCA_028716145.1 Dehalococcoidales bacterium
AAAAAGAAATGAAGAACGGGACAGGATACTCAACGCTCTCGGAAAGGCCGACCTTGACATGAGGAGGGCGTCCGGGAACTATCTGCCTACAGCTTAAGCAAAAAAAACGAAAAAAGCATGCCGGTAAGCCCACGGTGTCATAGGGACAATTTTGAAAAGCAAACTGAATACGGAAAGCACAGTCGGACAGAAAATTTCCTGTCCGACTGTGCTTTTGTCAATATTTGTGGCCCTTCAACTTTCTCTCACCGTTTCTGTCTATCTCGCAGCCGTCCATTGCAGTGTTTTTGGCAAGGAAACCATTGAATACCACTTGCTGAACACCATTAGGCCGTCCTTGGTGAAGTTGTAGCGTTTGTCGCGGATATCCAGCCAGCCTATAGCAACCTTGTTCTCGGAGTAGAAGTGCCAGTTGTCGCCATCCTTGACCCAGACGGTTTTCGGCGTTCCATCCGTGTTGAAGAAATACTTCATGCCGTCGATGGTCTGTGTGCCGGTGAGGACCTTGCCGTCCTTGCAGTAGAGATACTGTCTGGTAGCATTTTTCGCCCAGCCCTGTGCGGTGGCAGGATCAATGGTCAGTTTGATGTAGCGGTGTAGCATGGCAGCCATATCCCCACGGGTGGCGCTGTCCTTGGGGTTAAACCTGCTGCCGCCGTCCGTCATGATGCCTGCCTGCTGCATGGCCGTTACTGCTGTTTTGTAGGTATTGCCAATCCTGGAATCGTCCGCATAGATTGCAGCGGTACGGTTGACAGGCAGGGTGTATCTGGTGGCTTTGGAAAAGTTCGCGAAGATGATCGCAATTTCCTCACGGGTGACTGCGTAGCCAGGCGCAAACTGCCCGTCGCCGACGCCCATATTCATATGACAAAGAAAGTATGAAAAATGTTGTCCGTACAAAAGCTGTTATAGGTTTTTTGTCATTTTATTTGCTGAATATTCCGAGCTATTTGCGAAGCTGATAAACATTGAAAATAAAGGCTTACAGAGCCATCAAAAAGAACTTTACCCCAGAACAGGACCAAGAAACAGGGGTTACAGGCGTATTGACAAATTAATAACGAAATTTCACCCCAGTTGTCAGGTGTATTATGGCGTAACCTGAGGGGGCACTCCGGGGACGCCATGGAGTGCCGGCAATCGCGTCCGGCATAAGCTCTTGCAGGTTAACGCGATGGAGCTTATGCAAAGGATGTGGGGTGCATCCTTCCGGAGTGCCCCCTGCTGAAACCTCAGAAGCGAATACCATATATAAGTTATTTAGTAATATATTAAATAAATTAAATATTTAAGGCATAATATATAAAAAACAGGTGAAACCCGCCCGGTATAAGTGTATAATGTAGTTGATTAACAAACAAAAACACTTTGAAGGGGGCTCACCTGCAATGGCAATTATACCACAAATTACAATATTCGACGCAATAAATTTTCAGGACCTCGGTGATTTGGAAACATTGAAAATGGTAATGGATAATATCCCGGACGAAGAACTTATGAGCAGGCTTGAGAAGAAGAGAGGCAACGGAAGGGACGACTATCCGGTAAGAGCAATGTGGAATTCCGTGCTGGCAGGCATAATATACAGGCATGCAAGTATTGAAGGATTAATTGATGAACTGAAAAGGAATGCCCAGCTGAGATATTTATGCGGATTCCGCAAGTACCGGGAAATCAGGGATGAAGAAGGCAATATAACGGGAAGCATGCCAAAGGTACCGGGATCCTGGAATTATACCAGGTTTCTGCAAAACCTGATGGAGGAGCAGAAACTGATAGATGAGATATTCGATAATGTACTGGATGCCATAGTCAGGCTTTTGCCGGACTTTGGCAGGATGCTGGCAGTAGACGGAAAAGCAGTATCCTCCTACGCGCCGGCAGAGAACAAAAACACAACGCCGGACGGAAGAAGGGACACAGACGCCAACACAGGGATAAAGAAATACTATGGTGAGAACGAAGACGGAAGCAAATGGGAAAAGACAGTAAAGTGGTTCGGATATAAGATCCATCTGATAGTTGACGCGGTATATGAATTACCGGTGGCATTCAATGTGACCAGGGCAAGCGAAGCTGAAATCCCTGAGGCCAAAAAACTGGTCAATGGTATTGAAGGAAAACATAAGGATATACTCAAGCGGTGCCAATATTTTCTTGGCGACAGGGGTTATGATGACAAAGAAATCATAAAAGATTTATGGAACGACTACAGAATAAAGCCTGTTATTGATATGCGGAACATGTGGGGAAACAAAAAGGAAGTAAAGATGTTTGAAGGCAGGCAAAACATTATAGGCTATGATAATTACGGATGTATTTATTGTTACGATCCTGCAGAAGGCGAACGGCATACAATGGGATTCGGAGGATTCGAAGAAGACCGGGGAGCACTGAAATATATATGTCCGGTTAAGAGCAACGGAATCAAATGCAAAGGATGTGACAAATGCCCATACTACAATAAATCGGTCAGGATCAGGCTTGAGGAAGACAGGAGGCGGTTCACTCCTGTGGCGCGTTCCAGCTACAAATGGGACCGGCTCTACAAATGCCGGACGTCAGTGGAAAGAGTCAACAGCAGGATCGACAATGTATATGGATTTGAAAAGCACACTATTCGTGGAATAAAGAAGATGAGGCTGAGAGTAGGCTTGGGTCTTCTGGTCATGTTGGTGGTGGCGTTAGGAAGAATAAGGCAGTCTAATCCGGAGTTGATGCGAAGTTTGAAAACGGCGTAGATTGAAGAAATAAACAGGATGAAATGAGGTAATCCACAGGATGGCGGCTTTAGCCTGCAGAAATTCATTGCTGCCTGCCGGAGATGAGATTTTGCACCTTAAAAAACAGCCTAATATATAGAAGAAGGGCTTAATATGAGGCTATCAAGCCGAGGTGCCAATGGCAAAAGAGCATGCCGATGCTGTTGATTGGCCCAAAATTTTAAAAAATAGCTGCAGCGCAGATTGCTCTCTCTTATACTGGTGTTGTTTTTTATAATTTATGAGGTATAATTATGAGGTATAATAGGTGATCATATGTTAACAGACGCTTTTGACAAAGGGCAAATCAATCGGGTAGTAAAAATGACGACTCCCTTGATTAATGTTGATGCGGATTTATATTATCTCTTAAGCCCCCTAATCACTTTGGACAATTAGACCCAAAGCTTATATAATATAAATAAGCGAAGGGGAGAAGGAAAATGGGAGTAAGAAAACACTCAGAAGAATTTAAAAAGCAAGTAGTAAAGGAAGCGTTAGAGACAGGAAATTCAAGCCTTGTCGGGAGAAAGCATAATATAAGTCCCTCTATTGTTGCAAGGTGGGTTCGGGCAGAAAAACCAGACCCTATAAAGAATATGACAAGAAAAGCTCTGCAAGCATCTCCTGATTTGATAAACGACCCAAAGGAAGTAAAAAAGGCGATTGATCAGAATGGTCAATTAAAGAAGCTTCTTGGGGAAAAAGAGCTTGAAATAGAGATTTTAAGAGAGCTTTTAAAAAAAACGAAAATTCCATTACCTCCAAGATAGAAACTTCCATCAAGTGGGTTAATGAAGGATATGAAGCAGCTTTGGTGCTAAGAATCGTAGGGCTAAATCCATCCACATACTACTATGCCATAGAAAGAACAGATGAAGAAAAGTTGGAAAATGGCGGGAGGCCTATACCAG
>JAQUQL010000105.1 GCA_028716145.1 Dehalococcoidales bacterium
TCTAAGATGCTGCCTGAAATAAGAGATGTCATAGCTTTTCTCCCAAGCTTCCGGGAACTGCTTGTGCAACTCAGCAAAAGACGAGCTCTTAGGCTTGAACGAAAAGAAAAGCCCCAAAGCGGAAGAATCTTTATTAAAATAATTTTTTAATGCTTCGGTAGAATATCCATCGTTGTATAGAGCGTATTCGTTTGCAGAATCCAAATCGATATACAAATCTACACATCCGAATTTCAAGGGAAGCATATTGCTTGCAGAGGCTATGTAAATTATATTGTGTTCAAGACTGAGTTTGTCGATCAAGCCTTTGTAGACTGCTACTATTTCAGGATATTTGTCCGTAATTATATAAAGTGCATCTTTATCCATTAGTTCGAAGTTCATCTGGCAGAAACAATAATTATTTATAAAATCCTCTAGGACGACCTTGCCTTTAATGTTTTTCTGCCTGAGTTTTTCGAGCATCCAATGATATGCTTTATGCATATATGATATCAAAGTTGGGTTCATAAGGCGGTAACAGTTTCGCTCCAGATCCGGCCAGTCATACTTGCTGATCTTTCCTGAATCTCCTATAAGAATACCGTTCTTTATCTCTGCTTTGAAACCACAAGTACATGTCAGATCTCCGGAAAGAATATGATCTTTTTCAATGTTGCAGTTGCTGATTTTAAGTTCTCCCTGGCATTTAGGGCATGCCAGATACTGTAGGAATACCAATGGTACTCCGTATTTTTTCTTTTCGACAGGATTATGTTTGCCTGTTGCAGATGCAATCTCATGTTTTATTGCGTTAATGATCGAATCGATCTCTTTCTTTTCAAGAAGCATATTTTTTTTCTGGTGGTTAAGTATGTCGATATAATCCATAAGCTCTTTTTTGCTGTCAAAATTACTCAATCGCCTTAGGGACATTATCCTATGAATTTCCGAGAGCGAAAAACGAAATGACTTCAGCTTCATAAGAAGACGCATGTCATCCACATCAACATTGTCGAAATCATACCTTTCATTTTTGGAAACGGGAACAAGCAGTCCTTTATTTACATAATAACGTACAGTTTCGGGTGCTAGACCAAAAAGATCGCTGAATTCACCAATTTTCACAGAGGTACCTCCAATATTTTCTAAACCATAGTATAGAAAATCAAGATTGTACTACATGCGAAGACATGTTCTGATGATAAGTGTACTTAAGTCAAAATATTAAACATCTCTTCTTATTGAAGTACAGTTCACTAGATTGATATTATGACACTAGGATGAAAAATATTCAAAATCGATTTCTGAAAAGGAGGTATAAAAATGGTTTCTGCAGGTAAATGGTTCTTGTTTGTATTGCCCGTGTGGAGCAGCATCGTGATTTCTTATCTGTTTTACAAAAAAGCTAATTTTTAATAGGGGGTGTCTGCTTTGTTGATAAGTGCAATTACATTTGTCCTTTATATCGTTATTCTGATTGCAATAGGCGTGATAACTTACCTGCGGGCAAAATCATATTCCGATTATACACTCGCAGGAAGATCAAACAACAAATGGGTCACGGCAATATCTGCAGAGTCATCTGACATGAGCGGATGGCTTCTGATGGGACTTCCGGGAGCAGCATACGCTGCCGGTTTCGCTTCGATTTGGATCATGATAGGTTTGATATTCGGCACTATGTTTAACTGGATCTTTGTTGCCAACAGGCTCAGAGTGGCAACCGAAGTTTACAATGTTTATTCAATAACCGAGTATTTTGAAAAACGTGTCAACGATAAAAGCGGTACTGTCGCCATCGTTTCAGGCGTTGCAATAATAATATTTATGATAATAAACGCTTCCGCAGAAATTATCGGAAGTGGGAAGCTGCTCAATGCCACATTTGGCCTGGATTACAGTGTTGGAATAGTTGTCGGTCTGGTTATTGTAGTCATGTACACCTTTCTTGGAGGCTACATGGCCGTCAGCTGGAGCAACCTTTTTCAGGGAAGTATTATGTTTTTTGCACTTCTTTTTGTCCCGATTGCTGTCCTTTTAAAAGTAGGAGGAATTACACCCACTGTTGAAAGTCTCTTTTTGAAAGACCCCAACTTTTTCCTATTCCTTAACGGCGAGACGGAGTTGCTGCCGTCTTTGTCAATAATACTGGGAGGACTGAGCGTCGGACTCTGTTATTTTGGGATGGTCCACGTGCTTACATGCTTCATGTCCATCAAGGACAGTAGCGAGATAAAAGACTCAACTTTCATTGCTACGACCTGGGTAAGCATTTCAACTCTTGGCGCAGTGGCTGTCGGTATGATCGGAGCATATCTATTCCCTGAGATAAGCGACCCTGAACAGATATTTTTCGCAATGGGAAAAGATTATTTCCCGCCTTATATGCTGGGGCTTTTTGCTGCTGCTGTAATGGCCGCCATCCTCTCATCCGTAAGTGCCTACGTAATCGTCGCAGCTGCCGCCTTCGGTGCGAATATTGTAAAAAAACATGCTAAAAATGTAGACGAATCAAAGATCGTAAATCTTGAACGCATTGCAGTGGTCGTTATCTCACTCCTTGCATTCCTGATGTCTCTTAAGTCAGACCTTGTATTTGCTGTTGCCCTCTTAGCAGCTGCGGGTCTTGGAGCATCATTTGGTCCCTTGGTCCTATTTTGTCTTTACAGCAAAAATGTCAATAAAACCGGAGCAGTTACAAGTATTATAGTTGGGCTTGTAACCGTAATAGCATGGTACTACAGTGGTATGTCTGCATATATTTATGAGCTTGTTCCGGGATTTGCAGCAAGCTGTGTGGCCCTAGTGATAGGCACAAAAATGTCTGGAGGAGCCGATGAGGAAACTGTTAAAATTTATGAACTGTACACGGCAAAGATCAAAGAAAACAAAAGACAGGGGTAATTTCTGTGGCCAAAATTTTTATTCCAACTGACCGCATAGGTCTTGAATCAATCCAAAAGAGTATCAGCAACACAAGCAAGGTGCTGAACGAACTTCTAAAAAAAGGAGTAAGTATAAAATGGCACCTTAACGGCCTGTGTTTTGAAAAAACTTCCATATGGCCGGAGGGTCATTATTACCAGTGTGGTTTTTCAACAGAAAGCAAGGAAGAGATTATCGAACTGCTAAGGTCTTATGGGATGATATGGGAAACAGTTGAAGCTGTGCCAGATACAAAAATGGAAATAACTGCCTCTAGAATTGCACTATACAACGGAAGGGGCGCAGGAGCCGATTTTTCAGCTCCATTAATCGAAGTATTGGAGCAGGGCGGGTTTTCATTTACTCAGTTGGATGACCATGAAATCAGGGACGGGAAGCTTTCTCATTTTGACATATTTTTGGTGCCCGGAAGCCCCGATGCAGGTGAGTGCTACTATGCAGGTCTGGGTAAAGCCGGATACGAGAAAGTCCGTAATTTTCTTTCTGAGAGCGGCCAGTATTTTGGAATCTGTGGAGGGGCGTATCTGCCTCTGACCTCGTACGACACTCAAAATCCCTACTGGTTGGATATTGTCGAGGCTACCGATACTGAAGGGCTTGATTACTGGAGAACAGGAAGCGGGTTCGTAAGATGCAGGATAGAGGATAATCAAAATCCGATTTTTTCTTCAGTGGCCCTTGGAGGGTC
>JAQUQL010000106.1:2500-3578 GCA_028716145.1 Dehalococcoidales bacterium
CCCGAGAGGGGGGTTAAAAGAACCTGAAACCAAACAGTGAAAGATATGCATGGCTCAAAAGGAGCGATTCTTCTTAAAGGAATATGGAGTAATCCATTAGTACGAGAGAAGAGGACTAGAGTCATGCTGTACGTCTTGAAGCACGAGGCAGGGAGTTTCTGGTAGTGGTGAGATTAAGAATTCAATTTCGTAATCAAAGAGAAATCAACAGTCCGCAAGAGTTTACTCTGAGGGACGGGGTGTGAAAGTGCCCGGAATCACTACCAAAAGACCCGAAACCAGTCGATCTATTCCAGGGCAGGGTGAAGCCGATCAATTGATTGGTGGAGGCCCGAAGAGGTTCTGACGTACAACTCGTTCTTCTGACCTTGGAATAGGAGTGAAAGGCTAATCAAGGCTGGAGACAGCTGGTTCCTCCCTAAATAGGCCGCAGTCTAGCCTGAAGGGAGATAGCAGACAAGGTAGAGCACTGATTGAATGTTTAGGGGGAGAAATCTCTCGGCATACTGTCAAACTCCGAACTTGTTTGCGTTGTAGATCTTCGGAGTCGGGGACGTTGGGGTAAGCTCATGTCCCCTTAGGGAAAAAACCCAGACTAGAGTTAAGGTCCACAAATTCTGGATAAGTTAAAGGACGTCATCAGTCTAAAACAGTGGGAAGGTAGGCTTAGAAGCAGCCACCCTTTAAAGATAGCGTAACAGCTCACCCATCTAGATTGATGGCTCCGATAATGGAATGGATTAAGCCAGATACCGATACTCTAGGACTCGAAAGAGATTCGCTAGGGAGGCGTTGTGATAGGACAGAAGCTGGGGCGTGAGTTCCAGTGGACCTGTCAGAATTGTAGATCCTGCCGGGAGTAACAGCAAAGTGGGGTTAGAATCCCCACCGCCGAAAGGGCCAGGATTCCTCAGCAATGTTCGTCAACTGAGGGTTAGTCGATCCTAAGGCTCTTCGTAACTCGATTGAGCCGAAAGGGAAACCCGTTAATATTCGGGTACCATAAAGATACACGTGGCAACGCAAGTTCTTTCCTTGACACTTCGGAGTACGCCGAGTGGAACTATCGTTCCATCTA
>JAQUQL010000107.1 GCA_028716145.1 Dehalococcoidales bacterium
AGTCTCATATACTTTCTTCTCTCGTCAATGCTCATCTTTTCCTCATCAGGCATGCTTCACCTCGGTAACATTCTTACTTGAGTGAATCATACCCCCTTCGGTAACATTTTAGGTGAGTGAATACGCACTCTTTTGTTTTACACCCGCAACCGTTATAATTACAGATATCAGCTTGCTTTGTTATCAGGGAGAAGGTTGCGGGTGCAAAAAAAGACAATAATAGTTTTTGCTTTATTTGTAATTATAATTAGTTTATTTGCCAGTAGTTGTTATGGCGCTATACGCGGATCTGGCAAGATCGTTAACCGCGTATTTGATTTTCAGGATTTTACCCGTTTGGAAGCCAGTTCTGCCTTTAAGGTTGAAGTTGTGCGCGGCAGCACTTACAGCGTAAGCATTACCGCAGACGATAATCTATTTGAATTTATACGGGTTAACGAGTCAGATGGAGCATTGAAGATAGACATGCTCCCCGGCTATAGTTATTTCCCGAGCGCTCTGGTTGCCAGGGTGGCGATGCCAGATGTTTATTCAGTTAGTGCTTACGCTGCCTGCGAGGTTGAAATCTCTTCTTTTGAGCTGGAACACAATTTCCATTCTTCGGCAAGTGGCGCCAGTTCGATCGAGTTTGCCGGCTTGAAAGCTGCCAATATTACCCTTGAGGCTGGCACTGCCAGCCGTATAAAGGGGGTCCTTACGGGTGAAGATATGGAGATGGATGCACACGGCGCCAGCCGGATAACCCTCAGTGGTCAGGCCAGAAATATAAATATAAGTGCCAGCTCCGCTTCAAACGTTGATCTGACTGATATGGTTGCCCAAGATGCGATGATCGGGCTAAGTGGGGCTTCTTCTGCAGTGGTTAACTTGACCGGGAGGCTGGACGCAGGTTTAACCGGAGCAAGCAACTTGAAGTATTTCGGAGATCCCGAGCTTGGTAATATCAACACGTCAGATGTTTCTTCTGTAGACAGGGGATAATCGGCAGGCAAACATCGTATTACGCCCGGACAAGCGCCGGGTTTATTTATTTACGAGAGTTATTAGATGAGCATAGACAGCTATCAGAAAGCGTTGGATTTTCTCTACAGTCTGGTTAATTTTGAATCCCGGCCAGATCCGGCTCAGGCTGCGCTTTTTGATTTGAGGCGCATGTACCTGTTGCTTGAAATGCTCGGCAATCCCCATCTTAAATCCCTTTCGATACATGTTGCCGGTACCAAGGGGAAAGGAAGTACATCGGCCATGATTGCAGGTGTGCTTTCTTCTGCCGGGTATAAGACCGGCCTCTACACTTCTCCGCATCTGATTGATGTAACCGAGCGTATTTGTGTAAATGGCAAAGATATTACCCGGCAAGATTTTACAGACATTGTAGCTGAGCTCGAGCCGATAATATGCCAGATAAATTCCCGTGCAGAATATGGAGAACTTTCGACCTTTGAGGTGCTTACCGCAATGGGTTTTTTATATTTTTACCGCGCCGGGGCAAACTTTCAGGTACTTGAAACCGGAATGGGAGGGCGCCTGGATGCCACCAACGTTTGCGACCCGGAGGTTGCGGTTATAACCCTGATAGGCCTGGACCACACGGCGGTACTCGGAAATTCGCTGGCTTTGATTGCTGCTGAGAAAGCCGGTATCATCAAATCAGGATGCACGGTTATCAGTGCCGACCAGCCTGAAGAAGCAGCTCGTGTTATCCGGGATACCTGCCTGGAAAAGGAAGCCAAGCTGGTGGAGGTTGGCCTAAGCACTAAATGTAGGCATGCTGGTTATAAAAACGGTTTCCAGCTGTTTGATGTATCCACTTTAAAAGATCAATACAGCATAAAGCTACCTCTGATGGGTGCTTATCAGGCGGGCAACCTTTGCTGCGTGATTGCCGCTTTGGAAGAGTTATCGGAGAAGCATCCAGCCATAACGCGGGAAATGATTGAAAATGGTCTCAAGGAAGTGCACTGGCCGGGCAGGTTCCAGGTTGTTTGTGCCGATCCGCTTGTGATTATAGATGGAGCTCACAATCCGGAAGCAGTAAAAGCATTGATGGGTGCTTTGAAGCATTATCTGGCCGCTCATGAGCCAATAACCGGTAGAAAAACACTGGTGTTTGGCGTTTCTTCAGATAAAGACCTGCCTGGGATGGCAAGCCTTCTGGGCAAATACTTTCAACGGATCATAGTTACCCGTGCAAACCACCCGCGTTCGATGGAGCCGGAGAGGATAGCACGGGTATTTACCAGTTACGCTGGCGAAGTCATTATAACCAGCAGTATGAACGAAGCACTGGGTGAAGCCATGAATAATCTGTCGAAAGGCGACCTGGTGCTTGTCACAGGCTCCCTGTTTATCGCTGGAGATGGACTCGCCAGCTTTCAGAACGGCAACAGATTTTAGTCTGTTTCGATCTCTTCGCTTCTGGCTTCTTCCGGGAGCATCACCCCCAGAATCTTTTGCATGGCCATCGTGTGGGAGCACCAGTCTCTAGTTTCAAAAAATGGGCAGTTACATGTCCAGCAGCCATCCCGGTAACTGGTGATATGATCGTGGTTATCGCCGTGGATGGTAACTGTGAAGTCGCCAAAAGTTATGCGTTCAGGCTCACGGGCGTATAGTTTGGCTTTTTCAACTTTCCCGATTAGACTTGACTGCATGTCATGCCCTCCTAAAACTTAGTCAGTTTGGTTTCGTAAAATACCAACAAGGAAAAGGCGCTTTTCAGTACAAAGTGGTATCAAATGAGGGTATAGGGCTGTTAAAACTGCTGAGTGTATGCCCACGATATAATTGTACCCGGTTTGGTTTGTAAAGTCTATAGCCTTTTAGTAATGTAAAGAACTAGAAACGTCACATGGTTAACTTAGCATGCTAAGGAAAACACCCGCTACAACAGCAGAACCAATCACTCCGGCTGCGTTGGGTCCCATCGCATACATGAGCAGGAAGTTTTGAGGATTTTCTTTTTGCCCGATATGCTGAACTACACGAGCTGCCATAGGTACGGCTGAAACACCGGCTGCTCCGATGATGGGGTTAAACGGCTCCTTGGATAACACTTTCATAAGCTTGCCCATGAGAACACCACCGGCGGTTCCTCCCGCAAATGCAACCAGACCCAGCGCCAGTACCAGCAGGGTTTCCGGCTTCATCACCAGCTCACCTGGCATCGAAGCACCGATCGAGAGCATCAGGATTATTGTAGTTATGTTGATAAGCGAGTTCTGGGCTGAAACTGAAAGCCTCTCCACAACACCGCTTTCCCTGAGCAGGTTGCCAAACATAAACATACCAACCAGCGGACCGCTCTGGGGTACCAGCAGGACAACAATTATAGTACAGACTATCGGGAACATTATTCTTTCACGCCGTGATACCGGGCGTATTTGAGATTTCATGTATATCTGGCGTTCTTTCTTGCTGGTCAGAGCACGAATGATAGGGGGCTGAATAAAAGCGACCAT
>JAQUQL010000108.1 GCA_028716145.1 Dehalococcoidales bacterium
CTCGATGACCGTGTCAGGGGTGAGTTCCGGCTCGCCGTCGCGGACCGGAATGTTGGTGATGCGGCCGAAGTTGATGTCCTGCATCAACTCGATGAGTCGCCGCTTCGGTGGGGTGAGATGTGCTTTGTTGATTTGTGACACTGCCAGTCTCCTTGTTCGGAAGTTCTGGCACGCCCGGTGGCCAACCCTGTGCTGACCAATAAAAAACGCCGGATCGCGCCTTCAAAGCTGAAGGGGCGACATCCGGCGTCGTGCATCACGACAAAGAGCGTCGTGGGAAATTTTTTTAAACTTTTTTTGCCTGGACTATCCGATCACGGGCTTTGTTTCCCATGATATGGATTCGGAGGGCTGATATCTCATCTCGCCACCGAATTCCAGTGAAGACTCAAGGTGTTCTGCAAGGGCAGTCATTCTGGCATTCTTGAGATTCTTCAAGGTGCGACGAACGGCCTTGCTGACATTATCTCGTGGCTTTCGAAGGGGATCGTTCGCGTGCCTCAGTTTTCCACCTGGCCCTATCATTGCCTTTACTTGAGAAAGGAGCATCTCCCGATTCTCATGTAAATCATCGAGACGTGATAAATCGGAACATTCGCGGGAATTTTCTATTTCTTGATCGATTCGGTTCAATTCGTTTCTGATTTCAGCAGCGGCCTGGTAATCGCCAACTTCCAATCCGCTGGACTCAAGCGCTTTTCTTGTCTCTTCATCCAAAGTGCCGCCATGGTAAAGATCCAGTACCGAAAGATAACGGCCAGGCGCTGCAAGCAAAAGCGTGAGATATTCCACGCCCTTTTGCCTCTCAAATGGGACTGATTCCCCACCTTGGAATCGAATTTGCCATCTGTCTCCGCATTGCCGGAAAATATTTGCCGGTAAAGGATCTGTAGATGCAGCAAAATGGTTATCGGGAAACAATATTCGGAATGGCGATTCATTCCGTATCCGCTTAAGGCGGCCGCCTTCCTGGAAGGCAACTTCCTCGCAAAGTGCCATAAACAGTGCAGCTCTTTGATTCATGAGGCGTTCAGCGTTTCTGCTTAGCAGTTTTCGAGTCGGTGCGAGCAAAACGAAAGGGTTCTGGTTTTCTAAACAAAGCTCACGGACGGTTTCAGTCATATCGTCCTTTTTCTCTGGGAGCGTCAAATAGACCGGAAACACTGTGCCGGTAGAAGGTAGAAAGTCGCCCAATCGCCAAGTATGGCTCAGGATAGGAATAGGCTCTTCGCGGTGCTGAATGTCGAGTGCTCTGCATATCGCCTTATTGACGGCCGACTGTTTGAGCCTGTAGATGAAAGTCTGTTGCCGGACAAGAGGAACCGCCCCAGCTTCCTTCTCCTGGCAGACGGCTACGATTTCGGAGTCCGAATGCACAACGACCTTGCGTGGGCATCCCAGTCCACAATCGGTTGGACAATCCACAGCAGTCGCGTGATTCTTGGTTAGCTGAAGAAAGTGGTCCCGAAACAGCGGATACCGATCCCAGCCGGAGAGCGCGTGATCCCAATCGAACAGCGCCGCCGACTTTCCAGGCAGTGCTTCCAGGAACTCCCAGACAGGGTCATTCATCCAGATTCCCTCTGTTCCCCGTAATGAAGCCGCGCAAAAAGAGCCAACGTTCCAGGATTACGGAGTCATCGTCACACCTGAAGCTTGCCCTGTTCCCTGAACTAATAGTGAGCGACCTTGGCTTCTTAACTTCTTTAAATTTCACATAAAAACTAGCCTGTGTAATTCGTCCATGTTGGGGAAACTGAAAGCCTCGATCTCGGAGTGAAGCGAAAAAATCCTCAGATCTCCTGATTTCCTTGTCTTTGTAAGCTCCTGCGTAAGAGAGCTGAACTTCTTTAAGCTTTACGTATTCAAGGCCATCAACATCCTCACACGATAGCGATTCTTCTCCCACCGTGCGCAATGACTCTAAATTAAATTGGCTTCTCTGGCTGAAAAAATTCTCATCACCAAAAAGATGTTTTCCAAACATCTTTCGATACAGTTCCTTTTCTCCTTTCGTTACTGCATGCATTCTTATTTCGCCAATCAGGGGATTGTATATGAGAACATCGAATTTCTCTGGTCTGAAGTATTGGCTCTTAGACTTGCCAGATTCGATAACGGACTCACGATTGAAAGAGCTGCCATGCCTAACTACGATCCATATGTAGTCATCCTTAGAAAATATTTTCACTTTGGAATATTTGCCTTTTCGTTTCTTGGCAAACCATTCATCAAGGTCGTTTTCCAACGCGGTTATTCTTTCTGAGGATGGAATTGTGAAAACTGGCAGAGGAGTAACCACCGTTTTGAAATATTCGAATGAGCGTTTATTGAGAGGCAATAGTTCAGCGATTACTCTTTCGATGATGGATTTATCCTTCATCCAAACCTGAATCGCAAGATCAGCAGGAGTGGCGGTTTCCTCAATCTCGGTGTCGAGTTCCGTCCCGTATATTTCTGCCTGAACTGCTTCAAACCCTTCTTGAGTCGAGACCTCGTTCACATAATACAATGCCTCTGCCAAATCGCCCGGGGTCGAATTGTCCGGGGTCAATAAAACGTGACTGAGCGCGTTGTAATCCAGGCCATCTTCCTCCTGGACTGGTGGCAACTCTACGCCGCGAGCTGAAAAATAGGCGGCATGAGGCTCCAGAAAGGCAATGAGATGCTTCCTGTCGATTCGCCGGAGCATCCCCGGCTTAGAAAAGCGGCGTAGGGTGAATGATGCCATAAGTTACTCCTCTCGTTTTGTCGTTACTCTTCCATATCTGTCTCGATCAATTCCGTTTCCATCCAACGATCTTGCCCAGCACGCGAAGGTCATCCTCCGGCCTGACTCGGATCTTCCGTACCTCCGGGTTCTCGGGCACCAATTCGATAAGCTCGTCTTTGATTCTCAGCCGTTTCACGGTCACTTCGTCGTTGAGCAGCGCTACAACGATGTCACCGTCCTCGGCGATGGGCTGCTGCCGCACGATGATCAAATCGCCATCGTTGATACCGGCACCGACCATGCTGTCCCCCACCGCACGGAGTGCGAAGTGCTGACCGGAACGAACGACGTCCGATTCGACCAGTACCTGGCCGGTGATGTTCTCTTCGGCCAGGATGGGGCGGCCTGCGGCCACCATACCCACAACAGGGACTGAAACCAGAGAGGCAGCCATCTCGCTGGGGCGGCGGGCAACAGCTATGCCTCGCGACTTCCCGTCCTCCCGCTTCAGGTATCCCTTGCGCACCAGTTGGTTGATCCGGTCGTGGGCACTCGCAGGGCTGATTTCAAAGATCTCGCTCAGTTCCTTCATCGTTGGAGGAAAGCCCTTGGCATCGACAAAACGACATATCGCTTCGAGCGTTTTCCGCTGCAACGGCGTTATCTCATCCGTTTTCGCTTTGCCCATGGCGTCTCCATTTCTGTTGAAAGACAAAAAGGCGCAATGCGCCAGCAAACCCTAATAAT
>JAQUQL010000109.1 GCA_028716145.1 Dehalococcoidales bacterium
GAAGCTTACCGCCGGGCGTTTGCCGGTGATCCGGTAAGTGCTTTTGGCGGTATTGTGGCTATGAACCGTCGGCTTACTCTTGGAGTGGCAGAAGAGATGGCCTCCAACTTCTATGAAATAGTTATTGCCCCCGAGTACGATAAAGAAGCGCTGGACCTTCTGATGAAAAAGAAAAATCTTCGCATCCTCAGGTCTCCGCTGCCGCCGGATTATAACGGCACGCCGATTCCGGCCATGGACTACCGCCGGGTGAAGGGCGGTCTGTTGGTTCAGGAAGCTGACAACTTGGCAGAGGATAAGATGGAAATGAAAGTAGTTACCAGCCGCCAGCCTACTCCAGCCGAGGTGCAGGACCTCAGATTTGCCTGGAGGGCGGCGAAACACGTCAAATCCAATGCTATCGTCCTGGCTAAGAATAATACCTTGCTTGGTATGGGGGCAGGCCAGCCTAACCGTGTAGTAAGCGTATTTTTAGCCAAAAACAAGGCAGGAGATGAGTCTGCTGGCAGTGTGATGGCTTCAGACGCCATGTTCCCGTTTCCGGATTCCGTTTCGCAGGCAGCGGAGGCTGGCGTTACTGCTATTATTCAACCCGGTGGATCGATAAGAGACCAGGAATCGATCGATATGGCCAATAAACACAATATCGCCATGGTATTTACCGGGATACGCCATTTCCTGCATTAGAAGATTTAAAGTTTGGAAAGGGGAGGATGAAATGATTCCTCCCCTTTTTTATTTGGGCAGTAGCGCCAGGGCTGGTTTTTAACGGCGTTTGACTTGTGTATAGCAGGTCATTATGTTATTCTGTTGACAGGCGAAAAAATGACCACAGAGAAGCAAAAGGCTCTGGAATTGGCCGTAGGCCTGATAGAGAAGCAGTTCGGCAAAGGTGCCATAATGAAACTTGGCGCCGATGCTATCCGTACCCATGTGGAGGCGATCCCTACCGGGGCGTTGTCTCTTGATTTAGCCCTTGGAATAGGTGGTATTCCTCGCGGCAGGATAACAGAAATATACGGCCCTGAAGGTTCGGGCAAGACCACGCTGGCGTTGCATATTATAGCCGAGGCCCAAAGACGGGGAGGCAATACGGCTTGTATTGACGTGGAGCATGCTCTTGATCCGGTTTATGCCTCAAACATCGGGGTTAATATCGAAGAACTGCTTATATCACAGCCAGATAACGGCGAAGAAGCTCTCGAAATTACCGAGCGTCTGGTACAAAGTGGTGCTATAGATGTGGTGGTGGTGGACAGCGTTGCGGCACTGGTACCAAGGGCTGAGCTTGAAGGCGATATGGGGGATGCCCATGTTGGCTTGCAGGCAAGGCTCATGTCGCAGGCGCTTCGAAAGCTTACTGCTGCTATAGGGCGTTCAGGCACGGCTGTGGTATTTATCAACCAGCTCAGGGAAAAAGTGGGTATCGTTTTTGGTAACCCGGAGGTAACTCCAGGAGGGAGAGCTCTCAAGTTCTACAGTTCGGTCCGCATGGATTTAAGACGAACCGAAACCCTCAAACAGGGCACCAACGCTATCGGTACTCGAGTTAAGGTCAGGGTAGTCAAGAACAAGGTAGCTCCGCCATTCAGGATCGCCGAGTTCGATATCATGTTTGCTTCTGGCATAAGCCGTGAAGGAAACATCCTTGATCTGGGTGTAGAGCTGAGTCTTATAAAAAAGGCAGGAGCCTTCTTCTCTTATGGTGACATTCGCCTGGGGCAGGGCAGGGAAAATTCCAAAGAATTCCTTGTTGCTCATCCTGAAATTGCTCAGGAAATAGAACAAGGGGTCAGAGCCTCAGCAGTCACCAGTTCTGGAGAAGTGGATAGCGAAACAGATTAGCAAAACAGGCTAGTCAGGCTAACACAACCAAATATCAACTGGAAAAATGAAGGCTGAGGTAGTTTACCTCAGCCTTGTCTTTTTAAGGTGATATGATGGGTTTTATTACCGGTCTGGAAATGAATAAAGCCAGGAACAGGGCGCGGTTATATATTGATGGATGCTGCGAGCTCTCTCTTCCTGTTGAAGTTGTGTTTGACCACAAGCTCAAGACCGGTATGGAAATAAGCCAAGCTCAGATAGAATTTCTCAAAGAGGATGAAGAAGTATATCGTTGCAAGCAATCGGCATACAGGCTGCTTGCATTCAGGGCGCGAAGTGAATATGAGCTCAGCGAGCGTCTGGCGCGAAAAGGTTTTGGTTGCAAAGCTGTTGAAAAGACTATTAAACAGCTAAAGAATTCCGGATTGATAAATGATGCCGAGTTTGGCCGTCAGTGGGCAGAGAGCCGCTTGAGTTTTAAACCACAGAGCGCTTTCCTCACCCGACGGGAATTAAAAGAAAAAGGTTTGAGCGAAGAGGCCGTCGAAGAAGCGGTCAAAAACTATGATGATTATCAGAATGCTATCATGGCTGCACGGTCAAGAGCCATGAGGAGCAATGATGCTGATTACAGCTCTTTTAAACGCCGCATAGGCAGCTTCCTTCAGCGGCGTGGTTTTGGTTACGGGGTAATAAAACCGGTTACAGAAGAATTATGGAAAGAAAAAACCAAATATCAGGAAGGCAGGGAAAACCTGCAATAAAAGACTTGCAGATAACAAACTGCAAGGGAAAGGAGAATAGATGTTAGATACGGTTCTGGTCATAGTATTCAGTTTTATCATCGGCGCTGTATTCGGCGCTATGGCCATGTTTTTAACCAAAGGCATGATGGCTGCCCGCCAGGCAACGCTTGCCAAGAAGGAGGCTGCCCAGATTATCGCTGAGGCCAAAGCGGAGGCCAAGGAACATTTGCGCGAGGCCAAGAAGGAAGCTGACAGGGAAAAAACCCTGGCTGATGGCGAAATACGGGAGAGGCGCAGTGAAGTACAGCGGCAGGAAAACCGTCTCGCCCAGAAGGAAGCCACTCTTGAACGCAAGCTCGAGGAAGCAGAGCGACGTGACCAAAGCCTGGAGGATAAAAACCGGCAGATAGAAGAGATAAAGGCCGAAATAGAAAAAGTAAAGCAGGATCAGATAAAACAACTGGAGACGGTTTCCCAGATGTCATCATCCGAGGCAAAAACCGAATTATTTGATCGCATGGAAAAGGAGATGCAAGCGGAAACTGCCCGGCGTCTGCACCAGTGGGAAACCAAGATTAAACTGGAAGCAGATGAAAAAGCCCGTAATATACTTTCCCAGGTGATTCAGCGTTCAGCGGCTGAAGTTGTGAGCGAGACCACCGCAACAGCGGTTCCGCTTCCGGGTGATGATATGAAAGGGCGGTTGATAGGCAGGGAAGGCCGGAATATAAAAGCCCTGGAGCAGGCTACCGGGGTTGATCTAATTATCGATGATACTCCGGGTGCAGTTACCCTTTCTTCCTTTGACCCGGTAAGGCGTGAAATCGCCCGTCAGGCGGTGGAAAAACTGATAATGGACGG
>JAQUQL010000110.1 GCA_028716145.1 Dehalococcoidales bacterium
ATTTCGCCATTCATCGATTCCTCAAACAACCGGATTCAGCCGGTTATTGCTACACCTGATCACGATACTGGTAAGGCCGTAATAATGCCCGGTTGGGGTATGATAATATATTAAGGGTGATTTTATCATACCCTTGTTAAATACACTACGGGTATTTAAATAATTTGGGGAAATTACTTTGGAGGGCAGGATGGAAACCGAAAATAACGGCCAGGCAATCGGTAGGGGCATGATACTGAGAGACGTTTTAGCCCTGGATAGAACGGTGCTTGCCAATGAAAGAACTTTACTAGCCTACGTGCGCACCGCGGTTGCTTTTGCTGGTGGCGGTGCAGCTTTGGTGCATTTTTTTGAGTCCGGGTTGTTCCAGGTGTTGGGGTGGGGGTTAATAGCAGCTTCTCTGGTTCTTCTGGTTGTGGGGGCAGGCAGGTATCTTATTATGAAGAAACGCTTGCATAAGTTTTCTGGTGAGAATAGTCCCTATAAATTGTAAACCTTATCAGAACCAATTTAAAAAGGCCAGCACCTGCTGGCCTTTTTTATTTAATAGCGCAGTAATTTGCAGTTTAGCTAATCAGCTGCTGGTTTAGCATATCCCAGCGCCCGTCCATCAGGGCGGTTTTTATTTCGCCATTTTCTACTGTAATCATTGCTTCATGAGGGGTGATAACCTGGAGAAGCATCTGGCCATCTCTACCCCCGTAACCTGAATGCAGGCTGTCGAACGTGTAAATAAAAGTCCAGGCGTTTTCAATATCCGGGTAAAGAGTCTCTTCAAGAACGAAAGAGTCTTCAACTCCGTCGAACATAAAGGTTGGACAGTCTTTCACAAATTCCTCAGCCTTTTGACGGGCCTGCTCTTCTGTGAGTGCCCCGCCTTCGCCACTTACCTGAGTAGTGCAGGCGATAACCAGAACCGGCACTATAGCCAGAACCAGCGCAATCAGATAACCGTGTTTTTTCATTGATGCAACTCCTTTTATTATCTATTGTTCACTAATAGTAACGATAGATAAAAGGGGAGGTTAGCATATTGCGGTAAGTTTTTTATATACGGTGGGTGTTTTATTTATAATATTTCCTCCAGAACTTTCTGACTGGCACCGAAATAGGTTTTACCGTTTACTATCACCACCGGACGGCGCACCATACGAGGTTCACCCAGCATAAGGTCAATCAATTCGTCATCGTTTAAATCATGAGCCTTTAGCCCCGTTTTTTTAAAAGAAGGGCTGTTAAAATTAAACATATCGGAAACAGGGGCTTCTTTCAAAATAGTTTTGATTTCCTGCCTGTTGAACGGCTCTTTAAAAAAATCCCGCTCTTTGAGTGTGAAGCCTTTTTGCAAAAGAAACTCTTTTGCTTTTCGGCAGGTGTTTCATTTAGCCCAACAGTAGAATAATACTTCCATTGACTTTTCTCCTCTGATAAGTAATCAGGTAAATATAGAATGTGGGGTTGTAAAAAGCAATAGAGCCCTTACCGGAGAAAGAGTTTACGCCAGGTGCTCGGCTTGGAAGTACTATCTGCAAATGCTTGCTTTTCAGGTAACCGTTAGATTTGCGCAGGCATCCAAATGGTATTTCTGAGTGTCGAAAGCACTCGCAGGCTGTTCGGCTGACTCGCAAGTTACGCGCACAGTTATATCATAATGCCCCGTGTTTTGAGGCGTGAAGGTAAACAAAAAGGGGTAGTCCTCATCCGGTGGAATGATCAACGGCTTATCCTCAACCACATGCTGATTAACAATCAAAAACGCTCGTGCCTGGCTCTCGTAATTACCCGAACAGTAGATATTTGTCCAAATTTCTGTTGATTCTCCGAGGCTGATATTTGCAGGATTTAACTGGATGCCATGGATAATCCATTCGTAATACTGCCAGTTATCCAGGGGATTAGGGGTAAAAAAGTGCTCAGCAGCTTCAGATGTGCCCGTAGGGGGATCTTGTGAAAAAGTACTGATGGCTGGCGAGTCTCTTCCGGGGTCCGTCAAAGATGGTTTCATCTCAGAATCAGGCGCGCAAGAGAAGCCAGCCACCAGGATTAGCGCTGTAATCGCAATAAACGCAGGATATTTTACTCTCCTCCTCTTCATCTCTCATCCTCACAATTTTAGCCCTGGTTTTATTGGAGCTGGTGTTAAGTTATTTGGTTAGTAGTCAATACCTGCCTGGCCTTCGGTCTCAACCCAGATAGGAGGCATGTAAGGTCTGGGCTCACGCTGAATATCGATATAGGTATCCTTGAGCTCGTTTACCAGCGGCCAGGAATTGATTGCAATTTTTCCATGCCCGTTACAGGCCTTGCAATCGGAATCACCTTTCACAATGGAGGCTTTAACCTCGGTAATTTTCGGTTGATCAACCATTACGCTGGTGGAAAAATACACTGTAAATGTATTTTCGGTAGCAGATTGCGGCTCAACTTCAGCAATCGAGAATCTTGTATCGATCAATTTACCGGTTGTAAAATCGATTAGATACATGTTCACCCAGCCGGCTGCTTCTTCATGCGAGTGGTTTTCAAAAACAATATTTACCTCGTACTGGTATACCCTGTACGTATCACAGCCAGCCAGGAACCGAGTCTGTTCGTGGTATTCCACACTGATGATTTCAACTTCATCCATGCCTGTGCTGGCCACAGTGCCAGTACCGTTGCAAACCGGGCAGGGGGTTTTTATAAGAGCGGTAAGTGCCAGAATCGGCACCAGTGTAAAAAAGGCAATATATCTCTTCTGGATTTTAAATTTGCTTCCAATATTCATCTCATCTGCCCTCCTCTGAAACAAGTTTATAAAAAGTGATTGTTATCTCTTTTCCTGCTTTATTATACACCATTTTACCTGTTTTGTCTCATCGTATAAGAACATTAATTTGGATATACCCCAATGTAAATATAACGAAAATAATCGGAGAAGGATAGCAGAAACGGGCGGGGAGACTTCCCCGCCCGTTCTTTTGTGTCTATAACGCTTGTCTGCTAAGCCTTAAGGCTATTTGCAGGCAAGGATGGCACGTTTGGTCATAACCTTGGCAATCTGGATCTTGTATTTGTTCTGACCCAGGCCAACTGACCCTTTGGTGGCCTCATTGCCGGCGGCAGTAGCGGATGCATCATCAATGGTTTTACCCTTGATGGAATCCTCAGCAGCAGTGGCGCGGCGCGGAATGGGGTATACGCCACCCAGGACGATGGAGGCATCACTGCCGGAGATGACTGCTGCACAGCTTACCAGCGGGAAGTCGATGGATTTACGGAAGGCGAACTTCTTGTAGGCGCTCTTGGTGCCGGAAGCCAGTTCTGGTACCTGGATCTCGGTGACGATTTCGTCGGCATCCAGTATGGTCATATCCTCGCCGTTTACGGCAAAGAAATCGGCAGCATCAACAGTCTGCTTGCTGGTTTTGATTTTGGCACCCAGGGC
>JAQUQL010000111.1 GCA_028716145.1 Dehalococcoidales bacterium
CTTCAGAGATTATGCCGTCCTGCTGGACCTTCTTGTTGAAGCGCTTTAGCATGCTCTCAAAGCTTTCTCCAGATTGGGCCGTTATGTTGGCCAATTGCCATCCCCCCTTTACGAAAAAAAGCCCGGTTTTACAATGCACGCCCGAACCCGTGCCGGGCAAGCTACCGGAATGAGTTTATGATATTGCAGGTTGGTACTAAATGTCAATTTTTAGCGTTAAAATTAAACAGATTACATAGCAGAGGAAGTATTCGGTTTGTATAGAAAACAAGAATTTACGTTATCAGTAGTGTTTAATAAATCTTAGTTGACACGTTTGGCAGTCAAGAATTAAGCTATAAAGTATAACTAATATATGGTTAATACAACCGGGAGGCAGAAGCTTGAAACGTAATAAACTATTCAGGTTAATTTCAACGGTGTTTACATTGGCTTTAATCGGAGCCAGCCTGCCGATGGGGCAGGTTTCGGCTGCTGTTCCTGTAGTCACCTTAAATCCGGCATTCGGTAAAATTGGTACTCAGGTTGCTGTTTCAGGGGAGCACTTTAGTAATAATGAGCAATACGATTTGTATGTTTCCAACTTAAACCTTAATTTAGAAGCCAATATACCCGAAACGGCAAGTTTTGAGTATTTCAGTGTTGTTAACACAGGCAATACAGGTGCTTTTAGTGGTAAGTTAATTGATATACCGGGAATTTTAACAGATGGAGAAACAGAAAGGCTCGTTAACCCCTATGAATCGCTTTATGTATACGTAACAATCGAGAATAATGATAGATTTATAGTCAAAGGCAAAGCTGAATTTCGGGTAACCGGGGATATTGATGTCACCCTCACCCCCACCCAGGGTAATGTTGGCCAGGAGCTTACTATAGAAGGCGAAGGATTCTGGCCGGGGGAAAACCTCCAGATTCTGTTTGCTGGCATCGATATAACTCAAGACTATATAGATGGTGAACCCAAGGCGGCAAGTTCAGGAGCTGCCGCCGGCACCTTTAATGTGGTTGTTCCTGTACCTGTAACCAGCCAGGGCGAAAAGGAAGTAAAGGTTATCGGTAAAAACTCGGGCGTGGAAGTCACCCGTACTTTTACAGTACGTCCCAAAATAACCCTTTCTCCATCCGAAGGGGGAGCTGATACCCAGATTATCGTCCGCGGCACCGGGTTTGCTCAAAATGCTGATATCTACTTCGGCAACGCCTTTATCGTGCGTGCCCAGGCCACCAGCGGCACCTTTATGGAAGCCATCACCATCCCGGCAGGTACTGCACCCGGAACCTATGTGATAAAAGCTGAGGACGGGGTCAGGCCCACTACCATCAATGCCAGTGCCAGCTTTGAGGTCAAGGTATACCTTGACCCCGCTATCACCCTCACACCCCAGGGTGAAACGGTTGGCAGCATAATAGATATCTCCGGCGCCGAGTTTGAAAATAGCAAGTCCATAACCCTTACTATTAACGATCAGCCAATAACACCTGATAGCTCGATAACCTCTACCTCTACCGGCACCTTCTCCGGCAGCTTTGTCATACCCGAACTCCCTGCCGGCACCTATACCCTTAAAGCCAGCAGCAGTACAAATATTACTGCCACCGCAACCTTTACTGTAACCCACGAAGCTGCACTCAGTGCAAACAGCGGCAAGGCTGGTGATCAGGTTACTGTAAGCGGAACCGGTTTCCGGGCCAACACCAGTGTAAGTGTTACCTTTGACGGTACTACAGTAAACCCTGACGGAGCCAAAACCGATGCCAATGGCAGCTTTAGCTTCTCTATTACCGTACCGGTAGTGGCTGAAGGCACTTATAATGTGGAAATTACCGTTGGCACTGCCCGCGTTACCAAAGCCTTTACTACCGATATGGAAATGAACATTACCCCTGCCACCGGCAAGGCGGGTACGGAAGTAGCCATTACCGCTTCCGGTTTTGCCCCCAACTCTTCAGCAATTATCTACTTTGGAGATGCCGTTCTTGGAACCAAAAATACTGACGCTGATGGCAACCTTGCCTACACCTTTACCGCCCCGGCAAAAGCTGAAGGCACCTACCCGGTTAAGGTAGAGGTTTCCGGCATCAGCACGATCAAAGATTTTACTCTCTCCGCCGAAGCAAACTTTACCCCGGTAAGCGGCAATGTTGGTGATGATGTGTCCATAATCGGTACCGGGTTTGGCTCATCTAAACCTCTTACTGTTACCTGGGACGGCGATAATATAGGCGGAACCGGTTTAACCACCACTGCTGAAGGCACTTTTAACATTACCTTCAAGGTTCCTGCTGTAAAAGGTGGCAGCTATACCATAAGCGTAAGTGATGGCACCGTAACCAAAACCCAGACCTTTGAGGTTGACCAAAATACCCCGCCGGTACCCCAGCCGATTTCACCCGCACTTTTTTCCAAGCTAAACGGCGACGTTACCTTCGACTGGAACCCGGTATCTTATGAAATCATGGCCGTAACCTACGAACTCCAGCTTGCCCGGGACGCAAGCTTTACCACCCCGGTAATAAGCAAGACCGGCCTGACTGCCGACCAGTACGCTCTTACCGAAGCAGAAAAGCTCGAAAAAGCCGGTGAGGATAACCCCTACTTCTGGCGTGTGCGTGCGGTTGATGAAGCCGGCAACGCAAGCGCCTGGACCAGCGCGGCCGAGTTCTACTATGGCTCCGGCTGGCCGTCTTGGCTCACCTGGGTGCTTATCGGCCTTGGTGTAGTAGTACTTGGTATACTGGCCTTCTGGATCGGCCGCCGCATTGCCTACTATTCCTACTAATACATGGTCTGATACTTAAACCCAAAGCCCCTTCTCTATTACAGGAGAGGGGGCTTTTTGGTATAGAGAGCCAGGCATTTCATTTCCTGTGTCATACTGGAGGAGGGCGATAGCCCGACGAAGGATCTTTTCCGTAATAGCGCCCGTTGTAACATGAGCAGTGTTTTCGTATGGGCGAGCACAATTCTTATAAGACCCTTCGCTTCGCTCAAGGGTGACAGGGGGTACTTAAGGGTGACACGTGTATATGGTGCTCAAGAAAGACATGTGTTTTGGAATGCTCTGGAATGACCTGTTTTCTTTTTACCCCAACCCGGCCATCATGTTATGTTAAAAGATATAAAAAGTAAAAAAAGAATATACAACACGATAGCAACATTTACTGAATGTTTATATTTGACACGATTGGCAGACAAACATTAAGCTATATTAATACGCTTTTAGCATCGATATGGAGGGAGAAGGTTGTTCAACAAAATTCGTAAAGTTATCATGGCGCTATTTGCGCTTGCACTTATAATAATATCATCCCCATCTCAATCAGCGCAGGCAGCGGTTATTTTAACTGTTGACCCAGCATCAGGAGAAGTCGGGACTGTCGTCACAATAACGGCAAGTGGCT
>JAQUQL010000112.1 GCA_028716145.1 Dehalococcoidales bacterium
GGTCTGTTAACAACTCATTCCGGCCAGCGATAAACTCCGGCGGGAAGATATGGGTATGTGCATCAATAATCATGGTGTGATTATATACTATTACTGTACGTTGTTCACAGAAAAAGGGGCCAAGGTAATGATTTCCAACTGATCTGCAAGGCCGGCTCGTTTCAGCCAGCTATGAAACTGGGCTGTTTCAGTTTAATCATTCGAACGGTATTTTTCCCGGTAATAGATGCGGCTATATCGCTTTTCGTTTTCGTGCCACCAGGCTATTCCAGCCAGGAAAGAAAAAAACACAAGTATAAACATGACCACAGCCCATCCACCGGCGGGCAGCTGTTTTACAATGTCAGTCGGGGTAAGGCCATTGCCAAAAAGCTGCCCGGCAGCCACCATCAGCACCATGAATACGAATCCTCCCAGGCTGCCAATAATAAAATTCGGCCAGAAGCCCTTGCGGCGTGCCTTCTGCCAGCCGGAATAAAACCTCTCTTCAAGCGGCTTTTCATACACTATACGCAAAAACAGAATCAGGGTGAGAAATCCAATAAAGACATAATAGCCGGCGAGGTAATACAAATTGGCAAAAAGAGGCAGCACCAAAAGAAATATAACACAGATAAATGCCAGTAAATATTGCCAGCGGAACCAGTTCACTTTCATTTTTTACCTAAACCCGGGATTTGCCAATTTTATTAACAGTGCATGCATATCTCTTATGCTGCCAGGTCCTGTCTTCTAAACACCCTGTAAGCCCCGGCTGCAAATACGGCAATATAGCCAAGCAATATCAAAACCGGCTTCCACAAAGACCCGTCAAACCCTTCAGCAAAACCTGTAGACAGCAGTTGAGAGGTGTTATAACTAATAAAGTAAACACTGGTTTCTGCCAGCCACCCGGTAGACATTGAAACAAGAGCCAATACTATGCTCTCCCCGATAAACCATGCCGCGGCAACTGCCATCCCGGCCATCGCAGAACGCAGAGCCACCGCAAAAAAGTTTGCCATTGTCAGATACACTGCAATAACCAGAAAGCTGCATCCAAGGGAAGTAAAAAACCAGCCGGCAAACCCCTCCCATACTATCGCCCCTTCCACCAGCAGACTGGTAATAATGGTAGCGATAAAACCAGCCAGAACTGCAATAAGAACCCCGGCAGCAGCTCCAATAGCAGAGGTTGAGAGTTTAGCGACAAAGTAGGCCAAGCGGCTCTTTCCCCGGGCAATAGACTGGCGGACAGTCCCCCATCCATATTCATTGCCTATCACAGAAGCAGCAAATACGATTACCAGAAACATGCCAAGACCGGGTACTGAATTAAAAACACTTTGCATCGCTCCGGGCAAAACCAGCGACTGTTTATAGCGGGCAAGTTGTCGGGCAAGGAAGGAACTTTCAAAATCAAAACTCGAACCTGGTTCGGGATGAGGCAGACCGGTAATTTCAGTTGAACCATCCGGGTTGATGATGACTTCCACATCATCAAGCTCGGGGTGCTTGCTTAAAATATCGTTGTAATTGATATAGTTGATTACTATCGGAAGCAGCACGCTGACAAGCATTACCACCAGCAATACGTAGGGCAACCAGCGTTTTCCAAGCTTGAAAAATTCTGTTTTTAGCTGGTTAAGCATTTCCCGCCTCCTGATGCTCCTCTTCGATAGCACCCAGAAAGAAATCTTCCAGCGAATTGGATGATTTTTTCATTTCGAATACTTTTATACCGGAACGTACCAGCATTTCGTTGATGTCAGGGTGCTTTGCTTCATCGGCAGTGATGTACAAATACTCATCATCTGTTTCAATGGTACTTATCCATGAAACATCTTTAAGCGCCAAGGAAGCAGCATTGATATCGTTTACCTTCATTTCCAGCCTGTCTCCTCTGTGCAGCAACTCTTCAACCGGTCCCTGTGCAATCACCCTGCCCCGGTTTAACACTGCCACATAATCACAAACCTGCTCCACTTCATGGAGTAAATGGGATGAAAGAAAGATCGTCTTGCCCTGCTCGCCGAGCTGGCGGATAATATCTCTGATGTCGATAATGCCGGAAGGATCCAGCCCGTTAGTAGGCTCGTCCAGGATAACAAGCTCCGGGTCGCTGAGTAATGCAAGCGCAATAGAAAGCCGCTGGCGCATGCCAAGTGAATAAGTCCGGGAGGGACTGCCAGCTCTTTTTGCCAGCCCTACAATATCAAGAACCTCATCAATCTTGCTGTGATCTACTGCTCCCCTCATGCGGGCAAACACCTCCAGATTGTCACGGCCGGACAGGTATGGATACATAGGTGAATTCTCAAGCACGGAACTGGTACGTTCAAGAAGCTTCGGGCTTTCCCGACCCATGTCCTGTCCAAAAAGTTCTATTGAGCCGGCTGACGGCCGGATTAATCCCAGCAGCATTCCTATGGTGGTGGTTTTTCCGCTTCCGTTCGGCCCCAGAAATCCATATATAGAGCCCTGGGGGACTTCGATGTTTAAATTATCCACTGCAAGTATCTTTCTGCGGGCTGTATTGAAATGCTTGGTTAAACCACAGGTCCGGATAACTGTACCGCGCTCCAATTACATCTCCTTCCATAATCAGCTCATTTTTAGAAGTGATATTTGCTGATTAAAAGCTGATTCTCAATATCTGGCAATTTTTGCTGAATAACTTACATTTTAGCACATGGCTGGAGGCAGCGGGAGATTAATAAACCGGTTTTATATGATTAACAAGCCTATCATCGCCAGAGCCGCAATCGGCGGCAATGCCGGCATTGCCCGTCCTTTAAGAAAAACAGCCTGGATTATATAAGCCAATACCAGGCCACCAAATCCAAAAACCGCAATCGTAATTGCTGGAACCAGCCCCTGGGAAAAATAAACCGCAGCAGTCAGCAAACCCGGGAAGGCTATGTCCCCTCCACCGAGAATGGAATAGCTGCGCGCCTCCGACTTGGGCTCCAGAATATCTGTAATCCCTTCTTTTTTCAGGTTCAGGTTCCACCCGCTATGGTCCTTGGGAATAACAATTGCCGGGAGCGTATCCGATTTTGCCAGGCGGTCCGCCATCCATGTCATAAATCCGAAACGTACTGCCAGGAAATCATACACTGCCAGCGCCAGGATAATTATCATAGCCGTCCAGGGTGAGATAAAACGTCCGAATACAGAGGCAACCGCCGCCAGGGATGCTACCAGTGCCAGGTTATGAAGCCAGACAAAGGGTTTGGCAAACCAGACAATCCCAAGTATGACAGCGATAGCAATTGCCGCCTGATAAGGCAGGTAAAATACACTGATCACAAATGCCCCCCACCCAAACAATGCCGCAAACAACACTCTCAGAAGTATTTTCAGTGCCCAGAGAGGGATAAAAAAGAGCACCAGCCCCA
>JAQUQL010000113.1 GCA_028716145.1 Dehalococcoidales bacterium
CCTGCTTTGATTATAAGCTCGGATTATTACAACAGGGGCAGGCAGGAAATAATTATTGCAGCCATCACCAGCCGGGTGGATCGTATTTTACCGGCGGATTGCAAGATTGATAACTGGAAAGAAGCTGGTTTGCTATTTCCTTCAGTTGTTACCGGAGTAATAAGAACAATAAAGCAGTCTGCCATAGAACGGGTACTGGGCACTATGCCGATTGCTGATATGCAAAGAGCTTCAGACTCCGTCCGGATTGCCTTGGATTTGTAAATAAGGAAGAAGCCGAACTGGCTTTTTACGTTGACACTTCACATAGCCCCCGTCTATAATTTAGTTTGGTGTGCCGAAGTGGCGGAATGGCAGACGCGCTACGTTCAGGGCGTAGTGTCCGTACGGGCGTGTGAGTTCAAATCTCACCTTCGGCACCATTTTAAGCGCTTGTAGCTCAGTTGGATAGAGCGCAGCCCTGCGGAGGCTGAGGTCGTGGGTTCGAGCCCCACCAAGCGTGCCACTCATTTGAGGGCGGTTAGCTCAGTTGGTTAGAGCACCTGCTTTACACGCAGGGGGTCATAGGTTCGAGTCCTATACCGCCCACCACTTTGTGCAATAGGCAGAACTCCTATTTTGCTAACTTCATCAGCTAACGGTCAATTCGATTTCAGTTTTTAGAACTTCTTTGTATCAGTTATTCGTATTTTCCGCGTTTCTTTTACCAGGTTTGTTGCCAGCACACAAGCAGAGCAGATTGACATAGTAAATCAGAAGAATCATACTATAGTATGATAGTAGTATGACTAGGAGGGGTGTCAATGGGTAAGAGCGCAAAGGTGGCTATTAGTTTGCCTGGTCGTATCCTGGAAGCTATTGAGAAAGAGCGTAAAGCCAGCGGAGAAAGCCGGAGCGAGTTCTTCCGGCGTGCGGTTGAAAGGCTTCTGAAAGAAGAGCAGGAAGCCAGGGAAATAGAAAAATACGTCCAGGGATACAAAAATATCCCTGAAACAGATGAAGAAGTCAAAGCGATACACCGTATCGGAGTTACCGTGCTAGCGGAGGAGTCGTGGTAATGAAGCGTGGAGAAATATGGTGGGCTGAGCTTGAACCACCTGCAGGGAGACGCCCCGTGCTCCTTCTATCACGCGATGAAGCATATATCGTCAGGGGGTTGATAACTGTTACGCCGGTGACTACCAGGGTTCGCCACATACCTTCGGAGGTGCCCTTGGGTCTTGAGGACGGCCTGCCCAAATCTTGCGTTGTTAACCTTGATAATATTACCACTATAGCAAAGGCAAGTTTAAATGAAAGGTTGTCTATTCTGAGTACTAAAAAACAGATTGCGGTTGAGGACGCTCTTCGCTTCGCTCTGGGTCTGAAAACATAAAGGCGTTTACTGCGCGCCAGAAATCAGCAACCACTACACTGTCTGGTTATACCTTTATTTTGGGCTGGAGTCTGAGAAGCTGTTAGCCAAAAACCCACCATTTTAAAACCGGCCGCAGGCGGCCACTACGCCTCATACCTTATTATTCGGGCGTAAATACCATGGTTTGGGCTACCCAGTGAATAAATGAACCGGTGCCGTGATATTCTTCACCGGTTGGCCCGGATTCTCTCTGGAAGCTCCAGGAAGCAGCACAACAAGGCCATTCATTCCATGCCATCCACTGGTGGGGTTCGGTCCATGTGATGTAACCGGAATTGGCTGATATGCGCACAACCAGGCAATTTTCAGTTGGAGCATCGACAGATGGGGTCATGATGCCAAGCGGAGATACGAAACCATCCGGCGGCGGCTCGGTATGACCAGATACCACTACCAGAGGACCAACTCCTGAGAGTCTGGCCGCCCAGAGACCATCAGCTCCGGGGAAAGTGTATTCCTCAGGCTCATTTAGCCCGGCACGTTTAAACCAGGTGCGCATTTCGTATGGTCGCGAGGCGTCTTCTACGGAAGGTTGGGAATGGAGTGGCTCAAATCCTTCAGCCGCTTCTCCGTCAAAGCTGCATACTAAAATCACTTCGCCTTCCTGCAGGCCAGGGGGGCTCTTTACAGTATCGCTTCCGGGGGAATGAGTTGTGGTGGCTGGATTCAAATAAGGGAATGTAAAGGTATCAGGGTATGGTATCTCTACTTCAACAACAGATATATTTACCCTTCTTAAATCAGCTTCATCCACAGATGTATCACCCTGGCGGATCAGTTCTACCCTTAGATCAGCCCAACCACTCGGTTCAGTTTTCAGCTCGAACTCACGTGTTGTCCAGATATCTGACACGTTCTCTTCGATCCATTCGCCTATAAGGCTTGCACCATCGTACAGTTTTATAAGTAGATCAAGCTCTATGCCGCCGGGGAGATCTTTGGCGAATATACAGCGCAACAAACTTTGACCGCTGCCGGGTGGAAGACCTTCACTCAAGCCCAGCATTGTTGAAGAGTTCTCATCAGCTGGGGAAGAAATAAAACTGGGACCGGGATCCCAGCTCAACCACAGTGCTGAGAGCCCCCGGTTTAAAGCCCTGTACCAGCCTTCGGTTTCGGCCCAGTTTGCATCAAATTCTTTATCAGGCAGAAGGGCCTGTTTTTGAGGGTTCCATTCCGGGGGGAAAGGCGAGCCAAGATTTGCATCATCAGGGGTAGTTTTACAGGCGGTAATAGTTGAATTAAGGCAAACAAGCAGAAAAATGGCGAGTGCGAATCTGAAGTAAGGGGATTTTATTAAACCAGTAACCACCTGCATTTTGACCCTCCAGGTTTGATATCCAACAATCGTCAGTAAAACCGGCTGGTTGTGTTTACGCGCAGAAGTAATTTAAAGCTGTCAGGTTCATGTTATCAAACCAGATTGGTTTAATCAATACCAGTCCTGCTTTATTCAGGTGCCAAATAAACCAAGCCTAAACTGGAGTTTGACTATAACGCTACGTTATAGATTATGATATTTATTACCATGGCTTATACAGTTAAAAATCTGGCTGAACTTGCCGGGGTTAGCGTTCGCACGCTGCATTATTATGATGAGATAGGGCTGTTAAAGCCGGAATATCGCAATAGCAATGGCTATCGCTATTACGGGGATGAAGCAATTGTTAATCTACAGCAGATAATGTTTTTCAGGGAATTGGGATTTAACCTGGAGGAAATTGCCAATATCATTTCCCGGCCGGACTTTGATGTTCTTAAAGCATTGCAGTCACACAGGATACTACTTGGCAAAAAAGCCGAGAGAATAAATCATCTTTTATCAACTGTGGATAAGACTATCAAAGAATTAAAAGGGGAAATAAAGATGCAGATTAAAGAGTTTTACGAGGGTTTTAGCAACGAACAGATTGAGAA
>JAQUQL010000114.1 GCA_028716145.1 Dehalococcoidales bacterium
TGGTGGGCTTTGGTTGACAGATTCCGAACTATTATTTGAAAGGGGAACAATTATCCCAGAGTTACAGCGTCTGTTGGCAAACAGCCTCAGATGATTATGAGAAGCCGTAAAACTCGAATTTTGTTTGAACGGCATGTTTCGCAACAAACTATATGGCAAGGAAAGACCTGACTACTCCAGGGTTCGGAGCAAGAGTTGTGATTTTCCATGTATACACTTACAACTTACTAACGCTGTGAGTTGTACCACGAACAAGTTTCTTTGAAGCAGACACTATTTTAGCTTGCAGAGATAAGCGGTTGTAGTATTTGGTCAAGAGTATCAAAGCTGCCTTCAGCGATAAAAGCACCCTCAATCTTATAAGGATTCTGACCATAGAATATACGATCAGGCTTGTTGGCGTCCCTATTCCACTGAATACCGATCCACCTGGCTTGAGTTAATACACTGCCGGAAACGTTATTCAGGAATGTGGGGTAAGGGAAGGTTATAACCAGAAACATGCCATCACCAGGGGGATATGCCATAGTAAAACCTTGGGATAACTCATAGCCATATGCGCTCATTTCATCGTTCAACCGGAAGGGGCTGGTATTGATTCAGGGTTCCAATATGCAGTATTCCCGCTAGTCAATGTGCCATTACACTACTTATCCTGCTTTCTATTTCAAGAATACTGTATTCTCCGGCCACACCGATCACCTGGCCATTTTCACAGGACCATTTCCCCTGAAGCGTTCCAGTGACAATAAAAGAACCAAGATCAGGGTTATGCCTTAAAAACAGCAGAGCTTCTTCTCCCAGTCGGAATTCGGGTTCATCTTCTGCAATGATGACAGAACCATCAATCCTGCCCCCACGAGTTTGTATTACTAGGCTCTCTGAAGTTTGCCCGTAAAGCAATTGGGAAGCTTCAACTACAACATCGGTAAATATCAATTGCGTGTTCTGCCAGGTTCCACGGTATACGGGCCCAATACCGGTAACAGTCCCGGTTAGAATAACGTCTGAAGATTTTATTAATTCATCGAGTTCGAGTTGAACCATAACGCTGCTTAATAGCTGAACATCATCAGTAGGATGTGGTGTTACTTTATTTGAAGTAAGAGTAGGATCTTCGTTGAGGATTTGGTTACAGGAAAGGCCTAGCCCTGCAAGTAGGGCCAATATCACTATATTTATAATCACGTGTTTCATTATTGTTCTCCTTATGTTCCATATATGTAAATAATGCCATCGATATCATCCTGGTGTAAATCGCGTTTGATTTGATCTAGAGCTATATAACCGTACATTACCTTGTCAGAGTCTGCAGGATCATACAAATCATTCAACATTAACCAATGTCCAAATTCATGTAACGCTACGGTTTCGGTATCAAATGTATCATATGCACTGCCCCATGAAAAATCATGATATGTGTTAAATATAAAGTCTGCTTCACTAATGATGAAATTGGAATAAGATATCCAGCATTGAGCAATAATGTGTTCATAGCCAACACCGAAATTGTAGGCAGTTACATCATTATTTGTTACCCAATAGGAATCTAAGCTGAAATTTGCACCGGCATTGGACCATGTGTCTGCTGCTGCTAATGTGCCATCAATCAGAGCTTGGTCCATTTCAATATCAACCTTGAAATATACGGTATCGGTATCCCAATGAATATCACTGTAATAAAAAGCTTGTATCTGTACCGGTACAAAAGAAGCATATTGTTGCGACCAAGATAATAGCCGACACAGTCCTCAGCAGCATTGCGGATTTAATATTTAGGTTGCTTAAACGTTTCATAAATTTATCTCCAGTGTATGAAATAACAATTCAGCCAATACATAATAACGATAAGTCAAGTATTAAGATTAACGACAAGTTCTAATAAACTAACACTTCCCACGCAAACGACATGAATATATCTACTTATCCTGCCTCAGAAGGCAGGATAAGTACAATCCACTTGCCATACTCCATACAGTATATTTAATTTCACGGTCATCTTCTCCTGAGAAATTGATGAAGCCTTGATGTTTATGTTGGACTCAAGCATTTCAGTAATAATAATAGAGAGTAGTTGCTGTATATGGACAATGGCTTGGGCTGTGTACATACAGTCCAGCGGAGCCCCATTTTGAGATATATCGATGGTCGCCGACATTGTGTATGATCGCTGAGTGGTCGTCATCTACATACCTTACTATCAAGCCATTATATGGCACACCGGTCCAACGGCTATAACTGCCATCATTCCAATATATAGCCTGGTAAGGAGTGTCGAGCCAGATTGTATTATCAGCTGCCTGATTATGCCAGGCATATGAATGGCAATTATACATTTGTGTTGCACTTCGAATTCTAGTCGCATATGGGAATTGTGAATCATAATACCAGTCGATATAGGTTATCTGAGATGGTGTCAGCTCATCCTCGGCTTCAATTTGTAAAGCCAGCACTGGACTTCCCATTGGCGTATATATGTATGTCCAGTAGTATCTGGAAAGATCGCGCTGCCCCAGGATTTGCTCAATGAGTATTGAGCTGAATTTTGTTCCAAGTGCACCATAAACCTCCGGATAGTTTTGCAGCAAACGGTTTTTTGTTTCAGTTTCGGATAAGAGCACCTGTGTCTGGTATGTGGATAATTGTTTAAGAATCGGCTGCTGTGACAGTATCATCTGAAGATTGTATAAATCAGTAAGAAATGCGCACTTTTCGAAATCGTCCCGCTGGATATCGATAGTCTTGGGATCTACTTCAATATATTTAACAAATAGTTTACCACCGGCATCTTTGCGGTTGAATAATTCTTGTAAACCGTTGAAATTTGATACCAGCATATCAAACCCTTGCTGCCAGTCATTATGGGCTGTGTAAACAAATAACAGGGGATAATCAAGCACAGTTTCCACCAGGGCAGCGGTTGACATGGTTTTAAGGACGTTTTCGGGTATCTGGCAGGCGTTAAGCATATCGTTAAAACTATAGAGCTGTTTCCATTCTTCCGTGCCTGGTCGAATGGGGTAATCATATGTATCATTGGAATTACCACTAATTGAATCTTGGGCATAAACCAGCAAGGATCCCCCGGCAACAATACCGGTTATTAAGACAACAGCTAAGAGTGCCCGGAAAAAGAATTTACGAAACATTACACAACCTCCTGGACAATATTCTATTTGCTCAATGGCCGAAATACCCCTCTACTTATAGAATACGCAGGATTTTAAAAATAGTTCATTTCATAAGCTGGATGCGGGGGAGGTTGTTATTTAGAATCAGTAACTACTGTTGTAATTTGACTAGTGTTTACATCGTATATTGCCATGTACTTGG
>JAQUQL010000115.1 GCA_028716145.1 Dehalococcoidales bacterium
TTAGCCAGCTGGACAAGTGGAATCGATGTCCACATGCTTACAACTTCAGCAACATCTTCCTCGCTGACACTGGCAGTTTTTTCCCCTACTTTGGAAAGCCATTCCTCTTCTTCGGTGCGAATCTGCTCCCCAATCTGGAGTTCCTGCTGCCTCAGTTCAGCGGCATCGTCATATTGCTGGTTGGCAAGAGCTGTTTCCTTGTCCTTGCGATAACGTTCTTCTGCCTGTTTGAGCTTCTTGATCGAGCTGGGGCGTGTGCCGTAACGTATCCTGACCCGGGATGCAGCCTCGTCGATAATATCTATAGCCTTGTCTGGCAGATATCGGTCGGGTATGTAGCGTGATGCCATGGCTACAGCAGATTTCAAAGCTTCATCAGTTATCTCGAGCTGGTGGTGCTCTTCGTAACGGTGTTTTATCCCGCGAAGTATCTGCAGCGCTTCTTCGGTTGATGGCTCCTCTACAAGCACGGGCTGGAAACGCCTTTCCAGAGCGGCGTCTCGTTCAACGTATTTTCGGTAATCATCAAGCGTAGTGGCACCTATACATTGCAGTTCGCCTCTGGCCAGCGGTGGTTTTAATATGTTAGCCGCATCAACAGCACCTTCAGCTGCACCGGCTCCAACCAGAGTATGAAATTCATCAATAAAAAGGATGCATCCGCCGGCCGTCCTGATCTCATCGAGGATCTTCTTAAGGCGCTCCTCAAACTCTCCCCGGTATTTGGTCCCGGCAACTACCGAAGCCATATCCAGGGCAACGATGCGTTTTTCTTCAAGTGTGGCGGGCACGTCTCCAGAAATTATACGATGCGCCAGGCCTTCTACGATTGCAGTTTTTCCAACCCCGGGCTCACCTATCAAAGCCGGGTTATTCTTGGTGCGCCGGCTTAGAATCTGAACAACTCGTTCGATTTCCTTATCTCTGCCGATCACCGGATCCAGTTTGCCTTCACGGGCTGCGGCAGTAAGGTCCCGGCTGACCTGATCAAGAGTTGGAGTGCGGCTGGGGCGGCCTTGCTTGACCTTCTGGCTCGAGGAGGAGAGCACTCTGGCAATTTCTGCCCGCACTCTTTCCTGGTTTACGTCCAGGTTTTGCAGCACCTTGGCGGCTACTCCCTCCCCTTCCCGCAGTATGCCCAGAAGAAGATGTTCGGTACCGATATAACTGTGCCCCATCTGTCTGGCTTCATCAATAGCAAGCTCGATTATTTTTTTTGCTCTTGAAGTTAAGCCGGATGCGCCCGAAGACTGTCTTTCCCCGGCACCTATGATATATTCTACTGCCTGGCGTACACGTGGCAGGCTTACTCCCATGCCGGTAAGCACTTTGGCGGCAATGCCCTCCTCTTCCCTCACAAGGCCAAGAAGAATATGCTCGGTGCCTATGTAGCTATGGTTAAACCGCTGGGCTTCTTCCTGTGCGAGAGTAAGAACCCTGCGTGCATGTTCACTAAATTTGTCAAAACGACTTACCAAATTACAACTCCTGTATCGGCTAAAACGCCGATGCTTCAATTAAGATTATAGAATAAAGTAGCATTAAGGTCAATGAAACAGGTCTGTTTTAAAGCTAAATACTCCTTTTTTTATACGATTTTATCAACATTTTGGTCTTCTTGACCACCGAACCCCAACAGTTTATGCTTACAGTGTATATGATTGGAAAGGTTTATCTGGTCGGAATCGGAACCGGTTGCCCTGATGAAATGACTCCCAGAGCAACAAATGCAATCACCCGGGCAAGGGTGGTTATTGGCCATGGCTATAGTCTGGATATGATTCACCCTCTGCTTGAAGGCAAGGAAGTCATCGGCCAGGGTATGAACCCGCTGGAACGCTCTACGACAGCAGTCGAATACTGCCTGAAAGGTGAAACCGTTGCGATTATCTCCTCCGGGGATCCGGGGATATATGCAATTGCATCAACCTTTTTTAGCTTCCTGAAACAAGGGGAGATTACTATTCCTGTAGAAGTTATACCCGGTTTAACCACCTCCACCAGCGCTGCTGCTCGCCTTGGTTCTCCACTTGGTAACGATTTCGCTGTAATAAGCCTGGCCGATCAGGCTGGTTGCTGGTCATCTACCCAGGAGCGTCTCAAGCAGGCTGCAACAAGCGATTTTGTGCTGGTTCTTTATAATCCGCTGGGCAAGCTGGGCAGGGAGCGATTTTTAGCTGCTTGCCAGGCGCTTGAAGAATTGAGGGACCCCTGCACTGCGGTTGGAGTGGTCAGTGGTGCCGGCTCAGATCATGAATCAGCGGAAATTACCACTTTAGGATTGCTTTGCAAGGCTGCAATCACAGGAGATTCGCTTATAATTATCGGAAACAGCACCACTTTTGTCTTCGATAACTGGATGATTACCCCTCGAGCATATCAGCCCGGCCTGGGTTATTAGGCCGGGCATATGGTGCGTGCGCCCTATTCTGCCGGAGACGTTTCTTTGTTCAACAGCGAACTAAACACTTCTGCGAGCAGATCGTAATCATAACCGGTTGTGGTTATTTGTATGAGTGATTTTTCTGATTCTTCCTCCTGAAGCTCAATCTGGACAGGGGTCTCTGCGGCAGAGGCATCTTCAGAGATTACGTTTTGGTTTCCTCCCTTGCCGCCAGCTGTATCCTCCTGATTATCAGTTTGGAGGGTTGGTTCGGGCATTAAAACCTCATAAGCTTCTGCTGGCGCTTCTTCACGGCTGACTACAGCAGTGCCAAGGAAGGGTTTGAGCATTTCATTGTGAGCTTTGATCCTCGAGATGGACTTTTCGTTAAAGAAATCCCTCATCGCGACTGTATCAATTATCCATTCCGGCCTGCACACCCGGGTTTTATCGGCAACCATTTTGATGTTTTCTGCCGAGTCATCAAGGTAAATCATGATGTTTGGCCAGGGATTTAGGTGAGTAAATACTTTATGGAATGGAGCCTGGTCTATCCACTCCCTGTCTTCGCTTACAAACCTCGCATGCCAGGCTACTCCGATAAAACCGGTTTTTATCCCGACATATTTTTTTACCACGGGAGAATAGACAATTACTTCCGGGGCGAGGTAAGAGACTCTGCCGGCATAATCAAATATCATCTCTTTCATATCATACAAGTCTGGCGGCATATTGATTCTTTCGTACTGCGAGTCCCCTTCCTGGGAGGATGAGTAAAGGTTAAGGTCATCCAATGGCATGGTTAACGCCTGGGTTGGTTGAAGCCACTTAATGAGGGAGAGAATTACCATTTTTTCGTAAGCAGCCGAGAA
>JAQUQL010000116.1 GCA_028716145.1 Dehalococcoidales bacterium
AGATTTTTCAGGAGTTTCCAATGATTAACAAGATCCTGGTGGCCAACCGTGGAGAAATAGCCATACGGGTAATGCGCGCCGCACGTGAAAGCGGCATTGCAACCGTTGCTGTTTATTCTGAAGCAGATAAGGATTCGCTGTTTGTAAAATACGGCGATGAGGCCTATTGCATAGGCCCGGCTTCAGCCCGGGAAAGCTACCTTAACATCCCTTCCATCATAAAAGTAGCAAAAACCTTTGGCGCCGATGCAATCCACCCCGGGTATGGCTTCCTGGCAGAAAACGCTGATTTCGCCAGAGTCTGTGAAAAAGAGGGTATTATTTTCATCGGGCCTTCCAGCCAGGCGCTTGAACTGGTTGGCAATAAAACTCATGCCCGCGAGGCCGCCCAGGCAGCCGGCGTGCCGGTAGTACCCGGTATCAACCAGTGCTCAGACCTGGCTGAGATTGAAATTGAAGTTGAAAAGATTGGTTACCCGGTAATCATCAAACCATCAGATGGCGGCGGCGGCATAGGCATGCAGGTTGTAAACAGAAAAAACGAGCTCAAGCGCAGCCTTGAAATGAGCTCAACCATTGCATCCCGGGCATTCGGAAAAGGCGATGTGTACATAGAAAAATACCTGCAACACCCCCGCCATATTGAAGTCCAGGTTCTTGCCGACTGCCATGGCAATGTTGTACACCTGTGTGAAAGGGAATGTTCCATTCAGCGCATGCACAACAAGCTGGTTGAAGAAGCCCCCTCTCCGATAGTCACCCCCGAAATCCGCGCTGAAATGGGCAGGATGGCGGTTGATTTTGCCCGCAAGATAGATTACCGTGGCGCCGGAACGGTGGAGTTTATATACTGCGAGGAAAGATTTTATTTTATCGAAATGAACGCCCGGGTTCAGGTGGAGCACACCGTAACCGAAATGGTAACCGGGGTAGATATAATCAAGGAACAGCTCCGCATAGCATCCGGGCTGCCTTTATCCATCGCGCAGGAAGAAGTCAAAATCAACGGCTGGTCAATAGAATGCCGCATCAACGCAGAAGACCCGTTCAATAATTTTGCACCTTCTCCGGGGGCGCTTAAAGCCTATCGTTCCCCCGGCGGCATCGGCATCAGGGTTGACTCCGGTGTATATAACGGTTTTGTCATCAGCCCCTACTACCACCCCATGATATCCAAGCTGATTGCCTGGGGCCGCGACCGTGATGAAGTAATTGCCAGGATGAAGCGCGCGCTTTATGAATATATCATCGTTGGGGTTAAAACCAACATCATTCTGCATAAAGCCATAATGGAAAACCCCAGGTTTGTTTCCGGTGATCTCTACACCGATTTTTTAAGCCTGGAGAAAGATCTTACCCAGGATATGTTGCAAATACAGGAAAGGGACCGGGCTTCGGTTGAACGCCTGAAGGAGACTTTTAAATTTATTTCCTGAAATAAAAGCAAGCACCCCAGGAGGCATAAAATGGATGAAGATGTAACCAAAAATAACGATCACTGGAAAAAAGCACTTACACCAGAACAATTCCACGTAACCCGGGAGAAGGGAACCGAGCCACCTTTCACCGGCAAATATTACAAACATTATGAGCCCGGCCTCTATAAGTGCATCTGCTGTGGAAGTGATCTGTTCACTTCTGGAACCAAGTTTGATTCCGGTACCGGATGGCCCAGTTTTTACGAGCCTTTTTCCGCAGATGCTTTAAAGACTGCCACTGATACCAGCCTTAACCGGATAAGAACAGAAGTAATGTGTGCTAACTGCGGCGCCCATCTCGGGCATGTTTTTGAAGATGGGCCCAGGCCAACCGGCCTGCGTTATTGCATCAACTCTGCATCCCTCGATTTCACTCCGGATGAGAAGTAACATACACAAAATCCAGCCCTTTAAAGGCAAGAACTTGAGGTAAGTAATGACCGTAAAAAAGAAGCGGCCAATCATCATCATAGATGAGGAGAAGTGTGACGGGTGCGGAATATGCGTACCGTCATGCGCTGAAGGCGCACTGCAGATAATAGATGGCAAAGCCCGGCTTGTAAACGAGATTTATTGTGACGGGCTGGGCGCATGCCTGGGCAAGTGCCCTCGCGGAGCCATTACCATTGAAGAACGCCTTGCTGCCGATTTTGATGAAGAAGCGGCTAAAGCTCAAACCGCAAGAAAGGCAGAGGCACAAGAGCCGGAGATCAAAGGCTGCCCTTCTGCGCTGATTTCGTTATTCAAAAGCCCCCAAACACCCGTAGAACTAACCGAAGAGGACGCTTCCCAACCAGCCCTGCCGAACTGGCCGGTACAGCTGGCGCTGGTGCCTTCTACCGCAAAGTTCCTGCACCAGGCAGATGTTTTACTGGTTGCAGACTGCGTGCCGTTTGCCTGTACCGGTTTTCATCGTGACATGGTAAAGGGAAGGCCGGTACTGGTTGCCTGCCCCAAGCTGGATGATTACAATGCGCGTCTTGATAAGCTGACTGATATTTTCAGCCAGTCTGAAGTAAAAAGCGTCTCTGTTATAAAGATGGAAGTTCCGTGCTGCTCCAACCTGGCACACATGGCCAGGCAGGCAATTCAGGCTGCCGGCAAAGAGATACCGGTTGAGGAACTGACCGTCTCCATCAAGGGTGCATTACTGGAATAATTCCAAAAAAAGGGCAGGCGTTGGGAAAAATGCGGGCATCAACCCGGAGTTTAATACTCCTCATCCTCAAGGTTAATCTTTTCTGAAGCGGTTTCTTCTTCACAACACTCTTCTTCTTCACCCTCGGTTTCAACTTCAACTTCGCTGTTTTCAAGCTCTTCTTCCTGTTCATGGGGCTCTTCAGCAGTGCGCTCTTTAAGCGCCGGAGCTGAGGAATCAAGCAGGGGGCTGTACAAACGCGGGTCTTCGATATCCGGGTTCTGATGCAGTTCTCTGGCTGTTTCTGACTCTTTTGCTTCTTCTTCTACAGTTTCTTCAACCGGCTCAACTGCTTCGTTTTCCCTGTCTTCATCCTGCATTTCCTGTTGGTAATTCAAAGTTTGCCCCCTTAATAAGTTATGCCAGCCATGCCCTGAAGATAAGCACAATGGTTAGCGAAATGGTCTCAGCCAGCAAGCACCAGATTGACCAGCGCAACTCCATAACCTTCCTTTTCAGGATAGTGTTGTTCCATTCATAGGTAGAGATAAAATGAGCTATAAGCCTGCGTTTGGTAAACTCCTGCTTTTCAAACAGATACTCATCCCTGAGAG
>JAQUQL010000117.1 GCA_028716145.1 Dehalococcoidales bacterium
AGGCAGACAGCTATGATCCGCTGGAGAGCGAGATTTGCCGACGGTTGAATATAGAATACCGGACTTTTCCGGGTTATGAATTACTCTGCGATCTTATCTGCAGCATGGGTATTCATGCCTCGGTTGACACTTTCAAGATCTCCAGTCAGCGTATATACCGCAGCGTAGGCGATGCTTTTATCCAAATCATCAGAAGCTTCCAGTTTCAAACACTTGAAGAGAAAAACATGGTCAGGAGCCTTTTGGCTGAAAACCTGGAATATAACCGAGGCCTTTACATGCAAAAGAAAGATGCTGTTTGGGCACTGATCTCATGGAACAAGTAATACTGATACTTTGCAATATACAGGGAGGATAATAGACCATTATGCCAGATTCAATACAACAAAAAATCGTTGGCAGACTTCAACCGGTATGCGAAGGGCTGAAGGTAGAGGATGTACGAATAGGCCTGGGATACACCAGTGTCAGGCTCAGCAACAACAGCACCGGGCTTGCATGGACAGCTAAAGATGACACCGGGAACTGTACCCATCTGGCCACAGCCGGGACTCTTGCCGGTGAAAGCGCAGCCAGCCTGCTGGAAATGCTGCTTGATAAACGGCACTCTCTTCCCCGAACTCTGGGGGTTGCCACAGCCAATGCGCTGGTTGACGGGCTACCACGGCCTGAATCAACACGGCAAGATTTCCTGGATATTATCGACATCCAGGCTGAAGATAACGTAGTTATGGTTGGTTTTTTCGGACCGGTGATACCAAAGATCAAACGAACGGGCTGCACCTTCAATATTCTTGAACTGAAAACCGATAAACCAAACACAGTGCCTGCCAACCAGGGGAAGGGGCTGCTTGCTTCATGCAGTGTTGCCATCATCACCGCTACTTCCATAATCACGAACACATTTGATGAGCTTGTCGCCGGGCTGGGAAAACCACGGGCGGTAATCGTTCTTGGGCCGTCTGCTATCATGTGCCCCGAAATATTTGCCAACACACCAGTGACTCATATCGGGGGTGCACGCGTGCTTGATACAAATGCCGTGGAAAGAATTGTCTCCGAGGGCGGAGGTACAATGATACTGAAAAAATATTTAAGCTTTGAAACAATCCTTCTGTAATGTGCCTGACACCGCGGTTATGAGCGGCGGGAAAATTTCATATCACGCAAAAGGCAAAGATGTTTCTATCAAAGGGTACCATGCCGGAACTCGATAAAAATCAACTTCGGCACTACTCTATGAGCGTATAACCTTTCTCTCTGAAAAGGCGCAGGCAAGCATCAACCGCAGCCATATCATAATGCTGGCCCCTGTACCTGGATATTTCCTCCAGCGCCGCATCCAGCCCCAGAGCTGGCCGGTACGGGCGAAATGAAGCTATAGATTCGACTACATCTGCGACTGCCAGTATTTTGGCTTCCAAAAGAATTTCATTTTCTTTAAGGCCCTTCGGGTATCCTGATCCATTCAGCCTTTCATGGTGCTGCAACACAATTTGGGCAATCGGCCATGGAAATTCCACCGTTTTCAATATGTCATAACCAGCCTGTGCGTGTAATTTGATCATACTGAGTTCCACTTCGTTTAATATTCCGGGTTTCGCGAGCAGTTCAGCTGGTACGTACAGCTTGCCGATATCATGAACAACAGCAGACATCTGGACAGCTTCAATCTCATCGTCGGTTAGTTCCATTTCCCTGGCGATTGAAGCGGCAAGATCGGTTACCCGCTTCTGGTGGCCGGAAGTGTAGGGGTCGCGGATTTCAACCGTCATGGCAACAGCTTCAATGGCTTCCCTCAATGCCTGCAGAAGCTTTTTTGTGCTCTGTTGCCGTTCCTCCTCAGCTGCCTTGCGTTCGGTAATGTCTCGTACGATGGCCATATCAGCCGGTTTGCCATCATAGTCAATTCTGCTGACATTCATTTCAACCGGCACCTCCCGGCTGTTCCTTGTCAATATGGAAACCTCATATCTTGGCAGGGCTTTTTCTCCAAGCTGCCTCATTGTATAGCTCTTCATAACAAATGCCCGGTGCTCCGGGGCAATATGGTCAACAAATGGCTGGTTGAAGACTTCGAATAAAGAATAGCCCGTTACCTCAGACATCTTCGAATTGGCAAATTTGATTAAACCGTCCTGAATAACAACTATTCCATCATTGCTTTGCTCAACCAGTATTGAATATTTCTGTTCAGAAAGTTTAACTTCTTGCTCCAGCTTTGCCTTTTTATGCTCCAGTAATGTCTTTTGAACAGTCAATTTTTCAGAAGCCAGGAGTTCTTCTCTTGCAGTTTGTATTACATCTTTGTAGTTTTCGCCCTTGTTGCTGAACTGCTTAACGATTAACAGCTTTCTACCATCAAGATAGCCTGCCCCGGCTTCCAATAGAGCTTCGCCTTCTGAACCAATCGCCTCTTCCCACAATCCTGACCATAAAACCTGCTCTGGCTGCTTGCTATCCCAGAACTTTTCGGCATCATAAATAAAATTGCCCAGAAAAGAGGTTCTGTCATTAAAAGCAAACTTTTTATTTTCAAGTACGCCCTCAGGAAACAGGTGTCTGAACCACTCGGGGGGATATCCAACAACCTCGAACAACCCATCTGGCAGCTGCTCGATTAATCCAACATCAAGAGAATAGAGAAGTTTTTTCAATGTATTCTCGTCCATTGTCTGCTTCAAGCTAACTTTCCAAACTGATCATGTTTTTTGCCAGCATTTCAAATGCCTGGTTTACCCCCATACCTGTTTTTGCGCTGGTCCTGATTACCTCCTGGCCATATTGCCGGAGTTTTGATACCATTAACTCGCCATCGTCACTGGAATCTTCTATATCCCATTTGTTCACCAGAATGTTAAACGGGACCTTGCCCGCTATCTCCTGTGCCATCTTGTGAATGCCCAAAGCCACATCAAGGGTGTGGATTCTCGTCTTGTCCACTACCAGCAGGTATCCGGAAGTTCCTCTTAAATATGAATCCCGGATTTCACTGACACCATCTTTGCCAGCCAAATCCCACAAAATCAGTTCAACATCCCGGCCTTCAAGCGCAATCGTTTTCTTGCTGATCTTCACCCCGATCGTAGTCTGGTACTTTTCAGAGAATATGTTTTCGACGTAGCGTTGTACAAGGCTGGTCTTGCCAACAGCAAAGCTCCCTAACATACATATCTTTTTCTTGATCAAGCCCGTTCCCTCCCGAC
>JAQUQL010000118.1 GCA_028716145.1 Dehalococcoidales bacterium
GTAACTGAATCAGGCGGCGTAAATGTTGCTGCGGATTTGATTGGCGGCGGTTCTCATGATGTGTCCATGGAGCAGATAATAGAATGGGACCCGGAAGTGATTATACTCGACAAGGATTGTCCGGACAGTGTTCAAGATGTGCTTAATGATTCCCAGTGGCAGTCGGTCACTGCGATTAAAAACGGGCAGGTATATGCTTCACCGGATGGTTATCTGGATACCTTTGGGCGGCCTCATCTTGAATCGGTATTGTGCCGAATCTGGGCTGCTGATATTTTCTATGGCGATTTGATGGGCTTTGACGTGATTGCTGAAGCGAAAGACTTTTACCAGGAATTTTATGGAAAGGCATTCACGACTGCTCAAATTGAAGACATATTAAATATTGAATAAATTGAGGGAAAGGGGAGAGAGCGTATGCCGGATAAAAGTTTGCACGAAATAGACTGGGACAGTGTTTGGGAAAAAGCGATGGAGCGCACCACTTTAAAAGGTGAAGGGATAAAATTTTGGGACAAAGCTGCGCCATGTTTGAGCAAGAACTATTCCTGCCAGAACAACTATGTAGAGCAGCTGCTGAAAAGAATGATGCTGGGCTCGGGCAAAACCATACTCGATGTTGGGTGCGGTACTGGAACTATGGCACTACCCCTTTCCAAACATGCACGACAGATCACGGCGCTTGATCATTCCCAGGCAATGCTTGATTTTTTAAACAATGAAATCAGCGACCGGGATATAACCAACATCAGAATTCTTAATGCTGATTTTATTGAGGCAGACCCAGAAGTGGTGGGCAAGCACGACATCGTGCTTGCCTCACGCTCTCTTCCCATGGGGAACCTGCGTAAGTCTCTTCTTAAAATGGAAGCCCTCTCCAGCAGTCAGTGCTACCTGACCTGGATAGCCAGTTCCCGTAAACTGGATGCAGATGTCTGCCGAATTATGGGTAGGCCTTATTTCCCTTACCCAAGTTACCTCATTATTGCCAATATGCTTTACACTATGGGAATTTATGCCGGCATTGAACTGTTTCAGGTTAATAATAATCAAGTTTACGGTTCGTTGGATGAGGCAGTAGACAGCGTATTGCGAGGGAAAGAAATCTCAAATGAGCATAAACAGCAGATTTGCGATTTTTTCTCTACCATTATGAAAAGGACAAGCGACGGCTGGGAATACTCATTTACCGACCGCTGGGCTCTTATCTGGTGGCAAAAAACTGAATTATAATCGATGAGTAAGCGTAATATAGCAATACTGATAATTGCTCCCTTGGGGCTTCTCCTGGCCTCCATGTTTATCGGCAGGTATTCATTGGATTTTTTCACTGCCTTACAGGCATTCGGGCAGCGTTTTTTTTCCATTCCTGCAGATATTCCTGATACCGTAAATTCAGTCCTGTTTAATATCCGGCTGCCGCGTATACTAATGGCTATGGCAGTAGGGGCAGCCCTCTCTGTCAGCGGAGCTTCTTTCCAGGGGATGTTTAAAAACCCCCTGGTCAGCCCGGATATTTTAGGCGTGTCGGCAGCAGCTGGTTTTGGCGCAGCTCTTGCGATTGTGCTGGATGGTAATGCTGCACTTATCCAGTTTTTTGCTTTTATATTTGGCCTTGTTGGAGTAGTGCTGGCTTATCTCATAAGCCGTGTTTATCGCACTACTCCGGCTTTAATGCTGGTGCTTTCGGGTGTTGTGGTTTCGGCTTTCTTTTCTGCTTTGATTTCGGTGATAAAATATATTGCAGACCCTTTCCAGAAACTCCCGGCCATTACTTTCTGGCTTATGGGAAGTCTGGGAGATGTTGACGGAAGCGATTTATTGCTTGCCTTGCCCCCGATTATTTTGGGTGCTTTTGGCTTATTGGCGGTGCGCTGGCGCCTTAATGTGCTGGCCATGGGGGACGAAGAAGCCCGTTCCCTGGGGATTAAAACTGAGTTACTTAAAGGCTTTGTTATATTGTGCGCTACCATAGCAACTGCTTCAGCAGTATGTGTTAGCGGAATCATTGGTTGGGTTGGGCTGGTGATTCCCCACGTTGGAAGAATGCTGGTTGGCCCTGATCATAAGGCTTTGCTCCCCGCAAGCATATCTATTGGTGCTTGTTACTTGCTTGTCATGGATAATATTGCCCGGACCGCTATATCTGCTGAGATTCCACTGGGCATACTCACCGCTGTGATTGGTGCGCCTTTCTTTGCTTACCTGTTGAGAAGAACCAAAGGAGGGTGGCAATAATGGCGGCCATAAGCATGCACAATGGTTGCTTTAGCTTTGGCGACCGGACAATCTTTGACGATGTTAATCTGGACATCTTAAAGGGGGAAGTGCTTTGCATACTGGGGGCAAATGGCTGCGGTAAAACAACTTTACTCAGGTGCCTGAATGGAACTTTGAGGCTGAAAACGGGTGCAGTATGCCTTGATGGTACAGGCATTACCGAAATGGATATAGTGAGCATCGCCAGGCGAGTCGGGTTTGTTTTCCAGGAACACAGTGCCCCCTTTCCATTTTCTGTTCTGGAAGTGGTGCGCATGGGAAGAGCGCCGCATTTAAGTTTTTTTGGCTCTCCTTCCAGTAAAGATACCGAAATTGCAGAAAAAGCTCTGGACATGGTTGGTATGCTCGGGTATAGAAATAAGCCCTATACTCAGATTAGTGGAGGAGAGAGGCAATTGGTGCTCATTGCCAGGACGCTTGCCCAGGAACCTGACGTAATACTTATGGATGAACCAACTTCTCATTTGGATTTTAAAAACCAGGCGCTTATTTTGCGGATCGTCAACCGTTTGGCAAAAACAGGGATGGGGGTAATCATGACCTCGCATTTTCCGGATCATGCCCTTTTATATTCAGATAAGGTTGCGCTTATGGCTGAGGGTAGCTTTACTGCCCTGGGGGCTCCGGATGATGTTATTACGGAGCCAAACCTCAGACGGGTTTATGGAATAGACGTAAAAGTGTTGAAAATAGAAGTCTCAGATTATGGCAGGCCTTTAAAAATCTGCCTTCCTTCTAATATATAGCTACATCGGTTATTATTACCTCTAATCAATCGGCAGAGCTTTTGCCCATTCGGTTGCGCGGGCAACTTCGCCTTCCAGCAGGGGGCCTTCCTTATCATCAACCAAAAAACCTTCCGGTTCGGCAATCAGCTTGCCGCCTTTTTCGGAAAGGGTTTTGGCGATGCGCGGTGCGGC
>JAQUQL010000119.1 GCA_028716145.1 Dehalococcoidales bacterium
GAAAAGATATATGGATTGAAATCTTATTATAATCTTGAAAATGTAGAAGACCTTGTAGGCCAATTAGTAGTTGGATTGGCACCCCATACGTCAGCTGGGACTATTGGGCGCATAGTTGGATTTACAGATACTAAGGTAGTTTATGCTCATCCTTATTTCCACGCTGCTAAGAGGAGAAACTGTGATGGGGATGAGGATTCAATAATGCTTTTGATGGATGCATTGCTTAATTTCTCCAAATATTATCTCCCACAAACAAGAGGGGGGCAAATGGATGCACCTCTTGTATTAACTACAAGAATTGACCCAAGAGAGGTCGACAAAGAAGTCCATAATATGGACATTTGTGATAATTATCCTTTAGAATTTTATGGTGCCACACTAAAATATCTCCACCCAAAAGAGATAAAGATTGAAAGAGTAGAAAATAGATTAGGAACAGATCGAGTTTATTCTGGACTTAAATTTACGCATCACACATCTGATATATCTAAAGGCCCAAAGTCCAGTAGTTATACAACTTTAAATTCTATGGAAGAAAAATTGATGTCTCAATTTGATATTGCTAAGAAGATAAGGGCAGTTGATGAAAACGATGTTGCAGAGAGGGTTCTAAAAACACATTTTATACCGGATATCAAAGGAAACATAAGATCATACGGAAAACAAAAAGTGAGATGCACCAAATGTAATACTACATATAGAAGAGTCCCTCTTACTGGCAAGTGTGCAAAATGTAGTAATAAACTTATATTAACAGTTACAAAAGGTTCAATCTTAAAGTATATGCAATTAAGTATAGACATAACTACAAAATTTAAGATAAAAGAATATACATCTCAAGAAATTAATTTAGCGGATTCTGAAGTAAAAATGAACTTTAGAGAAAAACATAAACAGCTATCAGTATCAGATTTTTGTTAAATAATAAAATTAATGATAAGGTATCAGATTATTTTAGATATTTCATCGGCAGTTCTTTTCATATCCAAAAATACAAGCCCCAATTTGGCATCTTTTCTGGCAAGGGTAGTTAATACTGATTCTTCACCTGCGCCCATCATTAGAATATACCCATTTTCACCTTTAACAAATACCTGTTCTAAGGAACCTCTCTTCAATTCTTGAGAAGTTCTCTCACCAAGCGATAGCATTGCGGCAGACATTGCAGCAACTCTATCTTCTTCAACATCCTGTGGAAGAGCACTTGCAATGATGAGTCCATCTGTAGACACAACAGCAGAAGCTTCAACATCAGGAGTAGTGGCCTCAAGTTCTTTTAATAATTCAGTTAAATTTTGAGTTCTTGACTTCTGAGCCATATAATCCCCAATCTATTAATCAAAAGGCCATCTATATAAAGTTAATGAATAAACAAATCAAAACGACAAATACAAATATTATTTTATACATTTAAATTTTAGATTAAAAAAGAATGCATAGCAAAACTTCGTCAAAATCCTATCGTTTGACCTCGAACAATTTCGGAATAATGAACCTTAGACTATTAGTATCGGTAAGCTGAATACCTCGCCCGAAGGCTTGGTACTTACACTACCGACCTATCAACCGGATCTTCTATCCGTGTCTTCGTCTCTAACTAAAGTTATAGTCACCTATCCCCTTTTGCTATTAGAGAGTGGTTGTCTATTTTCAGGGATTATTTCGGGCTTAGATGCTTTCAGCCCTTATTAACTATGGCGTAGCTACCCGGCGATGCCTTATCAGACAACCGGTACACCAGAGGCCACGGCAGTCTGTTCCTCTCGTACTGGGACTACCTTCCCTTCAGACGACCAACACCCCCGATAGATAGCAACTAACCTGTCTCACGACGGTCTAAACCCAGCTCACGTTCTCCTTTAATGGGCGAACAACCCCACCCTTGGGTCCTGCTGCAGACCCAGGATGGAAAGAACCGACAGCGAGGTAGCAAGCCCGGGGGTCGATGTGGGCTCTTGCCCCGGACGACTCAGTTATCCCCAGGGTAGTTTTTCTGTTAGTCCAAGCCCCCATCAAGGAGGCATTGGAGTTCGCTAGGCCCGGCTTTCGCCTCTGGATATCTTGTGGTGCAATATCCAGTCAGGCTGACTTTTGGCCTTGCCCTCTACGGTGGATTCCTGACCCACCTGAGTCAACCTTAGGGCGCCCTCGATATCTTCTCGAGGGCGTACCGCCCCAGCCAAACTGCCCACCTACCGGTGTCCCAACAATAACAATGTTGGTTAGTTGCTTAGACTTGGAAGGTTGGTGTTCCATTTGCGCCTCCACAATCCCTAGCGAGATTGCTTCGATGGCTACCAACTACGCTCTACATCAAAGTCCAAGCAACAACGACAGGCTGCAGTAAAACTCCATGGGGTCTTCGCTTCCCATCGGGGGACCCTGGCATATTCACCAGGAAGTGGTTTCACTAGGTTCCAGTTAGGGACAGTAGGGCTCTCGTTACACCATTCATGCAAGCCGCCAATTAAGCGGCAAGGTATTACGCTACCTTAAGAGAGTTATAGTTACTCCCGCCGTTTACCGGCGCTTCCCCCGGTTGAAACCGGGCTTAACGTGCCGGCACTGGGCAGATGTCACCAGCTGTACAAACCTTTACAGGATAGCAGCTAGCTGTGTTTTTATTAAACAGTCGAAGCCCTCAAGTTACTGAGACGTACCGTCCGATTAAAGACAGTACGCACTCCTTATCCCAAAGTTACGGAGCTATTTTGCCGAGTTCCCTTAACTGGAGTATCCCAACACGCCTTAGGCTTCTCACCAAGGGGCACCTGTGTCGGATCTCAGTACGAACATAAAGAATTCATTTCTATCCTCTTTTCACGGACTCCAGAGATCGGCCGAACCCGACTAAAACGTCAGGCTATTCCTAATTTCTTCCACTTCTCTGCATTAAGCATCTCCATGGAATTATATAGTTAGATGGAACGATGGTTCCATTCAGCGTACTCCGAAGTGTCAAGGAAAGAACTTGCGTTGCCGCGTGTATCTTTACGGTACCCGAATATTAACGGGTTTCCCTTTCGGCTCAATCGAGTTACGAAGAGCCTTAGGATCGACTAACCCTCAGTTGACGAACATTGCTGAGGAATCCTGGCCCTTTCGGCGATGGGGATTCTAACCCCACTTTGCTGTTACTCCCGGCAGGAT
>JAQUQL010000120.1 GCA_028716145.1 Dehalococcoidales bacterium
GCTGTAGCCTTTTATCCACTTTAAGGGAATTGAATTATTACGAATGATAACTGAGCATAAGACTCAAGGTTTTTTACTTTTGTACAGGTTGTCCTGTCGCTTGACTCGTACTTATGTAGGCATAATCCAATACTGTTACCGTATCCTGCTTCCTTCATTCAGCCATTTAATGTTTTGGAAATACATTGCTGTCCTTGCAGGTACTGTTTGTTTGGCCGGGGTTCTTGATGAATAAAGCCGCAATAGCCCCAATCAGGCAGAATATGGCAGCTACTATCATCGCCATGTTGAGACTGCTGGCAAATTCAGTGGCAAACATTTGCGTCATAGCCGCCTGAGCTGTATCCGGCATGCCTCCAGCATTTATACCGCTCATATCTCCAAAGTTCATGGCTCCTTCATTTATGGCATTAATTATCACCTTTTTAATTTCTTGAGGTATTCCATCTGTGCTATTAACAGTAGAAACCAGTCCGCTTGCAAGTCTTGTTTGTAAAACAGCTCCCAGTATAGCAATGCCAAGCAGACTTCCGATTTGTCGCATGGTGGTCATAATACCACTGGCGGCTCCAGACTGCTCAACCCTGGCTGCTCCCATTATTACGGTATTGACCGGAGCCATGACGAGCCCCATGCCCACCCCTGCTAATATCAACGGCACAATCAGGGATTGCCAGGTGGTATCAATGGACAGATCGGCCATGAGAAAGATTGCGATTGATATTATAAACATGCCAGAAGCCAGTATCCAGCGTACCCCATCGCGTTCTGCCATTCTGCCAGCCAGGGGCGCGATTAGTACAACCACTGCCGACATAGGTAAAAGCACCAGGCCGGTTTTTACCGCACTTAAGCCGAGAACGATTTGGAAATATAAAACCAGCAGGAAGAGTATACCTATCAGGCCGAACATCAGGAGCGCGCTCACTGTGTTCCCGGCAGTGAAGTTGATGTTTTTAAACAGGTTTAGCTGGATCAGCGGAGCACGGCTACGGTTTTCTATGTAATAAAATAAAGCGAGCCCTATTGCGCATAATCCAAACGCTCCGATGATTACCGGAGAACTCCAGCCGAACCTCTGACCTTCAATAAGTGCAAAGGTAAGCCCGAATAAACCTGCCGTGGCACTAGCTATTCCCGGCCAGTCGATTTGCTTGATGGCTGTTGGGTCGGTAGACTCGTTGATGATTATTATGCCAGCAATTACGGCAATTACACCCAGAGGAATGTTGACCAGGAATATGTATTCCCAGGATAAATTATCAACTAATAACCCTCCAATGATAGGTCCCAGGGCGCTGGCAGCTCCAGAGACTGCACCCCAGACGCCCATAGCCTGACCGCGTCCTCCTTCTCTAAAAGCAACATTCAGTATAGAAAGAGTAGCCGGCATCATCGCTGCTCCGCCAAAAGCCTGGAAAGCCCGGCTGACAATCAACGTTTGAATGTTAGGTGACAAGCCGCAGGCCAGCGATGCAATGGTAAACAATACCAGGCCGCTGATGAACAGGCGCTTGCGCCCGAAAATATCACCGAACCGCCCCATGGTGATCAAGCTGATGGCAAATACCAAAATGTAGACGTTAATCACCCATTCCGCATCTGCCAGAGAAGCATCCAGGCTATTCATAATGCCGGGTAGAGCTATGTTGACGATGGTGACATCAAGATTCATCATGAACAGCGCAATCGCCAGGACGCCAAGCACCAACCATTTGTTATACGGGGCGGATTTAGTCATTGGAAGCTCCTTCTTGTACCAGTTTCTGGGTTATCTCGATAATTTGGCCTAAAGCCCGGATCAAGTCTTCAGCCTCTTCCGGTTTAAGTTTTCCCAGTTTATTAGCTATATGGCTGCGAACCATCTCACGATATCCGGATAATATCAACCTGCCTGCTTCCGTTATTTCCACTCGAACTCGCCTTCGGTCTTTAGTGTCACTTTTCCTCAGTACTGCACCTGTTTTCTCCAGCCTGTCAATGAATTGGGTCATCTGCGGCCTGGTAGACGATAGCTTTTCGGCAAGCTCCGATGCCAGCATAGGACCTTCCAGTGCAAGTATATTTAGGATTGCCAGATCGTGGTGTACTATTTTTTGGCCAGGCATATTCACCAGGTTACGGTGTAGCAGATGGAGGGCGTGGTAGGAGCTATCGGCCACCTCATCAATTATATCGTGTTGGTTTATAAATGAATAATTCATTTTTTAATTATTCATTGTAACTCAGGTGTTCGATCAAATTCAAAATATCCCTATTCTCTTGAATTAGGAGAAACCTTGGGAAGAGGATTTTTAATTAAGCGGTTTAACAGCTCCACGAGTTTTTGGCACATCACGTTTCCTGGCAGTAGATAATTTCATCAATCAATCCTGAGACACGCCGCAATATTTCGTCTCGTATCTTTCTGACCTGTTCGATAGGCTTATTATGCGGGTCATCCAGCGCCCAATCTTCAGTTTTAAACATTCTTGCCGGGCAAACTGCCCCGGCATCTGCGCCACACCCCATGGTTATCATTCGATCTGCCTGCAGGATCATTTCCTTTGTAAGCGCTCTTGGTTTACGGTTAGTTATATCTATCTCTGCTTCTTTCATAACCTGAACCACGACGGGATTAATGCAATCAGCTGGTTGAGTGCCTGCTGAGATAGCAAGTGCTCTGCCTTTAGCCAGTTTATTGAAGAAGGATTCCGCCATCTGGCTTCTTCCGGAGTTATGGACACATACAAATAAAATGACTTTAATCTAATTAGCCCTCCAAAACATGTTTTATATCGATCCAGCTGTATTTTTTAATTGAGTGCGACTGCGTTCATTATTAAAGCTTTAAACGTTCATGCTTCTGCAATATTTGCCTGATATTATAAATGCGGATATACGCATATAGGCATATAATATAACAACTACCACAGTCGGTCAAGCCTTGTGGGAGGGGTATGCTGATGTCCCTTGGAACGTGATTTTAAAACAAGCGGGTAAGCAAACCGTCTCTAAGACCCAAAGAGACCAATAATGATACCGCCGATTATAGCCTTTGAGGTTTAGATATCAGTCGGATCAGACGGAATCCGTACGATTAACACGGTTTACTTTTCAGGCTTTTAATAGAGTTTTGTATTTGAAATTGTTAACCGGGTTTAACCT
>JAQUQL010000121.1 GCA_028716145.1 Dehalococcoidales bacterium
CTCATAACAACAATAATTTGAGCAAATAAGCATAACTTAAAAATACAGTGCCTGATGTAATAAAAAAGACGCAAAAGAAACTAACCAGGTTTATTACCCGTTTTGACCGGGGAATTTGGCTGGTCAGCCTTGTAAATTTACTGCTGGCAATTGGTTTTTCCATATGTATTCCTTTTCTTGCCCTGTATCTTCACCAGGACCGAGGAGTATCCATGGCTTTAGTAGGAGTCATAATCCTCCTGTCCGGTTTGAGTGCGGCTGTTTTTGAATTAATAGGTGGGGAGTTTTGTGACCGGTTCGGTAGACGCCCACTGGTACTCTTTTCGGTAGTATTCAGAAGCCTGGTGTATATAATCATGGCTTTTCTGGTGAGCCTTGGGGCTCCGGTTTGGAGTATAGCTGCAGCATTTCTAGCATCCCAGGCGTTAGGATCCGTTGGGAAACCTGCCACTCAGGCCATGATTACTGACCTTGCACCACCGCGGCTCCTGACCGAATCATTCGGAATACTCAGGATGGGTGTAAACGTAGGCTGGGCTGCCGGGCCAGCCCTCGGCGGTTACCTTGCCGCCTTCATGCCCTATGGATGGCTGTTCGGTGTTGCCGCCGGTATCAGCATATTAACTGTATTTGTCGCATTATTTCTGAAAGAATCTATCGTTCAAAAAAATCATAAAACCGACTTTCAAGGATTGGCAAGAGTCAGTCGTAACACATCTTTTATGCTGTTTATATTTTTTAATCTTCTGCTGTTTACCGCAATGGGGCAAATGATGAGCACTCTTTCTATTTACATGGTGGACCGCGTCGGCTACACAACCGCCCAATACGGATTATTGCTGACTGTCAACGGGCTGCTTGTCATCCTTCTGCAGTACCCCATAGCCAGGAACATCGACCGCTTTTCAAGAACCAGGGTTATCATTCTTGGTTGCCTTTTATATGCTGTTGGTTACCTGATGTTTGGCTGGGTAGGAAGTTACGCCCTGGCAATAGCGGCAATGGTAATAGTAAGCCTGGGAGAGATAGCCTTTGCCCCTGCCGCTATGAGTGTAGTTGGCGAAATTGCACCCCGGGGCGAAAAGGGAAGATACATGGGCTTCTTTGGTCTTAACCAGGTAGTAGGTATTTCAGTTGCTCCTTTATTTGGTGGAATATTACTGGACACATTTTTAAGTAACCATATAGCCATATGGGGGATTATTGGCATAATAGGAATATTTACAGCTTTTGGTTTTGCATGGTGGTCAAAACGTTATAAAATTTCTTAACCAGCAATCTTTACACTCAATATTATCAATATCCTGTATAACGGCTCGATTCTGAGATAGCAAAGGGGTAAGGTATTGCACGCTTGCATAAACCTTGTTAAATTAATAACAATCCTTGTTTATAACCTTGACACCGCTTTGGCTATATATAATAATTAACAATAGTAGACTACAATAATCTACTATTTGTACCATCTGCTCTTCTTCCGCTTATAGTTTATGCCGGGGGGGATTAAAATGGCTAAATATCATTCAACCGTATCCCGCAGAGATTTTCTTAAAGCGCTCGGTTTGAGTGGTGCCGGAGCCGGAATAGCGTCGATCCTTCCACCTTTTTCGAACCAGCCAATCAGAGACCTGGATGAATTGATGTCCCTTCCCATTGCAGGAATGAAAAGGCCTTCCTGGGTTAAAATAGTGGAAAAGCCAACTGTTGAGATTGACTGGCCCCAGATTCAACGGTTCGATTACCACCATGTGATGTGGGCTTCAGGCTTAAAAAGAGCGCTGGGGTCTCAGCAATATGACCAGGTTTTTGTCGACGCTCGAGTAAACCGGCGAACGTGGATAGCGGAAAATCGACCGGGTTCCACATTAAAAGACGTTGCCATCAAGGAAGCTAATCATTACGCACCAGTATCATTCATAGGTCCGCAAACTTCGCCAACACCGGAAAGCCTTCAGGTGCCCAGGTATGTTGGAACACCGGAAGAAAACGCCCGAATGGTGACTGCATTTTTACGACTGCATGGTGCCAGCCATGTAGGATTTGTTGAACTTGACACCAATACTACAGAAAAACTCATCTATTCCTATGATACCGGCGTAGGAGAAAAACAGGGTCCGAGGCTCGATATACTTGATTGGGATGTTCCGGTAGAAAACCTTGAGGAAGGTTACCGAATAATTCCCAAAAAAGCCAGGTGGGTTATAGTTTATACACTGCGCATGGCTGATGAGCTAATGAAACGACCTATAACCGAGGTTGGCGACCGATCGCATTATTATATGTACAATCTTAAGTCACTTCTTCAAGGCCAATTGCAGAATTTTATGCGCACCTTGGGTTATATGTGCCTTGGAGAAGCTGCCATTTCTAATGCTCTGGGAGTTCACACCGGATTTGCAGTTATGGCCGGCCTGGGAGAAATGAGCAGGATAGGCCACGTAATTACACCTGAATACGGCCTTCAGCAAAGGGTACAAATGGTTATAACCGATCTTCCTCTTCCAAACGGCAAGCCGGTCGACTTCGGCCTGCACGTTTTCTGCAAAACATGCAAGAAATGTGCCGATTTATGCCCGGCACGCGCCATAAATCCAGCCACCGAACCAAGCTGGGATAACGGAGGACTTTTCTATCGAGCAACCGGGATAAAGCGCTGGTGGCTTAATGAGCCGCTCTGTAATGCGTATTTACGGAGAGTTAACGGGTGCGCTACCTGTTTTGCAGTTTGCCCTTATTCCAAGCGCCACAATATGTCCTACAACGATTTATTCAGGCGGAGTGTAGCCACCAACCCGGCGTTAAACCGGTTTTGGCGAAAAGCTGATGATTTATTTTTCGGCAGCGGCATACATGCCGACGCAGATAAATTCTGGGAGCTGGATTTACCACCGTTTGGTTATGACTGATTATCAACTGATTTGTGGAGGATAGACTGATGTTTCTGGCGGGCATGCTTGCAGGGATAGCACTTCTTGGACTTGTAATATACATAAGATACAAGAACATCGACATTCGCTGGTATGAATGGCTGCTGGGCGCTCTTGGTATAGGCTTGCTCCTGTTCACTCTCCAAAACATGGATGCCGCCTTAA
>JAQUQL010000122.1 GCA_028716145.1 Dehalococcoidales bacterium
TTGCCGCAGTGGCGGCTGTGTTTCCAGGTGTGCCGTCCTTCATTTGCCATTTTCACTTCCTTCGCGATATCGGGAAAGATCTGCTGGAAAAGGAATACAACGATCTCCGCAATGGTTTGAAGAAACACAGGGTCCGTGCTCTGCTGCGGCAAAAGCTGAAAACGATCGACCAGAAATCCGAGGGGAACACCCTCCGACCGGAGGCGCTAATACCTCTTTGCGAAACAGGCGCTCCTTTTGAAAAGTCGCTTCCAATGGACCTTTGCCGGATCTTGATTCACTGGATTCTCGACTATCCCAGCCAACTGGCAGGATACGGTTTTCCCTTCGACCGTTCTCACATGGCTTTCTACCAGCGATTGGAAGCAGCGTCCCGCATCCTGGGCAGAATTCCGAGGATGATCCAAGGCCCGGCCGGCCGATCGCTTCGAGGGCTGCAAAACCTATTGAAAAAGGTTGCCAGCGACAGGATGTTGAAAAAGGTTGTCCAACAACTGAACAAAAATGCAGAAGTCTTCGACGCGCTCCGACAGGCGTTGAGCATTGCCAAAAAAGAAGGCAGAAACGGTCTCAACGACAATGGAGGCGAGCCCGACCTCGATACCATTGAAATGAGGGTTAAAGCGTTCAAGAAATGGGTGATGAAGGAAAAGCGGATTTCCGGAAGCCGAGCCTATGACAAGCTGATCAGCCAGATCGAGAAGTATTGGACAAAATATAATGGACCCCGAAATTTGGACAATTTTCACGGGGGTGATTAAGCAACGATGGCCCAGAGAAAACGACACTCACCAGATCTTAAAGTAAAGGCTGTATTGGAGTTACTCAAGGAGGAAAAGCCTCTCACGGAATTGGCGTCATCCTACGGTATTCATGCATCCATGTTGATCCGCTGGAAGAACCAAGCCATACAAGACCTGCCAAAGATCTTCCTGGATCCCCGCAAGAAGGAAAAGTCTGATCAGGCAGACTTGGTCAAGGATCTGTATGAACGCATTGGCCTTCTCTCCACTCAAGTTGAGTGGCTGAAAAAAAAATCTGGCCTCAACCCTGACAACATCTGAAAGAAAGGACTTCATCGAATGGGACAGTCAAACCCTGCCAATACTGGTTCAGGCAGAACTCTTGGGCCTGAGTCGGTCAGGGTTGTACTATCAGCCGGTTCCACCATCTCCCGAAGAGTTGGCTTTGAAGCATCTTCTCGACCAGATATACACAGATTACCCGTTCTACGGCTCTCGCCGTATGGTTATAGCCCTCAAACCATACGGCTGGGAAGTGAATCGAAAACGAGTTCAGCATTACATGAGAGAAATGGGCATAGAAGGGATTCATCCACCCCGAAACCTGAGCAAGGCCATTCAGGCAGCCCATCGCTTTCCCTACCTATTGCGAAACATTCACATTGTGCGGCCCAACCAAGTATGGGGGATAGATATCACTTACATCAGGCTTCGGCATGGTTGGATGTATCTGGTTGCTATATTGGACTGGTTTTCCCGCTATGTGGTCAGTTGGGAGCTCGATCAGACGCTGGAAATGCCATTTGTTGTGGAAGGAGTTTCCAGAGCGTTGAAAACTGCAACTCCCGAAATCCTCAACAGCGACCAGGGAAGCCACTTTACGAGTCCCCAGTATCTCAAGTTAGTTCAAGATTCCGGTGCCAAGGTGAGCATGGACGGCCGTGGGCGTGCCATGGACAACATCTTTACGGAGAGGCTTTGGCGAAGCCTGAAATACGAGGAGGTGTATCTCAAGGATTACGATTCACCAAGGGAGGCCAGAATAGGCATTGCCAATTACATGGCCTTTTACAACCAGAAACGACCACACCAGTCACTGGCTTACAAAACACCAGAAACGGTCTACCATTCGACCTCCTAGCGAACAGGAACACCGCTGGGATCCGGGTGAACCAACTCTTGGTTCTCTCTCCTACCAGACCCACCAACCCAACCCCTTCTCAAAAAACCTCTCAGGAAACCCCCGGAGCCTGGTGGCCGCCGGTCTGGCAGAAAAAGGAATCGCCGAACAATTTGCCAATAAACCAAAACAGGAGGAAAACGCATACCAAGAAAAATGAAAAATTGCTTAAACGCAGTCTATTTTCTGTCTTGACAATGGGGTCCACCATAGACTATCTCTGTTACGACATCACATCAGTCTCGTCATACTCTGAACAAAATGAATACGTTCGCTACGGCTACAACAGGGATCACGAAAAATTACCTCAGATAAATCTGGGGATGATTTATGGCCAGAAAAGTTTTCTGCCGGTAAGCTACCGCCAACTACCTGGAAGTATCACGGATGTCGTAACGGTTCGCCACCTGTTGGATCAACTCGACAAACTTGAGTATCCCAAACTTCACTTGGTAATGGATAGAGGGTTCTACAGCCAGAAGAATATCGATGCCCTAGCAGAGGGTGGGCACAATTTTACGATTGGCCTACCAACCCATCAAAAATGGGTCATGGACGAGATTGACCAGGCTAGAAGTAAGATCGACGGACCCGAATGCCTGCATTTTGTCGGGAAGCAAGCTATCTATGCTCACACTCGGCTGAAATCATGGGGGGACACTGGTCGCCGCTGTTACATTCATCTATTCTATGACGACCAAAAATATGCTGACGATAGAGTCGCATTCAATACCGCTTTACTCACCTACAAAGACGAACTGGAGCAAGATCGGAAAGTCCCGGAACATGAAGAGGCTTACGCAAACTTCTTCACATGCCACAGAACCCCAAAGCGAGGCTTGAAGGTGACATATAATAATGCTGCTATTGAAGCTGCCCGAAAACGATATGTTGGCTTTCATGCGCTCCTTTCCACGAAAATCAAAGACCCCATGGAAGCACTTAAGGTTTATCGAGAAAAGGACATCGTAGAAAAGTGCTTTGACGATCTAAAGAATGAGCTTGATATGAAGCGTTTGCGAGTTCACAATGCATGCCGGATGCAATCGAGGCTCTTCATTCAGTTCGTTGCCTTGATTCTCCTAAGCCAGGTTCGAAAAGTGATCCGGAAGAAAATACCCAAAAGCGGTTATTCCGCCAAGGGCTTGATGATGGAGATG
>JAQUQL010000123.1 GCA_028716145.1 Dehalococcoidales bacterium
TTTAAAAAACTTGGCCGTTTCATTACTGATAATCCGGACATAAAAATAACTCCATCTGTTACTCGCATACCTCAGCAACTGCGCTCAGATTATTTTTTACTGTTTGAAAAGGTCAGAACCTCTTTCGTCATGGAAAGGCATACTGAAAAACTGGAAAAGGCCAACGTCCTGTTAAAGAATTACCAAAATGAAAAAGAGCAATTAGCGGCTCAGCTTAACCTGAATGAGATAAAACAGGACGGGCCGCTCGAATTATTTTTAGATGACCCCATGAGCAGTTTTATCCAGAGTATCCACACTGCAGGTCTTGAGTTATTGAAAGGTTTGATAGACGAAGACGGCTTTGAAGAAACCTGTGATGCCAAGTTGACTGATCATTTTACCCGTCTTTATAACTCCGGTTACAACAGGTGGATCATGCTTGTTTTATTACGCTTGCTCGGAGGAACTTCTTCCTACCACGTTGAGCTCGAAGATGCTACAGATGAGGAAGCGCTTGGTGATGCTGGTTTCATAGGAAGATACGCGCCATCTCCAAAGTCTTCAGCATCCATAATGTTTAAGAGACCGGTTGAGGTTAAATTTATCGTACCGGATTTAATCTTCCATTCTTCAGTTGCGGAAAAATTCATTTCCTTCAGATCAGAAGTAAAACGAGCTCTGGTAGTTGCTACCAACCAGAGTGAAAAGTTTGAATGGCTCCCAATAAAATCCGTTGGTGAAATTGAGCCAGGGGTGACACTGCTCTACAGTAGCAAAAACAGAGATGATTTACGCCTGGTTTCGGATAAATTAAGTATCGCCAGGCCTGAAATTATAATCCAAACTGTAGCCCTTGCCGAAGAGTATACTCCCGAAAAATTCCACCAGACTCAATCCCTGCATGAAAAGCTCAGCCCGGCATCAGGAACGTTTTTACTTTTCAATGGCCAGGTTCCTTCATTTGTGTTCGATGTAAAAATCGAAGAAGAAACAGCTCCGGTTAACCCGAATATTCCGACTATAAATACCGGGGTGATCGGTTTAAGTATAGGCTTTAACCAAAACGAACTTAAACCAGTGCTGGACAGATTAGAACCTGCTGTAAAGGATTCCCCCCAGGCAGAACCGGAAACACCCGTATAGAAGCAAAACTTTTCATAAACAACGGCTGGAATGGGCACTAAACCGGATTATATACTGCGGTTGTTTATTAAACAGCTTTACATCTGATAAAATTATCCGCAAATCATATGGAGCACAAGCGAGACTTTATTACATTTCAGTTCGAAAAACTGCGCCAGGCCACGTGGCTGATAATCGCTTTATTCCTAATAGGAAAGACTGCATTTTCAAGCTTTGTAAATCTGGTTATTTTCCCTTCCGGGGTGCTTTCAGGGATATCGAATGCTACCAATGGTCTGGTTCAGCCAACCCTGGTAGTTAACCTTATTGGCCTGCTGATAATTGTTATTGGTGTCATAGTTTACCTGGGCAAAATTAATAAAAACGAAATCGGAATAAACCTGAGACTCATTCCCCGCGCACTGGTAATCACTTTTATCATCTGGGCATCAGTCCAAATCATAGGAGCGGCAGCAAGCATTATCCAAAACGGATCCCCGGTGCTGGATACTTCCTGGCAGAATGCAAGCTGGCAAATTGCGCTAGGTTCAATTATCGCTCAACTGGCAGGAAATGCTTTGGTTGAAGAAATAGAATATCGCGGGTTTTTACTGCCACAACTGTTTTTAAAAATTAATGGCCACAGCTCTATCCGGAGCCGTAGATTAAAAATTGCGCTTGCCCTTTTTGCTTCACAAACGCTCTTTGCCCTGATGCACATACCGAACCGCATATACATGGGAATGCCGCTTTCTGAATGGCCGCTGGACCTGTTTACCCTGCTTGGAATAGGAGTGCTGTACTCATTTGTTTACCTGCGCACAGGCAACCTGTTCATTGCAGTTGGCTTGCATTCGCTTGCCAATGTGCCTTTATCACTGTTTACATCTCAGGAAGTTGCCCGCTTCATAGTTTTGGCAATAGCTCTTTTAATCGTGTTTCTCTGGCGGAAAAACCCGGCAGAATTAACCGGCGAAAAACCAACGTTGAAGCCAGTCAGCGGTACCAGCCAATGATGCTCGGTTTCCTCTTGAGGTTGATTTACATTAAAGAAAAAACTTACTTTTTCAGTTGATAAATCAAACGGGCCAGGTTTTGCCCAAACAGCCTGACAGCACCAAGTCCGCGCGAGTCTTTTAGCACCTCTCCGATTTCTTCCCCAAGCACAACATTCCAGCTGGACGAACCCGGTACGATAAGACCATTGTACGAGAACCAGAAGTTGATCTGAGCCAGGGCAAAATTAGCCCCCTCGCGGGCAGTGACCGCTATCGGGCCGCCTGCCTTGCCCTGGAAAACATATCCGTTGTTTCTGGCAATATAACCGGTTCTATCGATAAGTGCCTTCAGCGGAGGAGTGGCCGCACAGAAATATACCGGACTTGCCAGTATAATACCATCAGAAGCTTTCATTTTTTCGTATAAGGGTATTAAATCATCATCTATCGGGCAGTATTCTTTCTTTCTGCAGTCATTACACCCCAGGCAGGGTTTAACATCGTAATCAAACAGGTCTATTATTTCTGTTTCGAAGCCGGCTTCGGTGAGCGGCTCAAGTGTATGGCGCAATACAATTTTGGTATTTCCTTCTCTTCTGGGGCTGCCGCTGAATGCTAGTACTTTCATGTCTCCCTCTCTAACAGGCTTGATAAAACCCAAGTATAGATTATAAAAACTGTTATTACAAAGATTGCCAATACTTTTTGACCCAGCGTTTTCTGGGCGTTAACAATATCTGCCCAGCCATCCGCAGATTAACACATCTCAGCAGGTCTAGTTGCTAGAAGAATTGTAATATACAGTATAATTAAATAAGATGTTCTTGTAAGTCAAAAGGCAGAAACTGATTTGGCAGACGAAAACTGGTAAAATCAGTTACACACATTAAAGGAGAGCATAAACTTTATGGCTAATACGATACAGCAGAGAATAATAGAGAGCCTAGCTCCTGCCTGTGATGGGCTTGAG
>JAQUQL010000124.1 GCA_028716145.1 Dehalococcoidales bacterium
ATATGCGACAAATTCAGAAGGTACGGCCTATGGTAAGCAAAAAACTTTTACTACAAAAGCACAAATGCCCTCTGTCACAACAGGAGATGTTAGCAATATCTCTACAACAACAGCGGACTGTTCCGGTAATGTAACAGCCGATGGAGGAGCTGCTGTAACAGCCAGAGGAGTCTGCTGGAGCACATCACAGAATCCCACGACTTCAGATTCCAAAACAACAGATGGCACAGGCGTGGGAACTTATACCAGTAATATCACCGGCCTTTCTCTTAATACAACCTATTACGTTAGAGCTTATGCTACGAATTCCGTGGGGACAGCCTATGGGGAGCAGAGAACTTTTAAAACACAGGAAATAAACCCGGTATTTGGTAGTTTTACCGATTCTCGCGATGGTAATCAGTATGTAACAGTAACCCTTGGAAAGCAAGTATGGATGGCAGAAAATCTGGCTTACCTACCTTCAGTGAGTAAGCCTTATTCTGGATCATGGAGCTCACCATATTGTTATGTTTATGGCTATGATGGCACAAGTGTAGCTACAGCTAAAGCCACAACCAATTATCAAACCTACGGGGTGTTGTATAACTGGCCTGCGGCACTGGAAGCCTGCCCTGATGGCTGGCATTTACCCAGTGATGGTGAGTGGACAACACTTACCGATTATCTGGGAGGAATATCTGTTGCTGCTGATAAACTGAAAGAGGCAGGAACAACCCACTGGCCTTCTCCGAATGATGCCACCAACGAAAGTGGTTTTACAGCCCTTCCGGGTGGTTACCGCTTTGACTATGACAGCGGAGCGAATTTCGAAGGCATTGGTTACCACTGCGATTGGTGGAGTTCTACGGAGCACAATGCAATTGACGCCTGGCGCCGCCACCTGAGCTCCAATGACAGCTACGTATACAGGTACTACACCAGTAAGGAATTCGGGTTTTCTGTCCGTTGTGTCCGGGATTAGTTAATTATGACCACTATATTAAATATATGATTATCAAATATTTATTAATAATCAATAAATTAAATTAATGATGCGAAATATTATTATTTCCTTATTTGTGTTGGAGTTCTTACATTCATGCACACCACGCGCAACACCAATAATCCCTGTAATTCCTACGATTACCACAGGAGAAGTAAGTAACATAACCACCACAACAGCGACCTGTGTAGGCAATTTAACTGCTGATGGAGGTGCGGCAATTTTAGCACGGGGTTTTTGTTGGAGTACTTCACAGTTCCCAACTATATCAGATTCAAAAATAAGTAGCGGTAACGGATTAGGCGTTTTCAGCGACAATATCACCGGCCTTTCCCAGAATACCACCTATTATGTACGGGCTTATGCTACGAACTCCGTGGATACAGCCTATGGGGAGCAAAGAACATTTACTACAGATATAGAACAAACAACCCCGTCTGTTACAACAGGGGACGTTACCAATATCACCACCACAACAGCGGACTGTTCAGGGAATGTGACATCAGATGGGAATGCTGCTGTAACAGCCCGCGGCGCGTGTTGGAGCACATCTGAGAATCCTACCACTTCAAATTCCAAGACAACAGATGGTACAGGCCCGGGAACTTATACCAGCAATATTACCGGTCTTTCTTTTAATACCACCTATTATGTCAGGGCTTATGCTACGAATACTAAGGGTACGGCCTATGGCGAACAAAAAGCCTTCACTACTGATCAAGAAGTGCCTACTGTAATTACAAATGATGTGACCAATATAACTCCCACTACAGCGATCTGTTCAGGGAATGTGACTTCAGATGGTGGATCATCGGTAACAGCCCGTGGCATTTGCTGGAACACATCTGAAAATCCCACGACTTCAAATTCTAAAACAATAAACGGTATTGGCCTGGGAAATTATACTACCAATATCGATGGTCTTTCTTTGGATACCACCTATTATGTGAGGGCATATGCGACAAATGCAAAGGGTACAGCCTATGGTGAGCAAAAATCCTTTAAGACACAGTATGAGAGTTTTACTGATAAACGGGATGGTAAAATATATACATATATAAACATAGGCAATCAGGTATGGATGGCAGAAAACTTAGCGTATTTGCCGCGAGTAGTTGGCCCTGAAACACACTCAGAATACAATGGTAATAGAACAGATCGATATTATTACGTTTATGAGTACTACGGCACAGATGTAGATACAGCCAAAAGCCTTTTCTACTATACAACCTACGGAGTACTTTATAACTGGTCGGCAGCAAAGATGGCATGTCCTGAAGGTTGGCATTTACCAAGCGATGCAGAATGGACAAGACTTATAAATTATCTGGGAGGTGAAGACATTGCCGGTAGTAATATGAAAGAAGCTGGAACCTCTCACTGGGACAGCCCAAATAATGGAGCCACCAACGAAAGTGGTTTTAAAGCCCTTCCGGGTGGTTTATATGGCTCTGGCATCTTCGACTACGCTGGTTTCTTCAGTAGCTTTGGTACTTTCGGTTACTGGTGGAGTTCTACTGAGATCGATACGAATAACGCCTGGTACCGGTCGCTAAGCTGCAAATATAGCAGAGTAAACAGGAACAACATGACCAAAGGGTACGGGTTTTCTGTTCGTTGTGTACGGAATGTGTTAGATTGGTGAAGTTGCTATTGTCTTGACAGGGCACTGTCTAAAACGGAGTGTACAGGACAATAGTTTTAATTAACGTTTAGAGAATTTCTCAGATAAAGCGAGGAAACCCGACAACGCCATCCGCTCTACTCCTGCCGCAGGCGGAGCCTGGGGCGGGAGGGTTTTGGGTGGGAGGCGAATGGGTTCGCCGGGCGGGGCTAAAGGATCATGAGCGGAGCGAATACCGTTCTGTTCTGGAGCGTCAAGAGTTTGTGGTCCGGAATGGAGCGTATGCGGAATGGAGGATGACAATCTCTTAGCGGAAGTAAGGAAAAGATCAGTGATTCGATTGGAGCGGAGCTTGTGGAGCGGAAAGAGAATGACTGATGCCTCGGCTCGGCTTACATCTCGGCTTTAAGTAAGATCTTTTTTGAAAGCAATTTTTGTCCACTACGTCA
>JAQUQL010000125.1 GCA_028716145.1 Dehalococcoidales bacterium
TCCGGAACTGCTTTTACTACACTGATTTCCAAGAGGGACCTCCTTATAGATATTTTTTTAGGATGATTAATTATCTCGAGGTCTCTCTTATATTTTCAAGCACAACCTACAAAAGTGTTACTGTATGCATAGAAAAAAATATGAAGCCGCCTTGAGATTGACTCACAATTGGAAAACTTACATAATAAATATATTAAGCATCCAATTACCTGCCGTTATAAAGGAGAATAATTAATTTAGTTATGATTGCTAAAATACAAAAAATGTTACGTTATACTGTTTTTTGCGCCCTTGGATTTGGTGTAGCCGGCGTAGTCCTTGGCTTTATGCACACAACTGAAGACGAATGGATGTGGCTTGTCGGTTTTGGTTTGATAGGTGGATTCGTGGGAGCTGCCCTTGCTCTTGTTACCGGCAAATATAAAATGCTCTTTAAACTGGTTGTAGCAGGAGCTCTTGTTGGAGCTTTGAGCCAGTGGATGATTAGCTCTTCTAACATTGAGCCATGGCTGCAAATGACTATTTTAGGTGCCCTGTTTGGTGCATTTGTCGGCATTTCCATTTCATTGTTTGAAAAAGATAAAAAACAGCCTAAAGAGGCAAAGACTGTTAAGGAAAAAACTTTCGAGTGCGACGAGTGCGGGCATATGGTTCACGAAAGTGATAATTTTTGCCCTGGCTGTGGGATTGAATTTGAATAAGACTACTGATGGGGTAGTTCGCGCTTAAATCTTCTTAGCCTCAGCGAATTTGTTACCACTGTTACAGAACTCAGTGCCATGGCAGCTGCGGCCATTATTGGGTTAAGAAAGCCATATTCTCCAAATATAAAACTTAAATGTTGTGGAGCATTGCCTGAGTTGTAAAAAACGAAGAGAATTCCAGCAGCAACGGGAATTAAAAGTGAATTGTATGCAAAAGCCCAGAAAAGGTTTTGCTTGATTACCCTCATCGTTTGTCTTCCCAGCCGAATCGCATTTACCAAACCCCCGAGATTTCCCCTCATAAGGGTTATATCTCCGGTTTCTATGGCAATATCACTCCCAGTGCCAATCGCAATCCCGATATTTGCCTGAGCAAGAGCCGGGGCATCATTTATACCGTCGCCAACCATAGCTACGATTTTGCCATCTGCCTGAAGGTCCTTGATAACCTTGGCCTTGTCTTGCGGCAGCACTCCGGCTATAACATGCTTGATACCGGCATCGTCAGCGATAGCCCTGGCAGTTTCGGGATTATCTCCGGTAAGCATAATAATATCCATGTTCATTGACTTCAATTTTTTGACAACCCAGCGGCTTTCTGGCTTTAGCGTGTCCGCAAGTGCAAATATCGCCACCACCTGCTTTTCAACTGCCAATATCATGATGGTTTTACCCTGCTTCTGCAATTCTTTAGCCGTTTTTTTAAGCTCTCCTAACGGAATACTCAGCTTATCAAGTAGAGCTTCATTACCAACGACAACTGTTTTATTTTGATATGAAGCTTTAACCCCCATACCAGAGATGGATGCAAATTTTTCTACTTCCCCGATTGAGGTATTTAAAGCTTTAGCGTGTTCTACCAGAGCTTTTGCCAACGGGTGCTCGGAATACTTTTCAATACTTGCTGCTATGCCAAGTAATGTGTTTGATTCTGCATCATTTACAGCCATGATATCGGTCACTTCAGGCACCCCGGTTGTCATTGTTCCGGTTTTATCAATAACAACAGTATTTAACCTGGCGCATGTCTCCAGAGCCTCGGCATCACGAATCAATATACCGTTTTCCGCCCCTACTCCGGTACCAACCATGATGGCAGTGGGGGTTGCCAGACCCAGTGCGCATGGGCAGGCTATTACAAGAACGGCAATGGAGTTGAGAAATGCATAAGTAATTGAAGGTTCTGGCCCTAAAAAGTACCACAAAATAAAGGTGAAAACAGCGATTATCACCACCACAGGCACAAATACTCCGGATACAGCATCAGCCAGGCGTTGTACCGGCGCCCGCGATCCCTGTGCCTCATCAACCAGGCGAATTATCTGGCTTAACAGGGATTCTTTTCCTATGCGTGTAGCCTCGAAAGTGAAACTGCCGGTTTTATTGATAGACGCACCAATGACTTCATCACCCGGAGTTTTTTCAACCGGAAGGCTCTCTCCGGTTAGCATCGATTCATCCACACTGGAATAGCCTTTTACTATTATCCCGTCAACGGGTATCTTTTCACCGGGGCGAACCAGAATAACATCCCCTTTTACCACATCAGAAACCGGTATTGTTACCTCAATCCCCCGGCGGATAACCGAAGCGTTCTTCGGACTCAGATCAATCAGTTTTCTAATCGCCTGGGAAGCCTGTTTTTTTGCTCTGGCCTCAAGATATTTACCAAGAAGCACAAGGGCGATTATCATCGCTGAAGTATCAAAGTACACCCCGGTTGATAATTCAGAGGTTGAAAAAAGATTTGGGAAAAGTATAATAGTCATACTGTAAAAATAAGCGGCTGAAGTACCTATGACAATCAACGTGTTCATATCGGCTGTCTTGTTCTTTAGCGCGTTCCATGCTCCTTTATAAAAACCAGCGCCAGCCCAAAATTGTACAGGGGTTGCTAAAATCCATAAAAGGTATTCGACGCCATCAAAATGAACAAGGAAGTGGATAATCATAATAATAGCGGCAAGGATTGCTGCAAATATAAAGCGAGTTTTTGCTACTGAATCGTTTGTTTTGGTGATAGCGGTATTATTGCCCGCCACGGCTGCAAAACCTGCACTTTCAACAGCACGAATGAGATCCTGCAGGTTAACACCACTTTGGTGGGTAATCGTTGCTTTTTCAGATGCCAGATTCACATAAACATTTTCAACGCCTGGAACAGACTGAAGTGCTTTCTCCGTACGGCCCACACAGGCTGCACAATGCATTCCATTTATTTTCAGTATAGTTTTTTCTGACATTTCTTGCTCTCTGGAAAACCGGTTTTAAGGGTAATATAATAGCATATACTAAAAAAGCGTCAATTTCAAAAAGAATATGGTCTCATAACAAC
>JAQUQL010000126.1 GCA_028716145.1 Dehalococcoidales bacterium
TGAGCCTGATAACTTCCATCAGCTCTACACTGCTGTGCATCCTGGTATCCATACCAGCCGCTTATTCACTCGCCCGTTATAATTTTTGGGGTAAAAGTATTTTAAATACGATACTCGATATGCCACTTGCCCTGCCCCCTCTGGTAGCCGGCGTAGGTCTGCTTATTCTTTTCGGCAGCACTTCATTCGGCAAATGGCTGGCTGATATTGGCATTGACTTTGTATTTACCCCGTACGGAATCGTCATCGCCCAGTTCTTCGTAAATATGCCGTTCATGTTTCGCGTCCTCCGGTCTACCTTCCAGGGTATCAACCCCCGGTACGAATACGTCGCCCAGACACTGGGTTCATCGGACGCCGAGGCATTCTGGAGAGTAATCCTGCCCATGTCAAGAAACGGGCTGGCAGCCGGAGCCATTATAACCTGGTGCCGCGGGATAGGTGAGTTCGGTGCGGCTCTGATGATTGCTGGCGCCACCCGCATGAAAACCGAAACCCTCCCGATCTCGCTTTATCTTAATATGTCCTGCGGGGAGCTGCCTCTGGCTATCGCTTCCGCCACAATACTGATCGTTATATCTATCGTATCCCTGTTTTTGTTCGAAAAACTTAGCGGCGAAGCAAAGGTGTTTTAGCAATATGATAAGGATAGAAAATATTTCCAAAAACCTGGGAGAGTTCTGCCTGGATGACGTATCTCTTAAAGTTAATGAAGGGGAATACCTGATGATACTCGGGCCAACCGGAGCCGGAAAAACCATCCTTCTTGAGACTCTCGCCGGCATCTACCCTCCGGATAAGGGCAGCATTTTTCTTGATGGCGTTGAAATCACCCGTCTCCCGCCCCGCAAACGTAACATCGGTATGGTTTATCAGAATTATATGCTCTTTCCTCATTTGAACATAGAAAAAAACATATGTTATGGGCTTAAATCAAGGAAAATGAGCCGCAAGGATATGCGTACTTACATTTCTCGCCTTACAGACCTGCTTGGAATCTCACATCTTTTGCACCGCTATCCGGGAACCCTAAGCGGAGGAGAGCAGCAAAGGGCTGCAATCGCGCGGGCATTGGTGATGGAGCCAAAAGTGCTGCTGCTGGATGAGCCATTGAGTGCACTTGACAGCGAAACACGATCCAAGCTTCGCGAAGAGCTGCGCAGGGTTCACTCGATAACCCGAACCACCATGATACATGTGACGCACAGTTTTAATGAAGCCTTCCTGCTGGGTACAAGAATGGCTATCATGAACCGCGGGAAAATCGTTCAAATTGGAGAGCCCGGGGAAGTTTTCAGGAAGCCTAACTGCAAATTTGCCGCCGAGTTTCTCGGTGTCAGCAACATTTTCCCCGGTCATGCGGTACAACAGAATGGCGCCAGCCATATAGACCTGGACGGGTTTAAGATATTCCCGGCCGCCAGCTGTGATGGCAATGTATATGCCTCCATAAGGCCGGAGGATATAATCATATCTCTGGATCCGTTCGAATCCAGCGCCAGAAATAGTTTTTCCGGACAAATCACTGAAATATCAGACACCGGTCTGCTCGTTAACATCAGCGTTGATGCCGGAATCCCCCTACTGGTAACCGTAACCAAGAAATCTTTTGTTGAGCTGGGCTTGCGTCCAGGTATGACGGTGCACCTTACCTTCAAGGCAGCAGATGTCCATGTATTTGAAAACTTAAGCTGACTTAATTCAGTATCAATCTGACTAAGCAGGGCTTTAGTGAATAAAGCCCTGCTTTTTTTATGGTAATCCTCATTTCTAACCATTTCTGTTTAATTGCGTTATATAAAAAGAAGCTTATAAATTATCACCGGGAGGAGAGCGATACTATTATGTGAAAAAGCACCTGACCAACCAGGAAATTATCTAGATTACTAAATAACGAGGAGAAAGATTTGAAAAAAGTAATACTTGCGCTAATGGTTTTTACCCTGAGCATCAGCATGCTTGCATGCCAGACAGAGAACGGTAGCACCACGACCCCGCCCGATAACAACCTCGAGGGCAGCCTCGAAAGCATACTGGAAAGTATCTACCAAAATGCAGATGTAGATGAATCTTTTCGGGATTTCATCGATGAAGGCTTATACACAACTGAAATCACCACCGACAGGGTGGGTTATTTCCTCGGCAAAGAGGGTATCGAATATGAAGAAGGAATTGCTTCTGAGCCTGTAATGTCCACCTCAGCTTACTCCCTCTGCCTTATACGCGTGAAAGATGGGGCTGATATAGAACAGATCAAAAACGACATCGCCGAAAACGTTGACCCGATGAAATGGATATGCGTAGGCGTAGACCCTTCTAATATCATTGTAGATAACATTGGCGATGTTGTTTTTCTGCTGATGAGCGATTTTCAAACACAAGCCTTATATGACAGTTTTCTTGCACTGGCAGATTAGGCATGCTTTTAGCAATCTATTTGCATAAAGAGAAGGCATGCTGTTTTCGTCCGTAAGTTTCCTTTACTATTTCTTGCCAGTAGTATTAGCGCTGTATTTTCTTGCTCCGGCAAAGTATAAAAATCTCGTTTTACTACTGGCAAGTTTTGCCTTCTATTTCTGGGGAGAGCCACTTTATTCTCTCCTGATGGCTCTATCGATTCTTTCAGCGTATCTGCATGGCATCTGGATTTCAAAGGCTAAAAACCAAAAGCTGCGTAAAACAGCTCTGGTTTCTTCATTACTAATAAGCATCAGCGCCCTGGGGTTTTTTAAATATTACGCTTTCTTTGTTAACAACCTGAACCTGGCCTTTGGCTCTTCTTTTGACCCATTGAACCTGGCGCTTCCCATTGGCATCAGTTTCTATACCTTCCAAATTCTCTCTTACACGATTGATCTGTACCGGGGCGTGGTTAAGGCTCAAACTAATATCATTAACTTTGCCACCTATGTTGCCCTGTTTCCACAACTCATTGCAGGCCCGATTGTAAGATATGCAACCATTGAAGCAGATTTGACCGGCAGGAAGCACAGAATTGAAGATATTGCATATGGGATACAACGTTTCG
>JAQUQL010000127.1 GCA_028716145.1 Dehalococcoidales bacterium
CCATTTCTATCATCGGCGTAATCATAGCCCTGGATGAGAACAGTGTTATTTTTACAGTGGTTTCATTTGCCTGGGCCGGGTTTGGTGCAACATTTGGCCCGATAATGCTCTTCTCCCTTTTCTGGAAACGTACAACTCGGGAGGGTGCTATCGCCGGCATGCTTACCGGTGGCGGTGTTGTACTTATCTGGAAGCTCTTGCTAAAACCGATGGGTGGCTTCTTTGGGATATATGAGCTTTTACCGGCTTTTGTGCTGTCGTGTGCAGCAATAGTTGTGGTTTCGCTTCTTTCCAGGCCGCCAGATGAAGAGGTTCTCAAAGACTTTGAGGCAGCCAGGTTAGCTTAAACAACGATAAATCCAACAATGTTAGTATGATAAAGCTCCCAATAAGGGGGCTTTATCAGTTTAGACTGTTATATCACCGGTTCGAAAACACTAACGGCGGTGTTTTTATTTATTCACATTTGGAATAGCCGCAGTGGATGCATACGATACACCCGCTTTCATGCTGGATGGGCATACCGCAATCCGGGCAGGTATTACTTGCTAATACACTACCTGGTTGTTCGACTGATCGTGATTTGGTGTCATCATCGTTTGTTTTGGATGTCAGAGCAGTTAGTGCTGGCTTGGTAGCTGTTACATTGCTCAGTGCATCTTGCGAGAAGGGCTTGTTTCCATTTCCATTGCTTTCAGCATCAATATATTTTTTAATTACCCTTGCTATCGCGTCCGGGCAGGAGGTTACGCTCACACCTTCACGGCGTATGCAGGCTGGGCAGCGGATACCCTTGATCTGTTCGATGATGGATTCAACCGAAATTCCGGAACGCAGCGCGATTGAGATAAGCCGGGCGGTTGCTTCAGACTGGGAAGAACATCCGCCGGCCCTTCCGGTATTGGTGAAGATTTCACAGATTCCCTTTTCGTCAGCATTGACGCTGACATATAGATTGCCACAGCCGATTTTTATTTTCTCAGTCACCCCCATGGTTACCTGAGGGCGTGGGCGGGGTTGTATTCCGGCGGCAGAGCCGGAGTTTACGGCTGAGGCACTCGCATTGTTGGTTGAAGTGGAAGTGCCCATGGAGAGTACTTGTTCATCCCGGCTGCCATCTCGATACACGGTTAATCCCTTGCAACCTAACTCGTAGGCAAGCAGGTATGCTTCAGCAATCTCTTCACGAGTCGCCTCATGGGGGAAGTTGATAGTTTTTGAAACGGCATTGTCGGTATATTTCTGGAAAGCAGCCTGTATCTGTATGTGCCATTTGGGATCTATTTCCTGGGCGGTTACAAATATACGCTGCATCCAGGCAGGAACTTCTGGTATGCCTTGCACTGAGCCGCTGTCTGCGATTTTTTCTTTCAGGTCTTCAGAGAGAATCCCAGCTTCCTCGGCGTAATCAAGGAAAAGCGGGTTTACCTCTACAAATGGTGTTTTGTCCAGAACGGTTTTGGTATAAGCTACGGCAAAGATAGGTTCAACCCCACTGGAAGCAGAGCAGATCATAGAAATCGTACCGGTTGGTGCAATTGTGGTTACAGTTGCATTTCGCATCGGCCTTACACCACAATAAACAGATTTTCCATAGTTGGGGAAGGTGCTCCGTTCATTGGCCAGGCGTTCAGATTCCAGGTGGCCTTCGGTCTGAATAAAGCTCATTATCTTTTCTGCGTATCTGACGCCATCTTCAGAATCGTAGGCAATACCGAGCAAAATAAGCATATCGGCAAAACCCATTACGCCCAGCCCTATCTTCCGGTTCCCCTCCACCATTGATTTGATGACATCCAGCGGATAGTTGTTGGCGTCAATCACATTATCGAGGAAGCGAACCGCCAGCCGGGTTGTGCGCGCCAGGTGCTCCCAGTCAATCATGTTCCGGCCATCTTCTCTTTTTACCATTGCTTTAAGATTTATAGAACCCAGGTTGCAGGCTTCGTTAGGGAACAGTGGTTGTTCTCCGCAGGGATTGGTTGCTTCTATTTCTCCCAGCGCGGGGGTTGGGTTGTCACTGTTGAGGCGGTCAAGAAATACTATCCCCGGTTCACCGTTTTTCCAGGCGTGATCGACGATTTGGTAGAAAATATCTGCAGCTCGCCTCTGGCCAGTGGGTTTTTTGGTATGAGGGTCTATCAGGTCATAGTCTGTCTTGTTTACCAGTGCTTTCATAAAATCATCGGTTATGCCTACCGAAATATTGAAATTGGTTATTTCATTGCTGTCTTCCTTGCAGCGAATAAACCCCTCAATATCGGGATGGTCTACCCTCAGTATCCCCATATTTGCACCTCGCCGGGTGCCTCCCTGCTTGACTGCTTCTGTAGCAGAATTGAAAACTTTCATGAAACTCACCGGCCCGGAGGCAACGCCGCCGGTAGAGCGGACCGTGCTGTTTTTCGGCCGCAGCCTTGAAAAGCTGAATCCGGTGCCGCCGCCGGATTTGTGGATTATTGCAGCATGTTTAATGGCATCGAAAATCGCTTCCATGGAGTCATCTACTGGAAGCACGAAACAGGCGCTGAGCTGCCCGAGATCTCTCCCTGCATTCATCAGAGTCGGGGAGTTAGGCATAAACTCCAGCCTGGCCATCATGTTGTAAAAAGACTCTATGACCTGACTGGTCTCCTCAGGGCTTTTACCATATGTTTTTTCGACTTCTCCAACCACTGAGGCCACCCGGAAAAGCATTTCTTCAGGGGTTTCAGCCGGATGGTTTTCATCCCTTTTTAAATACCGTTTTTCCAGGATGGAGCGAGCAGTACTGGTCAGGTTCATTTTTTCCAAAATTTCCGGGACTATTTTCGAAGTTGTCATTTACTCACCGTCTTTTTTACTTGTTTTGATGTATTAAGGTCTTAAAAAGAAAACACTACATGTTGTGCGAAAGGCAGTTTAACAGAACTATATGTAGTGTGTCAAGCATGTGTAAGGGTCCAGCACATATTGGACTTTTCAGGGTTAGCGATAAATTTATCCAGATAATAACGCAGGGGAGCCTTTTTG
>JAQUQL010000128.1 GCA_028716145.1 Dehalococcoidales bacterium
TCAGGCCGGCATTCGCTTCTGCCGAGTTTAGCCTGGCGGTAATTATCATGCCTGCCAAAGCTGCCAGAAAACCGCTTACGGCAAAAACACTGATGCGGTAGCGCGATATTTTTACACCGCAGCGCCTAAGAGCAGCTGCATTGCCGCCCAGAGAGGAAACATAATGTCCCCACTTCATTTTATAAAAGATCACGTAGGCGATGAATACAGCAGCAACGGCGTAAAAAACGCCTGCTTCCAGGCCCAACACCTCGCCGCTCCCAAAAGAACGAAAAGCCTCTGGAAGCCTGGTTACAGGAGTGCCCCGGGAAATAATCAGCGATAGGCCGCGGAATAAAAAAGCTGTGCCCAGCGTGATAATAAACGCATTAATTTTTGTAATACTGATAATAGCCCCATTAACAATGCCCAAAATCGTACCGGCTAACAAACCCACTACAATGCAAAGCCATACGGGCAAACCTGCATGTAAACTTACGGCCAGAATCATGGCGCTAAGTGATAAAACAGAACCTATGGATAAATCAATGGCACCCGAAGCAATAACAAGCATCATGCCAATCGCTAGAAGCATGCGGAAAGAATTTGCCTCTAAAATATTAAACGTGTTAACGATATCAAAATACTTCCCTGTTGTTACACCTATAAAAAGCGCCAATAAAAAGCAAAAAAGCAACAGGAGCAATGTCGCAGAATTTAACCTTACGAATTTTTTTATACCCGGCCAATAAGCATCCACTGCCTTACAAACCTTCTTTAATCATGGTATGCAATTCATAGGGATTGGTGTCTTTGGTAAGCACATTGGTTATGCACCGTCCTGCTTTCATGACAAAAATCCTGTCGGCAATATCAAAAACCTGTAAAAGATTGTGACTCACTATGACCATGGTCTTTTTTTCCTTCTTCACCTGCTGTAACATCCGAAATACTCTTTCAGTTTCAGTCATACCCATAGCTGCTGTGGGTTCGTCTAGAATAAGTATCCTGGCGTCTTTGCGCAAAGCGCGTGCAATGGCAACACCCTGCCTTTGCCCACCGGATAAATTACCCACTACTTCGGATAAATCCGGGGTTTGAATGTGTAAATGATCCAATAGTTGCCGGGCTTCCGTTAACATGCGTTTTTTTGCTAAAAACGGCCCTTGCATAAGTTCTTCGCCAAGAAAAATGTTTTCTGAGCTGTTTTTATAATTATCCAGGCTTAGATCCTGATACATGACTCTGATGCCTAATTCCATGGCTTTTCTTGGCGAAAGGCGACGGAAGCTTTGATTTGCTATGACTATTTCGCCCGTATCAGGGAACAGGTCGCCGGTTAGCATTTTAATCAGCGTGGATTTGCCCGAACCGTTATCCCCAACAATTGCAGCAGCTTCGCCCTGAACAATTTGCATGGATACCTGGTTCAGAGCAACAATGTGGTTAAACTTTTTACTGAGATTTTTTATTTCTACCATTAAATTATGTGCCAGAGAACCATGTGGCAGGTCATCAACTTTTCCTTGAATTTTCACTCCATTTTTTGGATGATAACACTCTTATAAAGCTAATGTCAATTAATTATACTTATGGTATTTATTATTTATATTTATATTATATGAGTAAAATAAGGGTTATGCTTTTTTACAGGATGCTTTTCACTCAGTACCACTTGGACTACGCGAATGGGGTATAATAATCTCAGCAGGATTCAGCTTGTTCCTCATTAAGGAAACTCATAAAGCCCCGTTTCCAAGACTCTCTTCCAAGAATAAATGGCAAACCAGTAACAATTTAACCTGCCGTTTATAGTTTTCTTTGCATGCTGCAAAAGTTCAGATACATATTGGACTCCCGGGGAGGTGATAACCGGGAGTCTTTGTAATGAAACAGATATATATGGAAAGTTATTACCCGAGAGGATATAGTCGTTGGATGCAAAAGATCAACGATATCCTCTCTCACACCAAGCAAAAGGAGATCGAGGTAAGGGTAAAGATTATCGAATTCTTCGATGAGTATGGAGCAGATGCCACTAGGAAGGCATTTGGCAAGAGCCGGTCTACCATTTACCTCTGGAAGCAGAAGCTCAAAGGCTCAGGTGGAAAGCTGTCCAGCCTGGCTCCGGGTGATAAGGCTCCTAAAAACCGGAGAAGGCGAAAACATGATCCCTTTATCATTCAGTTTATTGTTGAATACCGCACCAAACACCCAGGTGTAGATAAGGTTACCATCACACCAATGCTTAAAGCTGCCTGTGAAGCCAAGGGAATTAAACCTCCCTCAGAATCAACTGTGGGCAGAATAATTGCTGATTTGAAGAAGCAGGGGCGGCTACCTAAAAATGCTCAGGTTACTATCAACGGCAAGACCGGCAGGCTGCACGAGAAAGCACAACACAAGGCCATCAAGAAGACCAGAAGGAAAGGTTTCCACCCCCGCCTTCCGGGAGAACTGGTAGAGCTGGATACAGTAGAAATCTTCGTGGATGGTCTTAAGCGCTACCTTATTACAGCTGTAGACCTGCCAACTCGTTTTGCTTTTGCTTATATCTACAAGACCGGTTCATCAGCCTCAGCCAGGGATTTCTTAGACAAACTGAACTGGGTAACACCCTTTAAGATAACCAGGATTCAGACAGACAACGGATCTGAATTCCTGAAGCATTTTGCCCATGCTGCCCAGAAGCAGGGGTTAATCCATTACTTTAACTATCCCCGCCATCCCCAATCTAATGGGCACCTCGAGAGGTTTAATCGCACTATCCAGGAGCAGTTTGCCTATTACCATACCGACTGCATAGATGAACCAGACGAATTCAACTTGCCACTTATGGAATATCTTATCTGGTACAACACCGAAAAAGTTCATCGGGGTATTGGCAAAAAGGCTCCCCTGCGTTATTATCTGGATAAATTTATCGCTAACCCTGAAAAGTCCAATATGTGCTGGACCCTTACACATGCTTGACACACTACATATAGTTCTGTTAAACTGCCTTTCGCACAA
>JAQUQL010000129.1 GCA_028716145.1 Dehalococcoidales bacterium
TGATGCGCGTAATGCAGCGCCGATCCGGTCAGATCATCCATCTCCTATATCTTGTGGCCAAAATCTTCTTGACATACAAGAGACTGCTAAATATACGCCACGCCACAAAAAGGAAGTTCTTATCAATACATCTATGTCCAACACCATATATTGTGGCCGAAGGGTTGGAAAATGTAATTATGCAATTCCCTGATATAAGAGAATTTCATAATTCCTTGAAAAAATATTTTCATACAATATATTGATAGTCACATCCGGGCTACTCAGTATATATTGTATGTTTGGTCCAGGGAGGCGATGCGAAAAATGTGCCACGAACACCTGGCTTTAGTCAAAGCCCAAGCAGTGGCCCGGCTCAAAAAAGAATATGCCTCCGATATCGCTTTATACGATGAAGGTGAACTATTATTGCTGGAGATGGCGGATCAATTTACGGAGGGTATTGTCGGGCAGTTTCCGCGGTTATTTGGGCCTGCTAAATAAAACCGGACGGTATATTTAATTTTAAACCGCTTTAAGTTGTTCCAAGGCTATTTTAGCGGCTTTGCGGACTTCGCTGTTTTGATCCTGTAAAGCATTTTGCAAGGCCGGAATTACAGTTGGGTTTGAGAAGCCAGACTGGCCGAGACTTCTGGCGGCTTCCCACCGGAGCGCCGGCAGGGGATGACTTTCGAGCATTTTAACTAACGGCGCAATTGCTTCCGAATGTTTAAAAGCGCTTAACGCTCTGATTATTTTCCAAGTAGTGACTTCATTAGCCGGGGGCCCGTTTAATGTTTCCAAAAGGGGCTTTAATGGCCGCTGGTCATTTGTTTTACTTACAATGCCGCCGATGGCATCAATTGCTTGCTGGGTTTCGAAATCATCGCCGCGCCTGATTTTATCAATTAAAGCCGGGAGCGCCGGTTGGCCAATCTTGACTAAAGTCCTGGCGGCCATATCGCGCGCTAAAGGATAACTTTTTTTCGTACAATATTTTAGCGGCAATTTCGTTTCCTGATTATTGCCGATTTTCCCTAAAAGAGCGATCAGCGGGACTACCGCCGGTTCGCCCATTTTTCCTAAAGCTTCGGAGATGGCGATGCGGGAATATAAAGATCGTTCGCTTACTAAACAGCTACAAAGCTGCGGGATCATTATTGTTATTCTCCGGTTCCCGCTTAAAACTGCCGCAATGGTTCTTTTTTTGGCATCTTTGTTCCTTAAAAGGGCAATTAATTCATCAACGCCGGCATCTTCACATTGTTCAACTTCATGAGCCAACACTTGACCACGTTTTTGGCGCTTAAGTTTTTTTAGTTCTTCCATGTTTCCTCTTGGTCCCAGCAGCATTTAAGGTAGCCGCTTTTGTCGAATAAATAATAAATCATTATTGCAAGCTTGGATTAAGGTTTAGCATTGCTATTGATTTCAGCTGCCATTTCTTTGGAAATTTCCTGAATTTTGGGCAGGATGTTTTTCAAATGATTCTGGCTAACCAGCATTGATTGTTGCATTAACAACGGCATTTCAGCAACCGTTTTTTGGCCGATTGGCGATTGATAAAATTTGATTAATTCCCGCACCTCATCTTCGGTATAAACTGCCATGTAAATTTGGATATATTCCTCTTTAATTTGATCCCAACTCATTTCATCCTTCATCACATCCAAGATTTTGCCCAGATATTTATGCATTATTTGCGCTTTGGCTTCGGGGATATTCATTAGCTGGTATTGTTGCAGTAACATCGGTTTAATTTGTTCAAATGTTTGTTCTAAAATTTGGTCTTGTTTGGTCAATAAAAGTAATTGTTCGACCGTATCATGAAAACTATCCGCTTTGGCCGATCCTCCGACCGCAAAAACCATCATAAACATCGTAAATAAGGCCATAATTTTTAGGTATTTCATCTTTATGCCTCCTGAATTTTCTACCGCCGATTATTCTGCCTAAAACAAACCGCCAAACTGCGACCAATTATGAATTTAACACTTCCAGCACTTTCAGGGCATCCTTTAAGGAGCGGGCGTCATGGGTCCGGAGATAGTCCACCCCTTGTAAACTTAAAAAAAGTTCCGCCGCCAAGGTGGCCGGGCCTCGTTCGTTGGCGGGACGTCCGGTAATTGCCCCTAAAAATGACTTACGGGAGACTGAGACCAAAACCGGTAAAGCAAAGTGCTCTTTCAAACGGGTGATGTTTTTAATCACATGAAGGGAAGATTCCGGCTTGGCGCCTAAGAAAAACCCCATCCCCGGGTCTAAGATAATCCGGTCCGGGGAAATGCCAGCTTTTTGTAGTGTCGTGAGGCGCTCGTTAAAAAAAGTGATGATTCCGGCGAATACTTGCTCCGGTTCGGTATCGACCACCGTGGCTGGCCCCAGCCGCTGGACGGAATGCATCACAATCAGTTTGCAATCCGCAGCCGCCAGTTCGGGATAGAACGCCGGATCGGGAAACCCCTGAATGTCGTTTAAATATTGGACTTGGCTTTTTAGGGCGTATTGTTGGACCTCGGGCCGGAAGGTATCGATGGAGACCGGAATTTTTTTGGCCAGTAGGCCATCGATTACCGGTTTTAAACGTTTGATTTCTTCTGCCGGGGTCACTTCGCTAGTGGCGGGATTACTTGAAGCGGCGCCCAGGTCAATGATATCCGCGCCGTCGGCCATCAATTCGAGCGCTTTGGCCAAAGCCCGGCCTTCGTCCAAGTATAATCCGCCATCCGAAAAACTATCGGTGGTGATATTCACAATCCCGAGTACTTTTGGTAGTCTAAATTTCAAGCAAGCCAATCCTTTCAAAAAATAGTCCGCCATTATTTAGGTTTAATTTAAAGATTCTGGGTTAGTTTACTAATTCCTGTCAAAGTATTAATTAATCGTACACATCCGACCCTCCGCAGTTCTCCGTGCAGGCGCACCCGCGCCCACAC
>JAQUQL010000130.1 GCA_028716145.1 Dehalococcoidales bacterium
GGGTGGCGGCGTAGGTGCTGTGGTCTTTGTGCTCCGCGAGGAGGTCGAAGTCCCGGATGCTGCGCCGCCCGCCCTTCGTCAGGATCTGGACCGGCTGCTCGTGCCGGAGGAGGATCTCCAGCGCCTGTCGGGTGATCCCGCACCGCTCCTCGATCTGCATGTAGGGATCGCAGGTGAAGCAGAGCAGGATCGGCTTCTGGTTCCCGGCCGCCTGGAGGGCCTTGGCGTCCTGGACGAGTTTCGCGATGATCCCGGCCCGGGGCACGGGTTTGCTGAAGTCGTCCAGCTTCATGTGTAGAACATCAGGACTATAACAATAACGACAAATATGGTCGCATCCGCGATATAAGTTCACGGCAAGCGGGGAATACTCCCGCGCCCGGCCCCGGGGTTCGTAGATGACCGAGAGCGTCATGCCGACCCCCGATACACGGTTCCTGCCTTCGGCAGATCCCGCACAGCCCCCCAGAGATCCCGGGCCGGGATCTCGAGCGGGGGGGCTTCGCCCACATAGACCCGGAAGAGGTCCCCCTCCCAGACCCCGTAGCCGACCTCCGTCCCGGCGCCATCGTAGACCGGCGTCCGGCGACCGACGACCCCGAAGAAGAGCACCACATCCCGCCGGGGGATCGCGAGGAGCCGCCCTGCCCGCTTCTTCGTCGGCAGGATCAGGACCGCTTCGGCAAGCCCCGCCCCGATCCGGGACCGGCCCCCGTCCACGGTGCCGTAGGGATAGCCCATCTCAGGCCTCCGGCACATACACGAGAACCCCCTGCTGGAGTTTCTCTGCCAAGGTGTCGATGAACGGAGCCACATCTTCCGTGACCGTATAGCAGTACCCCGCCCAGCCGTCGCCAGTCGGCCCGTAATGGCCTTCGATGATCCCGTAGTCCTCCAGCGTGATCAGGGCGACCCGGGTAACGGCCTTGCTCATGAGCGGGGCCAGCCGGGGGACCAGCACGGGGATCGTGGCGGGGGCCCCTTCCCGGTTCATCTGCCGGATCTCGATGGCGAGCCGGAGGGAGGCGCTGAGCGTGCCCGGGGGCCATTGCCGGGCCTGATTATTATCTGTGGACGACATCCCGCTCACACCTCCTCGGCGGCCACGATGTTCCGGTACCACGAGAGGGGCTGGAACCGCCAGCCTGTGCAGGTGACATGGTACCGCCCGCCCTCTTTCAGGCTCGCGTAGCGGTCGGAGGCGTCGAACTGGAGCCGGAAAAAGTTGTCCTCGACGGTGAAGGCCTCGCCTTCCTCGGTCAGGATGAGGTAAATCCCCTCCTCGCCGTGCGCCCCGATCCGCTCCTCGACGGTGATGGTGGCCTCGGAGACCGTGATGGACCCGACGGCGGCCACCCCCGTGAAAGCCCCCATGAGGAGGATGAAGACCGTCCCGATGAAGACCAGGGGGTCCTTCCCGGGGTGTCGCAGGCACCGGAGGCAGAAGAGCACATCCCGGACAAGGTCACTCACGGCACCCGCCCCCCGAAGAGGACCCCCATTCCCGGCGGCCGGATCATACTCACCCGGCCGAAGACGAAGGCGAGGAAGAGTTTCTCAGTCTGGGCCAGGTTCTCGATCCCCCGGCCCGCGTTGATCATGTCGAGGACATCAGTCCTGAGCGGGCAGGACGGGATGACGGTCTCGAACAACCAGCGGTTCAGTTCCTCGGCCCGGCCAGCCGGGATCCCGAGGGCCGCCGGGACGGACGCGGAATAGTTCGGCGGCGGGGTTAACGGATAGGGTTCAGCCATTTTATCACCCATTTTTTAGATCTGCACATGCAGGTTAACCAGAGGTTTGTCTGTCATCAAATATACCTGTTCCGCTTTCGTTCCCCGGACCCCCGGCGGGATCGTCGGGAACCTCCTCCACGATCATGCCCTGGATGAGGGCCATCCGCTTCCCGTCGCCGGAGGCCGGTTTCCCGAGAAGGGTGTAGATGTCCAGATACAGATCGATCTCATCTTCCGGCTTCGCGATCCCGGCCAGCCGGTCCACAAACGCCTGCAGGTTCCCGAGCGTGACGGTGGCGATCGGGAGGGCGTCGTCGGGCGACCCCTCCACCACCGCGACGGTCTCGGCTTCGTTCCGCTCGATCACGGTATAGTCTTCAATCATGGGTTGTTCCTCGCTTCGATCTGGTGGTACACTTCGGTCAGCCGCCCTTCGACCGCGGCCCAGTGGTAGCGGTCGCGGATCGCGGCCTGCCCGTGCTCCCCCATCGTCCGGGCGGCGTCGGGATGGTCCGCGAGCCAGAGCGCCGCGTCCACGATCCCGCCCACATCCCCCGGCGGCACCAGGAGCCCGCACCTGGCGTCCTCGACCACCCGCCGGATCTCCGGCAGGGCGGAGGCGATCACCGGGACCCCGGCGGCCATGTAACTGAAGAGCTTGTTCGGGAGGCCGATCCGGATGTTCTCGTACTCGGGCTGGAGGAGGACCAGCCCCACTCCGGCGGCCTGGAGAGCGGCCGGGACCCGGGCCTGCGGGAGGTAGCCGGTGCAGGTGACCGGGGCGGCGGAGGGGAGGGCGACGGCCCGGTTCCCGATCAGCGTGAGCCGGGCATCCTCCCACCCCACGGCACGGAGCCGGCCCACCGCCGCGAGGGCTTCCGGGACCCCGTGGAAGGTGTGCAGCTTGGCGGCGATGCAGGAGAAGGCGTGCAGATTGAGGGTCGCCGGCGGGGGGAGGAGAGTTGTGGCGGGGTCCGGGTAGTTCGGCAGGATCACGGGGTGGTCGAACCGGGCCCCGACACTCTCCGAGACGGCGATCACGGCATCGGCCCGCCGGGCCAGCCACCGTTCGACCGGGTCGATGAGGGGGGCGATGGTTTGCGGGGCGTTGATGTCGTGCGGGAGCTCGGAGGGCCAGTGTTCGTGGACGTCATAGACGACCTTCTTCC
>JAQUQL010000131.1 GCA_028716145.1 Dehalococcoidales bacterium
CCTTCTGGATGAGCAGGTTTAAAATACGAATGCGGGTTTCATCAGAAAGGGCTTTAAATATTTTTACCTTGTTTTGCAGCGTCATAACTCAACAACTTTTCGATATTACGGTTATTCTATAGCTTTGAAATGGGAGTGTCAATCGGGATAAATTGGCGCATATAAACTACCGGCGGGCAAGATGTTACAATTAAGGCTGGTAACAATGCTGCCCGGGGGTGGTGACATGCATGTAGCAATAATGAAAGTTCACCTGCGGCTGGAAGGGAACAGTTCCCTCAAAGGCAAGCGACAGCTTATCAGGCCGATTCTTTCTCAGCTTAGAAACCGTTATAATGTATCGGTAGCTGAAGTTGCCGATCAGGACCGGTGGCAGAGCGCTGTTATCGGCATCAGCCTGGTAGCCAGCGACCGGCGCATGGCAGATGAAGTAACATCATCCATCCAGAGCTTTATCAACAGCGGCTGGTTCAGCGTGGAAGTAATCGAGGAGCACCTTGAACTGGTTGCGTTATGAGCATGAGCATAGAAGAGTTTCTGGCCTGCCTTATTTCAGCTTCTTCCTATGATAACCAAATCAGCCATATACAGCATATTCCCAGCCGCCCCGCCCGTTTTGGCGAGATGGAAGAACGCGTCTCCGAAAAAATAAAAATCACCCTGGAAAGGCTTCACATGTGGCCACTTTACACTCACCAGGCAGAAGCGGTAGATATAGCACTCGGAGGAGAAAATGTAATTATATCCACCCCCAGTGCAAGCGGTAAAAGCCTTGCCTATAATATTCCTGTTCTTGAGTCTCTTGAACGCCAGCCTATGTCCAGAGCTCTGTATCTCTTTCCTACCAAAGCCCTCTCCCGGGACCAGCTGCGCACACTTAATACCATTCATGAGGCTTTGGGGGTAGAAAAGCCGCCGGTAGCTGTATATGATGGCGATACCCCGTATGAAGAGCGCAGCGAGGTGCGTACCAAAGCAAGGCTGGTGATCACCAACCCGGATATGCTTCATATAGGCATGCTCCCCCGCCACGGAGACTGGGCGCGCTTTTTTTCCAACCTGCGCTACGTGATTCTGGATGAAGCTCATATTTATCGCGGGGTTTTTGGATCCAACGTATCACTGGTAATGCGCCGCCTCAGGAGGATCTGCCGCTATTACGGCTCAAAGCCGGTGTTCATCCTCTGCTCTGCCACCATCTCCAACCCGGGTGACCATGCCGAAGCCCTTACCGGGCTTCCTTTTAAAGTGGTGGATAATGATAGCTCCCCATCCGGGGAAAGAGAATTTGTGTTCTGGAACCCGCCTTTGGAAGATGCCGAGAAAGGCGGTCGTAAAAGTGCCAACAGTGAGACCTCGATGCTGTTTGCCGAACTGGTCAGCCGGGATATCCGCTCGCTGGTTTTTACCCGCTCCCGCCGCCTCACTGAACTGATTTATACCTATGCCAGGGATCGGTTGAAGCAGTTAAGCCCGGTACATGCCGGGCGTATCCAGCCCTATCGTGCCGGCTATATGCCGGAGGTGCGCCGCCGTATTGAAAATGATCTTGCCAGTGGCAAGCTTACCGGAGTAGTAGCAACCACGGCGCTTGAACTGGGTATAGATATCGGCCATCTGGATGCCACGGTGATATCCGGTTACCCCGGCACCATATCCAGTACCTGGCAGCAGGCTGGTCGTTCCGGAAGAAGCGAGCGCAAGGCACTTACCATAATGGTTGGCCGCAATGACCCGCTTGACCAGTATCTGATGAACCATCCGGAGGCGTTTTTTGAAGCACGCTTTGAAAATGCGCTGATAAACCCCTCCAATCCCTATCTTTTAGGCAGCCACATAATGTGCGCAGCCTGGGAACACCCGCTTACTGGTGCGGACCGGGAAATCTTTGGAGTGAAATTTGATGATACAATTAAGGAACTTGAGGGTACTGGCTCCCTGCGGCAGAGGAAAGGCCGCTGGTATGCTGATACTGGTGTGGCATTTCCGGCACGCGGGGTTGATATCCGCTCTTCGTCCGGGCCTTCGGTCAGCATAGTAGATACCTCCAGCGGCTCGCTGATAGACAGCGTGGAAAGAAGCACTGCTCTTTTCCAGGCTCACCCCGGTGCGGTATACCTTAACCAGGGGGAAAGCTATATCATAACCGAGCTGGATCTGGCCTCCTCAACCGCCAAAGCAAGCCCGGTAGATGCAGCCTACTATACAACCGCTGATGACCTTACTACCCTTCGCATTCTTAAAGTATTTGAAAGCAAGATGGTTGGCAATGTGGAAGTCTGCCTTGGCCGGGTTGAAGTAACTACATCTGTAATCGCCTACAAAAGAAAAGAACAGTATTCAGAAAAACTTATAGACAAGCTGCCGCTGGATCTTCCTGATGATATATTTACCACCGTGGGTTTGTGGTTTGACCTCCCCCGGGATGTAACTGCCGCTCTTTCCAAAGAAGGGCTGGATCTGGAAGGTGGGCTTCATGCTACCGAACATGCCGCAATCGGGATTCTGCCGCTCTTTGCCATGTGCGACCGCAATGATATTGGCGGCGTATCCACAGCGCTTCACATGGATACCGGCAAGCCCCAGGTCTTTATTTATGATGCCCATCCCGGTGGCATCGGCATAGCCGAAAAAGGGTATGGAATAATAACCCAGTTGTGGGAAGCTACTCTTAAGCTGGTGTCCAGCTGCCGGTGCGAGGAAGGCTGCCCGGGCTGCATTCAATCCCCCAAATGCGGTAATAACAATGAGCCTCTGGATAAAAAAGCGGCCGAGCGCATACTCAGAATGCTGCTTTACTAGCTAAAAACGGTCTTTAAGGTTTTTACGCTTGATAACCCTGGACCAGCTGCCGCCTTTGGCTTTCATTTCTACGATACGCGGGATATAAAAAAGATAC
>JAQUQL010000132.1 GCA_028716145.1 Dehalococcoidales bacterium
TCCGGTTGAACCGCCGTGAGAACGGATAAGGCCGATAATCCTTCATCCAGTAAGCCTGTCCCAACGGAAACTGATATTCACATTGACTGTAGGGCTTCCCGGACCCAATGCTCATGTACTGATACGGTAACTGGTAGACAAATTTACCCTCTCTATTGCTACACAGTTCTACCCCCGTCTGAGCGTAATCTGTAACGCCTGCGCCTTCGATAAGAATCAGAGCAACTTTCTCCCCGGAGTTAACTGCGTTTATAACGGTTGATGAAATGTTTGATATGTGGCCCGGTGTCCTGAGGCTGGTATAAACCGGAATGCTCTCTGCAAGGGATGGAACATAACCATTCAAAATGAAGTGATCGCTTGCACCTTTAAAACAGACTCCTTTTCTGGCAAACGCAGTATAATCACCAATGTTTCTTGCAAACTCGCTGGAGTAACCCGGCTCAATACTGTTTAAAATTTCTTCACGTGTGAATACATCCCAACAAGAAGATAGTTGTTCTAAAGCTTCAGCGCCAAGCCTTTTGAAGGCCTCCTTTGGCAAAAATGCTGTTTTCCCGTTAAACACAACAATATTTTCGCCTTTGAGCATTTCTTCCAGGGCGACTGCTCTTTGAACTTTCTCAAATTCACCCAATCCAATAATCAAGGGCGTATAACCGGTTTTTTGGATAAAAGTGTGAGCGTTATCCAGTGCGTTATTTACAGCATCGCGCCGTTTTGAAGGATTATTCAAGGAAAGAAACCACGGCTGGGCATAATTAAGCATCACCAGGTCAGGATGGTGCAAATCCACCAGCTTGAGAGCGGTGTGAGTAACCCAGTCATCAGATTCAATGATGCCGTCCCCGGGATAGGGCTCTTCTTTTATCAGGCTGCCAACCTTCCTAATCAGTTCATTTGAATGGGTCGAAGTTTTACCTGTCTTAAAATCAAACAATTTCTGGTAACCGTTCACATCCAGCAGGCCCAAAACCGGTTGTTCTTCTAATTCCTCTCCCAACTCCATTTCGCCTACAGGCACAGGAGGCTTAACACCTCTACTCTGATGGGGCACTTCATCGAAAAACTTGAGAGAATATTCACCAACCACATCGCTATCGGCTGCGCAGTTGGGGCATTTGCCGCCATTAATGTGGTGATCTGCCAATTGTGAGCCGCACCCAAAGGTATTGATGCGTTCAACCAGTTTCTGCCCGCACAGAGGGCATTCTGTATCCAGCCATTCAGAGCCAATCAGATTTCCTATAAACACATGATCAAGGTGTTCCAAAGCCGCATTCCGCATTTCAACCAGTTTGTCAACCGGTACATGATGGCCAATTTCAGCCTTGTATTCAGCCAGCAGCCAAAAAAGATGCCAGGGGATTTTTCTATCTATACCACTCAAAAACCGGGCAATTTTAATTATTTCCGCGGTATCTATACCTGGAGTAACCGGAGTTGTGATTTCAATATGTACACCCTTCTTATAAAGTGCTTCAATGTTTCGCAAGACAGGCTTAACGCTCGGCACGCCACAGGATTTCTGGTAAAAATCATCCCGCCAGGACTTAATGCTCACATTGGCAAAATCTATGCTGTCGGCTAAAAGCGCAATGGCTTCTTGTGTAAAATAACCATTTGTAGCGCAACCTGCTTTCAGGCCGTTCTTTCTTGCAGCCTGAGCTATGTCTAAAAAGTAAGGGAAGGACGCAGCAGGTTCATTAACCGTAAAGGCAACTGCTTCACAATTTAATTGAATCGCCTTTTTTATAACCTCATCCGGCGTTAAGCTGTAGCGGAATATCTTATCCCCGGATTGTCTGGCTATACGGCTGTTTTCGCAATAGTAGCAGTCAAAATTGCAGCTCACAGTTCCAATTAACAGCGTAAGCGCACCTGGATAATAATGCAGCAGTGGTACGTCCTCAACCCGCCCTACAGAGATTGAAGAAAGCTGGTTTTGGTAACGCGGAGCCACAACACCATCTACTTCCTGATACATTCCGCAACGTCCGTAATAACCTTCGTGCAGATTGCACCGCAGCTCACATATGTTGCAGTTCATGCCAACTCCCCCCGGAAAATACGTGTTGCATGGCCAGAAAGGCAGGAGGCAAAAAGAGAGGAAACATCTAAAATACCCGCGTTATCCCCGGATAAGAAGTGTTCAAAAAAGTCGTTTGCTAAAGAGAATAGCAAACAGAAGAAATCACGTGAGATTACAATTAGATCTGGAGATAAATCTGAACAATTTAAATTGTCACCCAGCGTATGAGCATGCCGGGAAATGAACATGCCTTCTCCTTTCTAAACACGAGAGGCCTTGCCGTTTCCAGCAAAACCCTGCCGACCTGCCCCCATAGGCTTTGGCGCCCTTAGGGAGTTTGGTTCGGAGATGCTATGCGTTATAGCTGTCCTAATATATCATTTGCAGGCATGTGCGTCAATAATAAACAGGCATAAATAGTAATAAAGCCAGGACGCAGGGAGCAAAAGGTTTAATTCAGTTTGTCAGGGTTGCATCCAAACGCAAATAAAGCCATCGAAGAAAAAATTCACATCATGCTCCATGGTTGTTAACCGACTATTTTAAAATAACCGTTGGCTTTAAAATACAGAATAAAAACCTAACAACTGTGTTCGATTGTTCTTTGCAATTATCGTTAGCAAAAATGAAAAAAGCCCCGGAAGTACTTATTACTTTCAGGGCTTTTTAGCTTTAAAAACTGGAGCCAGCGAAGAGAGTCGAACTCTTGACCGACGGTTTACGAAACCGTTGCTCTACCACTGAGCTACGCTGGCTAAAAAGAAAGGGTTATTTTTATATTCATTTATTGCGATTTAAGAGGTAATCATATTCTGTTATTTAGCATTTTTCAACAGTGCTTATTA
>JAQUQL010000133.1 GCA_028716145.1 Dehalococcoidales bacterium
TTCATCAGTTACATCGCAATATACAAAAGCTGCACTGAGACCGGATTGTTCAATCTTCCGTGCGGTAAGATTGCCACATTTAGCGTCATAATCAGCAATTATCACCCTGGCACCATGATTTGCCAGGCAGGAGGAAACGTAACAACCTATACCCCTGGCTGCCCCGGTCACCAGAGCAACCTTGCCGGATAAATCTGCCAGATTATTGGATGATGAGTACTTCTGATTTAGCATTCCAACCGGTGGGTATACCTAGATTTCCTATGTATTATTTCATAGCATAGTTAAAATTCTCTCTACGTGTCAATAGCTTAAACCTCGGACGCCACTTGAAAACCCCTTGACATGCACGAATACGGTTGCTATATTGCTCATTGGGATTGGGAGGTTTAATGATGAACGATTATTCAGCTAACCTGTTGCACGGCAATACAGATATGCTGATTTTAGGCCTTATCGATGAGCTCGATTCAGCCCATGGATACCAGCTTATTAAAGAAATGGAACGCAGAAGTAACGGTTTTTTCCGCCTTAAGGAAGGCACCTTGTACCCTCTGCTTCGCAAACTGGAAAATGAAGGTCTGCTTGAAGGTAAATGGAAAGCGGCATCAAATGGACCGGAAAAACGATGCTATCTTATTACCCCCAAAGGCAAGGAGATTCTAGACTACCGCAAGGCTTCCTGGCGTGATTTTGCCAAAGCCATTAACATGGTTTTTCAGACTGATGCGGTTTAGCGGGGCATAGATGATGCAACCAGAGGTCAGGACATATCTTGAAGAAGTCCGTTCTCACCTCTACCTCAGAACGGATGTCGAAAAACAGCTAATCGCCGAACTTGATTCTCATTTACAACAAAATATCGAAGAGCGTCTCAACCAGGGGCAAACAAAAGATGAGGCTATTTTCCAGGCAATCCAAGCCTTTGGAAAAGCTGAAGAAGTAGCCCGCCTGCTTTATGAGGCCTGTTGTAAAGGCACATGGACTGATGCCTTAAAACTTTCCCTGCCCCACTTTCTGGCTGCTGCCCTGTTTATTTCAAGCCCTCTTCACAAAGCCGAGTTTTTACTACTTCTGTATGGGGTTTTTATTTCGGTCAGTTTTTTTGGCTGGTTGCGCGGCAAACCGGACTGGCTGTTTTCCTGGCTGGGTTATACTCTTCTGCCTGTTTTTGCGGGCGGATTCCTGCTGGCTCCCACCATCAGCCAGGCCCTCAGATCAGCCTTCGGCAACGGAGCCTTTCCCTCTGCCGGGTTAACGGCTGAAGTAGCGATATATTATCTATTGGCTATCTGGCTGGTTCTGAGGATATCGATCAAGGTAATCAAAAGGGACTGGCTGCTGGCATCACTGATGCTGGCACCATTGCCCATCGTTGGCTGCTGGATGTTTCATGTTCAACAAGCTGGCGGCTTTTATACAGGCGTAGAATATGAATATTTTAACCAGCCGGTTTCACAAGCTCTGATGGTACTTGGTTTTACCTCGGTGTTGTTTATCCGAATGCGAAGAAGAGTTTTAAAGGCAGGAGTCGCCATAACCGTATCGGCTATTTCCATGATGGGAGTAGCCCAGTCTCTCTGGGGGGATATAGGTTTTTTCGGGCTGATGGGGCTTTCCCTGGTTTCTCTGATTATTTTCATTATTCCGGCAATAACCTCCGCAGCCATCGGCCATGGTGATTCTTTGCTGGATATACCGGCTGCTGATACTTAACTATAATTTTATTTGCTATTTAGTAATTTTTCTTTCTTATTCCTATTGACACCAAACCTGGCAGATGTTATTTTAGTATGTAGAGAGTCTATGTAGTCTTATTCACCTCCCTGCGCACATATTTTTTTTCTAACGTATGTGATTTTGCGCTTCTTCTCCAGATTCTTTGACTGCCTGAGCCAGTCCCAACCTGGCACAAAAATACTTTAAAAAAGGGAGATTTAAAATGGCAGTTGCAATTGTTACTGATACCGTTTCATGCCTGGAACAAGAACGGGTTGACGAGTTCGATATCAGTCTCATACCGGTGTACCTTACAATAAACGGCAAGGAATATCGAGACCGCTTTGATCTAAGTCCGGATGATTTCTGGAAACTTTACCCCGATCTGCAAGATTACAACACTTCAGCTCCGCCTATGGCCGAATTCCTTCAGGTGTTTGAGCGGTTAAGTAAAAAAACCAGTGATATCGCCTGCGCATTTGTCTCCAAAAGTCTCAGCGCCACTGCCGAAGCAGCACTGCAAGCCCGCCAGATTTTCCAAAAAGACAACCCTGGTGTAAACATTGAAATTATAGACAGCCGAACTGCTGCTGGAGCACAGGCGTTTATAGTACTGGAGATGGCTCGAGCTGCCAGAGCCGGTAAAAACCTGAGTGAAGTGGTGGCAACAGCAAATGAAATGATACCAAAAGTCAAGTATATTACTGCACTTGAAGGGCTTAAGAGGTTGATTAAAATCGGCCGTGCCCCCAAAACTGCTTATATCGGCGAACTGTTTCAGGTTAAACCAATAATCGGCCACGTCAACAACACTGGTATTGTTGAAAATTTGGGCAGAGGCCGCGGCACTGAAAAAACCATGCTTAAAATTGCAGAGATGATGGAATCTTACGTAAAACGTGGCAGGCCGGTAAATTTGACCTTCCATTACACCAATTCCATTGAAGAAGGTGAAAAGTTGAAAGACTTAATCACTTCCAGGTTCAATGTCGCTGAATGCAACTTAACACCATATTCGCCGGTTATCTGCCTGGCCATCGGGCCGGCTACCAGCGTTGCATTTTACCAATCGGATGATGCAGATTAGCTTGCAAAGGGATGTTCTATGGCAGTAAGAACGATAATTGATGGCGCAACGTTCAAAGAAATGCTGG
>JAQUQL010000134.1:0-872 GCA_028716145.1 Dehalococcoidales bacterium
GGTACGTGAATATCAACATAATCATAAACCACAACTTCTTGTTTATCTTCATAAATCCTATTCAGACGTCCGGCATACTGGGACACAGTACCTTTCCATGCGATCGGCATTGTAACGAAAAGAGTATCAAGCCTAGGCATATCGAATCCTTCTCCAACATATTTCCCCGTTGCGACAATTGCCAAAGGTTCGTTCGCAGGTAAATTAAGCAAATCTTTCAAAACAGATTGCTTTTCTTTCGCACTACCCTTTCCAGTCAAAAAGAACACATGCACATCAGGAAGAATCTTTTGCAATTGTAGTGTTAACATTTTGGCATGTTCTACACGCTCCGTTAAGATCAGGGGTGTACCTTTTTCCTTAAGCACATGGGCAATATCTTGAAGAATCATGTCATTTCGTGTCTTACTTTTCGTTAGTACGGAGTACACATCCGTTATTTGCCATGGCTCAGGTTCTGTAATCGGCTTTCTAAACCTTGTCAGGCGTGGTATCAAAGTATGGGACAATCCACGAAGTAATGATTGTTCTTTAGCATCGACACTGTAACGGATAGGTCCGCATTGCTGAAAAATAATCGGATGGTGCCCATCCTGACGAATAGGTGTTGCGCTCAAACCATAAACGTATTTGGCTGAAACCTCACGTAAAACAGTTTCAAATCGAGATGCAGGCACATGATGGCATTCATCCACAATGACCATTCCGTAGTCTCTTACAAGAGGTTTAGCATCACCTTTATCTATTAAAGAACCTATGATGGCAACATCGATAATTCCGCTTATGTTATTTTTACCGCCACCTAAGAGACCGACCTTAGATAATTGTTTTTTTCTTCCTCGACATTTTTGCTGTTCAGACAGAGATTCATC
>JAQUQL010000134.1:882-2784 GCA_028716145.1 Dehalococcoidales bacterium
GTGGCGGACAGAACACCGTTATGATGGGAAAGAAGTGCCTCTGCAGCCATTTTCTGTTCGGCATACAGTTCACCGACAAAATCGATTTTTATTGAACGACCTGATCCAGACAGCGTTTGGATTGTAACTGTAGAACCGGTTCCTTCTATCAAATTCAAAAGATTCGTTTCTAAACCACGCGGAATGCAGATATATTCTTCTGTTTCCCAGGCCGTACAAATAATACGTGGTTTATTATATGTGGGCAAATGCATAGACTGCGATTTATAGAAATCAGGGTTTTTGAACGCGGACAAACGTTTCACCCGCCCCATCGCCCGCTCAGAACAACATTTCTTTGGAAGATATATCCCATTAGCGCGCACTAATTCAACTAGAGGAGAAAAATCAACCGCATTCAGAGGCGGAAATGGAGACTGCTTTTCCCAGGGCTTTTTCTCTGTTTCTGTGTTGGCCAGTACCCCCAATTCGCTGTTTCTGCTAAATTTTAAAGCCATTTCTTCAGCTATTTCAGTAGGAATTTTTTGTACCCCGGCAAGATACGCCCATTGATCAGGATAGGCATCAAACTGTTCATCAACAAATTCACTATATCCTTTTTTGCGAACCAATCCCTGCAACGGTAACGCAATAAGATTACCAAACCCACCATTAGGCATCGTGTCCTGGTTTGGCAGAAAACGGTCATAAGACGCAAAGCTAAGGTTATGCCGCTGCTCCATCGCAACTGTCAGCAATCCGCTGCCCAACTGACGTGCCAAGGTGCAGGATATTGGTTTATCAAAGAAAAACCAAATGTGAGCACCATTACCGGAGCGGGACCGCTCCACATAAACGTTTAGACCGTGCTGGTTGCAAACATCCCCAAAAACAGTCACATCGTCCTGCCAGTTATCATTATCAAAATCAGCGACAAGGAATCGGCACGTCTCATCGGAAAGCATCGGATATACACCTACAACATCTTCGCCATGTGGGTCTTTTCCCCTTAAGTGGCAGTCAATGACTGCTTTTGTTAATGGGAGCAAGTCACGTTTTGGACATTTAGAACATTTGATTTTGGGTTTTTCACAGATACCTCTAACCCACTCGTTGTTACAAGCAGGAACATATCCGGATTTTCCGGTACGCTTGTTTTCATATCTCTTAGCATAAACATCAGTGCGCCCTGAAAATAATTCCATAAACAATTCAATTTTTTCATCGGGACTGCTGTGCTTGTGTATATGTGGATGGGACTGAATATCCATTGAAATGCGATCCGTATCTATCGTTGAAGATATTGAAAAATCAGATGAAAGCGCTTTAGAAGTCATGCCTAATTTTCTTTTTAGTTTATCTATTTCTGCTCTTAGTAGAGCATTTTCACGAAGCAGATCATCATATGTGGGATTCATATATTTTTGGGTCACTATATTATCCTCTTCTTAATTTTGTCTTAAAGGCACTAAATGATATTTTTTACCATTTGGCATGATATAAGGTAATACTTCAATATAATTCTACTTCTAATACAGCCATAACATTAAGGCTAGTTCCAGTGTTCGGGTTTATCGTATCTTAAATCCTTTATGAAGACTGGATCCGGAAACTGGGATGAAGAAAGAAGGCTTTCTTTAATTCGTATATATCTCAATGAGTGATCAGAACAAAAAGACATTAAACTTTTTGCCTTTGCATTGATCGGCAACACCACTCTTATCTTAATATCAGGGGATATTTCAAGAGCTGTTTTCAAAGATGGTATAAGATCGTTGTCGCCGGAAAGTAGATAAATGGCTTCATAAGTTTTAAGCGCTGCAGCTTTTACAATATTTACTGCAATATTAACATCGGTCATTTTTTCCTCATGAGCAATATATTTTTTACGGCAATATCGCTGGACTTCTGTTTTACAGGGGG
>JAQUQL010000135.1 GCA_028716145.1 Dehalococcoidales bacterium
AATTTCACCAATTGACTATTTTAGTTGTATAATACACCAAGTGAAAACAAACCGCAGTTTAATCGGCTCGCTTTATATGCACCGCTTCCGCTAAGCGGGTTTTTTTATTGGGCAATTGCCCTGTCCTGTAAGATGTTTACATAATACTTATCCCCCACCACGTATTTACAGTACCTTTGGCAAGACCGGATGATGTTCCCATGAAATTTATTAAGGCAGGATTAGTTACGTATGCACCAGCGCGAAGATATCAGAAATATCGCCATTATCGCCCATGTTGACCATGGCAAGACATCTCTTGTGGATGTGATGCTAAAACAGAGCAAGGTTTTCCGTGAAAATCAGGCGGTTGGAAACCTTATTATGGACTCCAACGCTCTGGAGAGGGAGAAGGGGATAACCATCATGGCCAAAAATACGGCCATTGAGTATAACGGCGTGAAAATAAACATTATAGATACCCCCGGCCATGCCGATTTCAGCGGAGAAGTGGAAAGGGTAATTTCCATGGCGGATGGCTGCCTTCTTCTGGTGGATGCGGTTGAGGGCCCGATGCCCCAAACCAGGCTGGTGCTCAGGCATGCTTTAAGCCGCAAGCTTGCCACCATAGTGGTGATCAATAAAATAGATCGCCCGGAAGCACGTGTGGCAGAAGTCACCCGGATGGTACAGGACCTGTTTCTGGAGCTGGCAACGGATGCAGACCAGCTTGATTTTAAGATTATCTATACCAGTGCCAAACAAGGCTATGCTGTCACCCAGCCGGAGGAACGGCATGGGGACATACTGCCGCTTATGGATCTTATACTCCACACTGTTCCGGCACCGCGGATAGAGGAAGGCCATTTTCAGATGCTGGTTTCCAACCTGGATTATGATTCTCATAAAGGCCAGATCGTTATCGGGCGGATCTTCAGGGGCACGATTTCAAACCGGGATAGCGTGGTACTAATTGGTGACGGAGGGGGAAAACAAAACTTTGTAGTTAATGAAGTTTTTACCCATCTGGGGCTTAAGCGGATTAAAGTAGAACAGGTGGAAGCCGGAGACGTGGTGGCTATAACTGGTGTAGAAGGAGCAAAGATAGGGGATACCCTGGCTAGTCCTGACGCGCCGGTCGCTCTGCCGCGCATAGAAATCGGTGAACCTACAGTTGAGATGACCTTTGGTGTTAATACCTCGCCTTTTGCCGGGCGCGAAGGGCGTTTCTGCACAACGCGTCAAATCAGGGAACGGCTGTATCGTGAACTGGAAACAAATCTCAGTCTGCGGGTGGCTGATACCGATTCGTCAGATACCTTCATCGTCAAGGGGAGGGGAGAGTTGCACCTGGCAGTGGTTATTGAAACCATGCGGCGTGAAGGTTATGAATTCGAGATATCCAAGCCGGAGGCAATCACCAAGGTGGTTGATGGCAAGCTGGTAGAGCCGGTAGAAACCCTTTACATAACTACTCGCGAAGAATACATAGGTGTTCTTACCGAGATGCTTTCCAGCCGCCAGGCACGTATGGTGGATATGGTAAACGACGGGCTGGGCGAAGTAAAACTGGTTTTCGAAATACCTACCAAAGGCCTTCTGGGTTTCAGAAGCTCCTTTTTAACATCCACACGTGGTGAAAGCATCATGAACACTGTTTTCCTGGGTTATGAACCCTGGAAGGGGGATATCAACTCTACCCGCAATGGAGTACTGGTGGCTTCGGAAGCGGGAGTATCCACTCCTTACGGGCTTGCCAATGCACAGGGCAGGGGACTCACCTTTATTGATGGTGGTATCCAGGTCTATGAAGGCATGATTGTGGGTTTAAACTCGCGTTCGCAGGATATACCGGTAAATGTCTGCAAGGAAAAAAAGAAAACCAACATTCGTTCATCTACATCTGATATCGCCGTTAAAATCACCCCACCGCTCAAGATGGATCTGGAGCAGGCGATAGATTTTATCAACCGGGATGAACTGGTGGAAATCACTCCAAAAAACATCCGCCTGCGCAAGAAACTGCTCACCATGCATGAGCGGGCACGCTCAGCGGCTAATGCCGCAAGAGGCTAGAGTTTTAGCCTTTTTGCTCCCCATTAATGTGTCATCTTCGAGGAGCACGCAGTGCGACGAAAGATCTTCCCCGTAATAGCGCCCGCCGTAACATAGGCAGATCTTCCCCGTAACAACGCTCACCTCAAAACCATTGAAAAATGGTACCATATATGGTACCATTTTGCTTATCAAGGCAATGTCACAAGCGTATGCTAATATTTTAAAAGGAGGATTACAGCTATGCAGGAGACGTTTAAATGGACCGAGAAGAAAAGAAGAAAAATAACCCCAGAAAAATACGAAATGTGGCATTACATGATTTCGAGGCGCTTGTCAGGCGGTATGGGTATATAGAAGAAGGTGGCAAGCACCCAAAGGCGATAATTGGAAATTGTACCATGCCATACAAAAGGGAAAACCCGGTAAAGGCTTGTTACGTTAAAGAGTTGTACAACATAATAGATAACCTATGATGCTTAAAACGGCGTTAAGGTTATTGCAATAACAAGAGAAATAATATGAAAGAAAAAAAATTAGAATATTATGCCAGTTTGCCTTATACGATAATTCTGGAAGCGTGGGACGATGGAGATGGTCCATATTACGTTGCCAGGATTGCTGAGCTTCCTCATTGTATGATTCACGGCTCAACCCCACAGGAAGCTGTTGCCGAAATTGAAGAAGTGAAACTGGACTGGATCAAATCAAATCTGGCACGCGGATTAA
>JAQUQL010000136.1 GCA_028716145.1 Dehalococcoidales bacterium
GCCCATGCACCGGTTTTTAATATGGCAAAGTAGGCAACCAGCCAGTCTATGGAGTTCATCATCAGGTGGATAACCTTATCCCCCCTGCCGATTCCCCTCTCGTCAAGAGTTGAGGCTAGCCGGTTTATGCTTTCATTGAATTCTGACCAGGTAACTGCGTGCCGGTAATTGGCAGAAGGTTTTAATTCTATCAGCGCAGTATCGTCCGGATACAGCTTAGCGTTTGTTATTACCAGGTCGAGTATCGTCATACACAACAATCATCTTTCTAAAAATATATTTGTCTGGCTTTAATGGAGCAGGTCGGGCAGGAAAGTGGCAATCTGCGGGAATGCCAGCAATATGCCAATTGCCAAAAGAATAGCCGCCAGGAACGGGAAAATACCTTTGAAAATAGTCTCCAGTTCCACGTTTTCGGTAATGCTCTTAATAACATAAACGTTCAGGCCTACCGGAGGGGTGATGACACCCATCTCAGTTACCAGAACTACAATAACGCCGAACCATATCGGGTCAAAACCGAGGGCGGTGACCAGCGGGTACAGGATGGGTATGGTAAGGGTTATCATGGCCAGCGCATCCATAAAGAAGCCGCCGATTAAGTAAATGAGGATTATTATACCCATCACGGCCGCTGGGTGAAGTTCGAGCCCTCCTACCCATCCAGCCAGGCTGGCGGGTATGGTGGTAACAGCCATAAAGTGGCTAAATACCACCGCGCCGGTAATAATCACAATAACTTCGCAGGTTATTTTAAGCGCGTCTTTTACCGCAAACATAAAATTGGGCAGGCTCATCTGCCGTCTTATGAGGCCGAGTATCAGCACGCCGGCCGCACCAACCGCACCAGCCTGCATGGGGCTGAACCAGCCCAGGAACAACCCGCCGATAACCAGAGCAAACAGGATGAGGGTATCTGCCATTCCGCCCAGCCCGGAGATTTTTTCCTTCCATGTGGTTGCCTGGCCGGCCGGGGCAAGCGCCGGGTTTTTCCAGCACATCAGAACCACTACGCCCACAAACAAACTGGCAAGCATTACCCCCGGCAGGATACCGGCTAGAAACAGCGCGCCGATAGATTGTTCCGTCATGATGCCGTAGACCATAAAGACAGTGGACGGCGGGATGAGTATCCCCAGGGAACCGGCGGCTGCAACCGAGCCGGTCGCCAGGGAATCATCGTAATTAAACCTCTTCATTTCAGGAAGCGCCACGCGCCCCATGGCTGCCGCGGTTGCGTTGGTGGAGCCGCATATAGCAGCAAATCCTGCACAGGCGGCAATGGTGGCAATCACCAGCCCGCCCTTAAACTCGCCAAATATCTTGTGGGTGGAAGAATATAGCTTGCGGCTCATCCCGGTAGCAAAAGCAAGAGACCCCATGAAAATAAACATGGGTATTACCGTAAGGGAGTAGTTGGAAAAGGTGGTAAACACATCTCGTGCCAGCAGGCTCAAACCCGCTTCGGGCGAAACCAGCACGCAAAACCCGGCTGTTCCCACGATGGCCATGGCAAAACCAACCGGTGTGCCCAGCAGGAAGAGGGTTATCAGTACGGCAATGCCGATAAGCCCTATGGCTACCGGGCTCATTTAGCTGCCATCCGTTTTACATAAACAATAAGTTCGATTAAAAGCTGAAGGCAAACCGGTATACAGCAAACACCTATGGCGTATACAAAGGGGTAAAAGGGTATTCTCTGCGTCATGGATACTTCACCGGCAAGCTGGAGAACGCGGGCGTATTCAAAGCTTCTCCACGCCAGCAGCGCAAACAGGATTATACCAATCAGGCTAACCAGAATTCCGAAGATGTCTCGGATCTTTTCCGGAAGACGGGTAACAAAAAATTCCACCTGGATGTGGCCTTTTAACTGCTGGGTATAACCCAGCGCAAAGGCAACTACAACCACCCCCAAAAAGCTTACCAGTTCAATGGCGCCGGGGATGGGGGAAGAAAATATCTTTATTGCAATAACATCAGCCACCGTGAGGGCAAGCATGATAACCAGCCCGGCACCGGCAACCCAGTTAAAACCCTGGTTTAACCAACTCGAAAACTTTTTCAGCTGTTCCATTGCAGTTCAATTTATTTATTTAAGCACAATGGCTTAACAAAAACGGCCGTATGGCCAACTTTTTAGCCCAGGTATTCTGCCAGGTTATCCTCAACCCAGGCAACACTTTCATCAAGGCTTGGTGAGTTATCTGCCCAGTAGCTAACCCGCTGGAGAAGATACTCTTCATAATCTTCCGCCTCCAGGCCGAGTGCGTTTTTATCGGTTATATATTTTTCTATCAGCGGTTCAACTGCTGCTGCTCTCCAGATCTCAACCTGCTCATCACTCAGCTCAACCACTTCCCTTCCGCCTCCAAGGCTAAGGAAGTAATCTATCCCTGCTTTATCGTAATAGTCCCAAACCATACCGTGTTTTTCTATCCATTCGGAGCTCACTTCGCTGATAATATCCTGCAAATCTCCGGGTAGTGAGTTCCACTTGGTTTGGTTAAAAACCACAAACATCATGGTGGTATTGCCCACTTCATAACAGTTGGTTACATATTTGGCCACTTCAGCCTGGTTCCAGCCCTTCAGCACTTCCCTGGGAGTGTAGCTTCCACCAACGATCCCGCGAGCCATCAACTCATAGGTTTCCCCCTGGCTGGCGCCGTAGCCTTCTGCTCCAAGGGCTTTAACAACGTTGGAGCCTATTCCAGTTGCCCGGATTATCATCCCCTTG
>JAQUQL010000137.1 GCA_028716145.1 Dehalococcoidales bacterium
GTCCAGCTGCACGCCAATCAGTACGACCAGTAAAATCAAGCCCTTGCGGACCAGCCCTTTGAAGCCGGCTCGTGACTCCAGCGCTCCGGTTTTTGATTTGCTGGACTTCTGCCAGACGGCCGCGATCAAGATCCCGGTGGTGTAATCAATTCAGGCTTCCCCACAGCCTATGCGTAGCCGAGGTGCTGCTCGTGGTGCCCCAGTCGATTTGGTAGGCCGTGTATAAACTGGTGCTGACCAGCTTCGCAAAATTGATTGTCTTTGCACCCGCTGCCGCTGTTATCCACGGACCGGTGGGCCCCGCTGTCTGAATCGAAAAATAGCCAAGATCTACACCCGAGCTTGAGAGTTTTACGGATCCCGCATCCAGCTTAGCCAAGAAGCTACCGGACAGCGCCTCGAACGAACCTTTCGCTGTCAGGCTGGTTCCGTTCCAAGCCAGAGCGCCGTTCCCGAACGAGAACTGGCCATTAGTCAGGCTGATCCAGGAATTCCCCGTTGCAGACTGCAATGTACCGGTCGTGACCTTGCCCGCGTCCAGGCTGGCGATCTTGGCCGACTGGATCGTGGCATCTGCTATCTTGGCGTTGGTTATCGCCGCATCAGCGATGATACCGCTCGCTGCTGTAATGGTACCCGCCACCAGCTTATTGGCCGTGATGGTTGCCGCCGCAATCTTGTCGCCCGTAAACTTAACTTCCCGAGTATTTTTTATAAGCACGATACTTATTCCTGAATAAACATCCCTGCCAATGCCCGGAAGCACTGGGTTTCATGCAGATAATGCTTGCAAATAATCACGATGTAATATATACTGTGCTTATAAAACAATATTTATAAGCACAGTATTGTGCAGGTGATTATTTATGTATATTATTTATTCTGGCTCTGCTGGTCAGTATGCCTCTGCAGCTGTCTCCAAACGGGATGGCGCTAAGACATCCATAACTTACACTTACCTTGGCACAGTACTCGACAGAGAAAAAGGTATCTATCACAACAAAGAACGTGGAATCTTTGCTTTTGATCCAACGACCGGGCAGTACAATGAGGTAGATTCATCCTTCATACCTCCAGATATCCCAGACAAACGAAAAAACACAAGAATATCTGTAGACTTTGGGGATGTGTTCTTTCTCAACGCGTTTCTCTGGAAATCCGGGCTGATGGACGTTGTTGATACGATCAATTATGGAAACCCGGACACCCTGCATGCCATGTTGTTATTTTACACGTTGTCCGGTCTGGCTAATAGCAATGCGATTCATTGGTATAACGGAAGCATTGTGCAGTGGCTTTATCCAAAGGCAAATATGACCAGCCAGCGGATTAGTGACTTCCTGACTGCTATAGGGACACCGGAGAAACAAATGGCCTACCAGAGGGCTTACATCAGCTTTGTCATCCATCATTACAATACTGACCGGAATATCCTGATTGACAGCAGCGGATTACCAAACGGCATCCATATGGCCTATACGCACCGGAACATCCATAATGGAAAGATCAGCAACGAAGTCCGGCTGATCTTTGTCGTACAGAAGGCAACAGGGCTCCCTCTCTACTATCAGGCTGTTCCCGGGAACATCCTAGACATTTCCACCCTTGAGAGAATCTTCCTTCATTTGGATTCTCTTGGTATTGATGTTGAGTCCTGCATCATGGACGCCGGTTACAACTCGAAAGATAACCTCGATCTGTTTTATGATGAACACCACGTATGCAAAATCGGTTTTATCACTCGGGTAAAAGCAGATGATAAAAACTTTAAGTCCATGGTCAGGAACGAAATGGCTACGCTTGACCAAAAGGAAAACTTTGTTAAATACGAGGACCGCTTCCTGTTTGTTAAAAAAAAGCCGGTCATGGTCGGCGCCAAAGCGGATAATCCGGCATGGCTTTATCTTGGTCTCGACTGTGCCCGTCTGTCGGACGAACAGCACAAACTGTTGAAACGTGCAAATAAAGATGGCTTGTCTGCAGACCAGGTTTTTGAGGCGATGCAGACGGAAGGGCTCTTTGCTGTCCTCTCTGGAGCAGATTATACTTGTGAAGAAATACTGCCTGCTTATTATCAGCGGCAAGCTGCAGAGCAGATTTTTGATTTCGCCAAGAATTACACAAAACTGCTTCCATTGAGAACAAACACGGAAGAGACGTTCCAGGGACATCTACTGCTTTCTTATATCGCATCCTGCGCGGTGAAAATGATACAACTGCGTTTGAAGGTAGTAGACCTGTTTTTCGGTGCCCGGCTCGAATACATGCGCAACCAAAAATGCACGATATACCAGAACCGGATTGTTACTGACCACCCGCAAAGGGAAGTCAATGAAACTTATCAGGCTTTCGGAATGACTTGTCCGGCATCTATTCCGATCGTTAATGATGTATTGCTGTATAAACGTCCAGAATCTGATACGTTGCCGCCCGAGAAGAAAAAACGGTCCCCCCGAAAGAAGGAATCTCAGGAAAAGCAGCCATCAACAGTGATGCCAAAAGGAAACCTCAGGCATCCAAATAGCTCCAAAAACAAAGCGACTCTGGATCGGGAAGCGAAGGTGGCAAGTCAGCAATTGCAACCAAAACGGAGAGGCCGTCCCAAAGGTTCTAAGAACAAAAAGACTTTGGAGCGAGAAGCCTTGCAGCAAAGCCAACAGGAAGCACCGAAGCAGAAGCGCGGACGACCAAAGAAATCAACAAACAAGAAAATCCTGGATCGCGAGGCTGCTACTAAAT
>JAQUQL010000138.1 GCA_028716145.1 Dehalococcoidales bacterium
CTGCCGGTTGCACGTGTAGAGCAGATGGCAGAAGAGATTGAAGCAGATCTTTTAGCACTGGGTAAAGCAGAGATTTCATCTTCTATTATCGGGGATATGGTGATGGAAAAGCTGAAAATGGTGGACAAAATTGCCTATATAAGGTTTGCCAGCGTCTACCGGGATTTTACCGATATAGATGCTCTAAAAAGCGAGCTTGAAGCGCTAAAATAAAATTATGGGAAGAGTTATTAAAGGAGGATTAAACAGGATAAACGCTACAGAACGGGTTATTATATTTGTGGATGGCTCCAACCTGTACCATTCGCTAAAGTATTATTTTAAAAGGACAGATATCGACATAGGTAAATTTTGCCAGCGGATACTTGGGCGCAGAAAGCTTATCCGCGTATATTATTACAATGCACTGGTTGGCCAGAAGGAAGAGCCGGAGAGATACGTAGACCAGCAGAAATTTTTATCAACTATAGAAGCGATACCTTATTTTGAACTTAAAATGGGCAGGCTTGTTTACAACAACTGGCCGGGAACCCCGCCTTATGAAAAGGGCGTGGATATTATGCTGGCAACCGATATGCTTACACACGCCTATAGCGATAATTACGATACTGCTCTGCTGGTTGCGGGTGACAGCGACTATGTCTATGCTCTCCAGGCGGTGAAAAATGCAGGTAAGCATGTAGAGATTACACTTTTTGGCAGCGAGAACACCTCCGTACCTCTCCGTAAAGTAGCCGATAAGATTGTATCTATCGACGGCAGATTCCTGCGGGGAGTATGGAAGCAACCAGCCAATTCCCAGCATGGCAACCACTAGTTCAGCTTTAAAAGAGAAATACCGCCGGATGCTTACACGGGAAACCGGCACTGTTATTAAAGAGCCCGGCGGCAGACTGCCGGTTGCCATTGTGTACCCCAACAGTTACCGGGTTGGTATGTCCAATCTTGGGCTTCATCAGTTATATAAGCTGCTCAATTCTTACGCTGGCTCTATGGCTGAGCGCTTTTTCTACGAAGGCTCCAACCAGCCGGTTATCAGTCTTGAGTCCTTCAGCCCGCTGAAGGCTTTTCCCCTGATAGCATTTTCTGTTTCCTATGAATTGGATTATTTTAATATTCCCAAGATCCTCGCATCGTCAGGTATTCCTGTATATGCCTCAGAGAGGCGTGAGGATGATCCTCTTATAATAGCTGGAGGCGCCTGCATAATGGCAAACCCTGCTCCTGTTGCGCCGTTCTTTGATGGCCTGGCGATTGGAGAAGCTGAAGCGCTTCTTCCCGGCATGCTTCAGGTGCTGCGCGAAGCAGGTGGCAGCCGCATGGAGAAGCTGGAAGCTCTCGCGAAAGTACCCGGATTTTTGGTTCCAGGTATTACCGTCGCTGAGCCGGTTAAACGCGTATTTCTTGATGACCTGGATAAAGAACCCTGCCATACGGTTTTGTTTACACCGGATACAGAATTTGGGCACATGTTTATGCTGGAAGTTCAGCGTGGATGCGGGCGCGGGTGTGCGTTCTGTATGGTTAACCGGGTTTTTGCTCCGCCTCGTTTCCGCAGTCTGGATAACCTTTTGGAGGCTGCCAGAGAGGGTTTGAAACACCTCAACCACATTGGTTTGGTTGGGCCGCTGGTTACATCTCATCCGCAGGTGGAGGAACTGGTAGCAGGTATCCGGGATATGGGAGCGCAGGTTTCAATAAGTTCTCTGGCGTTAAAGCCCCTTTCGGAGCGCCTCCTCTCAGAGCTTTTCCAGGCTGGAGCCCGCAGTGTTACCATGGCTCCGGAAACAGGGTCACTAAAACTGCGAAAACACGTTAGTAAGCACATTACAGACGCTGAAATTCTCCAATCAATAGACAGGGTATCCCGGGCAGGTTTTACCGGTCTTAAACTTTATTTCATGGCGGGGCTTCCAGGGGAGACTGATAGTGATATTGCTGCTATGAAAGAACTGGTTTTGGAGTGCCAGAAGGTTTTCGGGCGGCGCAGCCTTAGTATTAATATTGCGCCCTTTGTCCCCAAGCCTTTTACGCAGTTTGAGAGGGAAGGAGTTATGGCGCTTGAACTACTGGAAGAAAGGCTGGGTTTTTTGACCAGTGAGCTCTCCGCTCGCAAGGTTAAAGTGAAAACGGAAAGCCCGGCATGGAGCCGCGTTCAGGCAATGCTTTCCCGCGGGGATGAAAGGCTGGCACCGGTGATAGCTTCTCTGGAAAAACCCACCCTTACCGGCTGGAGGCGGGCACTGGAAACTGCCGGTATAGATGAGCAAGATTATCTCGGGATTATCCCACAGGGGAAAAACCTGCCGTGGGATATTATTTCTTTATAGGTTTTGGGTAGTGTCCGGTTTCTCAAAAAGTGTGTCACCTTCGCGCAACCATAAACACGTGTCGTTCTTGAGCACCTCCCGTCATTCTGAGCGTCAGCGAAGAATCTCACGCAAACAATATGTCATTCTGGAACAAAGTGAAGAATCTTTTAAGATTGGAGCCCGCCCTTACGAAAACACCCCATGTTACAACGGGCACTATTACGTAAAAGATCCTTCTTCGGGCTACCGCCCTCCTCAAGGAAGACACAGCAGATGGTGACGGTCCTTCGTCGGGCTGACGCCTCCCTACAGGATGACACAGTATTTAATGTCGCCCCTGAGCGCCAGCGAACGGCTTTATGCGCATCGTGCTTTGTCTATTCAAAAAAGCATTATCAGTGCGCTACCTTTCAACTGCCATTG
>JAQUQL010000139.1 GCA_028716145.1 Dehalococcoidales bacterium
CTAAGAGCTGCATGGATGGGCCTCAAAAAGAGAGAGCAGCCCATAACCGGGCGCTCATTGCTCTTCCTCGGCTTGGAGCAGATCAATGAGTTTGTCCACAATACGGGCGACTTCATCCTCCGCGGCAGAGGCCACTCAGATCGCCTCCACCGGTCCATTCATGCCGCCAGGCCATCCCGGGAGGGTTACCCTGAGGTCGCCCTGCTCTATGGGTGCTTCCCTCTTCTGCTGAGGGAAGTATTTCATGGAGTGCTTGCATGGCTTGCCAGGGTTATAGGTCGCGGCGGGACAACTGCAGGAGTGTGGTGTGGTCACATAGTATGCGTCGCCCTTTTTGCTCTGCGCCAGGACCAGCTCACCGGAGAGCCGATAGAATGAGGGCATCTCCTCGGGTGTTTGGCCGTGGTTGAAATATGCTATCAACTGCTGTACTGCTTCCCGGCTTTGAGTGACCGGGCTTTCGATCTGCACGATTGTTTTCATTTGTACACACATCCTTTGTTATAATCTGATATAATACGCTATAGCTATTTATAGTTTACTATGAAAGCTATAAATAGAAGAACGTACCTATAATGACACATGGCAAAAAAAGAACCTGGGATGACCACCATCCGAATAGGAGAGGACACAGTTCAATTTCTGAGATCTGAAGGGAAATATGAGGAGACCCTGGCAGATATCGCCGAGAGATTGTTAACTGAATTGAGGATGCTTAGAGAAGAAAAAGCCGCTAAAATAGGTGATCAGAGCCCTCTTATCGAAGCCAAAGCCCTGATCGCCTAAATTAGGATGTGTTGTACATATGATAGAAGCCTTGCATAGCATAAATGCTTTTCCCGTATCGCCCTCGGAGCAGACCATTTCTATTTCTCTGGCAGACCTCCGGCAGATCATCAACGAGGCCATTCAGCCCCTTCAGGCACGTATCGAGAGCCTTGAGGGAGCACTGGATAGCCAGCGGGCAGAGAGTGCCGCCTTGCGCGCTGCAGTGAGTTCTCAGGAGAGGGAGCATGATAAGCTCATAGAGAATCAGCTTATTCAGCTCCGGCTTATTCACGAGCTGAGAGGGAATGCTGATGAGCCTACCGATATCGAAAAAGAGAGAGTGGAGAAGATAGAGAAGCTGTGTACCGAAGCCCCGAAGCACGAGATCAGCTTATCAGAGCTCCGCGGTAGAATGGGGATAGATAAAGCAGTGCTCTCCAGATTACTCAAGCGGGTTGATCGAGATAAGTTCTATCTGCGGAAGAGCACGCTTGATAAGAGAATAAGATATCTCTGCCTCCGGCCCGAGGGGAGATAGTTGACAGTCAACTATTACTATTATCGGTATGCTCTAATGGGCCAGTAGATCAAACATTTCAGAACCTGGCTGTAATCTCATCAACAGGATAGAAAGTTGATGAGAAATGAGTAAAGGTAGTTATGAGAAGAGAAGAGAAATGTAAGATTTTTAATTATATTATTCACTCTATGATACTCTTTAGAGAGTGTAAGATTTCGGCTTGAATAGTAATAGTTGATGGTCAACTATCTTTGATAAATTTGCTCATATTCTCCTTCATGTCCAGTGTGAAGTATCGGCCCGGCACTCCCTTTCTTTTGGTCTCCCTGGCCCTGATCCCGAGCGGTGATAGAGCTTTGGCAAGTGCCTGGGTGGACATGCCGAATCTTCCCGCTACATCGGGTAATAAGGGCTCTCTTCCCTCTTCCAGCTCCGACAGGATGTAAGCCAGGGCGGGCTTGATATCCGTGCTCACGACGTGCTCATTATGTGCTACAACGTGCTTAGTACCCGTGCTCATAGTGTGCTCATTCTCTGTGCTCACTCCATGCGCGATATGTGCGCTATGGTATAGCCTGACGTGCTCATCTATGAGCTTCCTGGCCGGATCTGTGGCCTCGTCTGGCAGGTTGAAATATGCGTCTAGGGCTTTCTTGATAATGATTGTGGTGCTTTGGCCGGTTGCCTCTATCCTCTCCATGTGGGCATCAGAGAGTCTTATACTGGTGTGCTTCATATGTGCTCATAGTGTGCGCGAGGAGATATAGCTTTTGTGTGCAGATTGTGCTCAAAACGTGCTTAGAATGCGGCACCACCCGGGGACAGGACGGAAGCGCTCCGGTCCTTCCTCTGCTTAGTTCTATTACATTTCTCCTAATTCCTCTAATAATGTTCTAGAACTAACTTCGGCTTATACTTGATCGAGTGCGATCCATTCATCCATAATTATAATAGCTTTAATTCACCTATCCGAATTTTAATCTTTTCACAACTCGATCATTCCATATACCATAAGAATAAGGCAACCATCCCGCGCACACCTATGATTATTGAGTCGGAAAGTATCCTCAAAAGAGCTTAGGCTTTCACCGATTGCGGTTTAGCTGCTCGCGGTAATTGGCCAGAAAGGGGAAGAAAAAAGAGGTATAGCTTCTGATGGATATTGATTAAGTGGCATGCGAATAAACGTCTTCCAGGTCAACCCCGTATACATTCTTCATGGCGCTGATGCATCTCTCCGCAGACCTCTTCTCCTCTTCGGACATTCGACCCCGTAAAATAGGATCTGCATAGATCTTGGATAGCGTGACCGCTCTAATAACAGGGTTATCAGCCCCTAAAAATTGACCCACACCACCAAGCACGGAGGCCAATAAGGCGGAACGTGCTATGTCGAGCTCATCAGCGGGCCGGCCCGGTGCAGTCTGCCAGCTCGCAGGATCGTTT
>JAQUQL010000140.1 GCA_028716145.1 Dehalococcoidales bacterium
AAGAGTTCTTCCGTAAAGGTAATTTTTGGGTTATTCGCTTGTTCGTGAAATTCGTTATTATTTGAAGCTAGGTTTTGTGAAGGTGTTTTATAGGTAATTGAGCATACGACTTTTAATCAGGGTGTCACAGGTTCGAGACCTGTACGGCCTACTTCCAACCTTTCACAGTACAATCCTCCATTACTGCATTTCTTAACACTTTTTCTCAAATCCCGCAGCCAGGGAACTTCAAAAAGAACCATTGAATTCTACAGGTATTTGCTGACACCGTTCATCCAAACATGCACCCTCACCCCCGCTGACATCAACCAGTTTCTATCCACCAGGACCTGCATCAACGGCAAACACGCCTACTACAGGTCCATAAGGGCATTCTGCAACTGGCTATACCGGCAGGGTTACATCACCGATAACCCAATAACAAGAGTTGATCCGCCCAAGATGAGAAAAGTGATACTGCCGAGCCTTACAAGTGAACAGGTTGAATATCTGATATTTCAAGCAGAGAATATCCGCGACAAAGCTATCATCAGCCTACTGGCAGACTCAGGCAGCCGTCTCAATGAGCTCATTAACATCAAACCTGATCACATTGACTTTGATACCCAAACAATCATCATCTGGGGCAAAGGCGCCAAACAGCGGAAAGCGCCGTTCACATCCAGGACCAAAGACCTGATACTTGAATATTTAAGGGTTGGAAAGATTAATACGGGTAGTCAACATGTGTGCGTCAATATCTGGGGCATGAGGAGAAGAGGGATTCAAATCATGCTGTACAGGCTTGAGAAGAAGACCGGGTTGCCGTGCAGCCCGCATACGTTCAGGAGGACGTTTGCCAGTAATTTGCATCGAGCGGGGTTGGATATAGAGCATATCATGAGATTGGGCGGATGGGAGAGCCTGGATATGGTGCTAAGGTATACAAGGAGCGTGAAGTTTGAGGAGAGTTTGAGGTTGTATAAAGAGATTGAGCGATAGGGAGTTGGAGAAGTAGGTGTCAAGTTAAAACACTAATTCTATAGGTGGATACCTACTTGGGGGCTGGTCAGTTGAGATACCCTACCTATGCGATATTATAGCAAATTTGGATGAGTCCAAACATTTAGAAGCATAGTCATTAAGAATTATCGAAACAATGATAATTATATCAGCATATAGAAAATATGCTGGTAGACTGCGCCAAGCGAAGAAAAAAGGAATAATAGATAATAAAGGACCAGTATATGGGTGCCGCTTACAATTAAAATAATACCAGATTGCACAGCACGCAAGTACAATGACTTCCATTATGGTAAAAGGCAATGATGACTGAATATTAATAATTCCTGAGGAAATAAAACTAATGATCCCGACACCCATCGGAAAAAGAGATTCAGTTACGGGAGCAAATACCGAATTTATCCATACACTAGGGCTATCTATAATGAACGGTATATTTATAGAAAGAAAAACTAGAAAGATTATAGCGCATGAACGCAGTGAATTATAAAAACCTTTAACTCTGAATATTAATATCAAATAAAAGATTAAATAGAACCAAGCTATTTGTTTCATGGCAATTGCAAGACCCATTGATAATGCGGATAATAACCAATTTTTCTTCCATAACAACCATGCTAAAAGTAAAAATGGGAAGATAAAATAACCAGTTCCGCCATTAAAAAAGGAACTCCAAAGATCGATGCTTAAAAGCAATATCACAAGCAAAATAACGCGCCATATATTCTTTGAGATACATACCGCATATATTAATATAGGCACACAAAGTAGAATGCCTACTATTCTCATGTCCCTAATCCCTGAAAAGTAAAATGGAGCTGAAATAATTATACTTCCTGCAGGATAATTAAACTTTGACATAATTTCGTTTGGAATAGATCCCGGTGTTTGACATGCAATCTCCCAGATTTGCTTAAGGCTCTGCTTGTCCGGATAAGGGAAAGCATCTAATAATCTACCTGTCTTAATCGGGGTGATTTTTTCAAAAGGAACATCGTATTTTTCAAATGCTTCGACAATATTGCTTGTTTTGTACGGATTTTCACCATTTACGAAATTATCCAGTGCTTGGTGGCTAAGTGCAGCAGAATCATTGAAAATAAATACTTCCTCGATGGTATTATTAAAATCAGGCATAATTCGGTTCATAAAATTAAAATAGAAACCTGACAGCAATAATACTTCAATAATTAATAAGAAAAAAAGGCCGGCCAGGATAAAAGCAGTCGTTCTTTTCAAATATTTAAGATGCCTGATTAATGCTTCATCAATATTGTTGAAAGCCATAGTAAAAATCAGTATGAACCAAACTATCCAAGAGATAAGGCCAAAGATAATGAATAACATATGACTATGCTGTATTCCTATGGAAACGAGAGCTATGGCTACTAATTTGAATGGTACTGAGATGAAAAATAAAGCTATTCTTGGGGTAATTCGGCCATAAATGTTGTTTTTTAGGAATATTCCGATAAGATTAAACATCAATAGAAAAGTGTTTCAATACAGAAGATAGCATTAAGTCAAGCTTTCGTGAGCTATGGCAACAAACACAGCGTTAAGAGTTTACCTCTTTCGGTAGTGTCCCGTCAAGTGGTGTAAATTGCCACCGGTGATCTCTCATATTTTTATGCCTCTACTGCCAACAGCAATGGTTCCTCTCTGGTACCCTCCAGGGTCTTCTTCATCGATTCCAGCGAAAA
>JAQUQL010000141.1 GCA_028716145.1 Dehalococcoidales bacterium
CTCCTCCTCATACTCACTGAGCCAGGCGGCATGTTCGGGATGATAGACTGCCCCTGCCTTGTAGCGAGAAGCTATCGGGATCGCCCGGAGTGCCTTATCGCGGTCGGCGAGGAGCTCCACTACGGGTAGCCCGGAGCGGACCATCGTCTGGTAGGCGGTCTTACCGATGCCGTTCGACTCGATGCCCTGTAGGGCCGGTCGCCACCGGTGAAACGCCTGTGTGAGGAGGTCGGGTTGGTCCGGCCCCTCGATCCGGGTGCGGATAATGTCGAGGAGGAGGAGGTCGCGGTGCGGCGTGATCGCCCACGTGCCAATGACGAAGTAGTCGGCGGAGGCGGAGAGGGATCCGGCGACGTCGCACGTTTGGAACACGATGCACCGGGACGCCGGGATCCGGGTATCGCCTCCAGGATTGTGGAGCACGAATTGATCCCCATCTGTGCCAAAGTAGCGGAAGTATTCGCGCTTGAACTGGTGCCCCTCGGGGTCGCCGGGTTTCTGCTGATAGACGGCCTGCCACCAGTACGTCGTGAGGGTGCGTTGGAGCTCCTGTAGGTCCGCGAGCGGGAATCGCTCGGGCCAGAGTGGGACCCCCGGGGCGCGTCCGAGCAGATCCCCCTCCTCGGCGATTGCAGGGAGGTCGATCACAGTCCACTGTTCGCCCCCCACCTCTGCCTCTGCGAGGAGGTGCCCTACGAGATCGCCCTTGTGCCACCGAGTGTGGATGACGATGATCGCGCCGCCCGGGGCGAGCCGGGTGCGGAGCACGGTGCGATACCAGTCGATGACTCGCTTCCGCTGTGTGGGGCTGTGGGAGTCCTCCGGCCCCTTAAACGGGTCGTCGATGATCGCGAGGTGCGCCCCTCTCCCTGTGATGCTCCCCCCGATACCGACCGCGATCATACCGCCCCGATGCCCCTCGACACCCCACCGATTCACAGCGGCGCTGTCCTGTGCGACGGAGACGCCGAAGACCGGCGGCCCCTGCTCCCGGAGGACTTCGCGAGCGACCCGAGAGTGATCCTGTGCGAGTTCTGCGGAGTAAGAGGTGAGGATCACTTCGCGGTCCGGGTGCAGGCCGAGATACCACGCGGGTAAGTGTTTCGAGACGACCTCGCTCTTGCCGTGTCGCGGGGGCATGGTGACGATGACCCGCCGGATATCTCCCCGCTCGACTGCCTCAAGGGTGTGGCAGAGGAGATCGAGGTGATCCGCGCGATCCCATGCCCCCCCGCTGGCACGCTGGATGAATGCTGCCAGATCGATGTTGGCGAGGAGCCTATCTTCCCACTCGTGCACGGAGATGCTCGGTGAGACGTTGTTGGCAGTCAGAGCACATCACCCCTATGATCGCAGTTCGGAAGTCATTAAACTGATTTTCGATGAGTGTGATATTCACCGTCGGCGCGTCGGAGAGCTGCCCCTGGATCTTGGCGAGGAGTTCGACGATGCCCCGCACCTCTCGGAGCGCCATGCACGCCTCCCGAGTGCCCTCGGTCTCCGCCCGGTCGAGTATGGTCAGCGCCCGGTCCTTGAGCCGGGAGACCTCATCGAGGATAGTCTGGGCGTCTGTGACCTCCTGCGCCTCCTGTGCGAGGATTGCCGCCTGTACCTCTTTGGCCTGCTTTATCTCCTTCTTCTTGGCGGCTTTTGCGATTTGCTCCGCGATATGGCCGTTTCGCTTGTGGCGGCCAACAGACGAGTAAGAGACGTCAAACCGTTTCGCAACGATCCGCAACGATTCACCCTCGACGAGCGCCTTGTCGATCTCGACCCGCTGTGGATGGTTGCAGATCTTGCACTGCCCCCCGGGAGACCTATCCATCGTTGGCCTCCTGCTCTTCGAGGGCGTCCAGGGCCTGCTCGACCACGTCTTCGAGGGTCCGAGCATTGCGCCGGATCTTGAGGAGCCAGAGCCGGGTGTGGAGGGCGGCCGAGACCGAGAGGGTGCGTGGAGGTTTCACCGGGCAGCCCCCCTCCCATCAGTCGTGCTCCGAGCGTACCGGGGCGGGCCGTTGAGGTCGATGGTCGCGGGCGGGTGCCAGTCTGGGGCGACCTGCTCCAGCGGGCACCAGTCAGGGATGAGAGGGTAGTCAGTGAACTTTCGACAGCGGAGGATGCCGCCCTCATCGCACCACTGGCTTGCCCGGCAGCTCCGGGAGCCGGCGGCATGAGGGCACTCGTCGCAGAGTTCGACACGGATGATCCTGGTCATGCCCCTCCCCCGTCGGAACCTTCCGGCAAATTTGCCGGGATGTTCTGGAGCAGCGCGAGGAGGTCCGCCCACCGGAGCACGGCCAGGGCGTCCTCTCGGTTTCGGCGGAACACCAGGAGGGGGGCGAGCCCCTCTGCTGCCGCGTTTCGGGTGCATTGTTGCCACCACTCCGGCAAGGCGATCCGTTCCTGCGCTTTGCACTCGACGCCGAACGGAAACCGCTCCCGGCCGGCCGGCGAGAGGTAGAGGTCGCAACCGCTCTGCCCCATCGCCGTCGACAAGATGTCGCCCGGGTCGATACCGAGGTGCTCGATCAGGTCCTGCCGGACCGCCTGCTCCGTCACCCATTGGTAATACTGCCGATGCCAGTGGGGCGTATCGACCCGTCCGGCGAGCCCGTAGAGGACGAACGTCGGCAGGAGCGGCAGCGGCAGCCATTGGAGGATGCGCTGCTTCATCCCGTCCGCGTCCAGGTCGAGCGTGTGCAGGA
>JAQUQL010000142.1 GCA_028716145.1 Dehalococcoidales bacterium
AACTGATTTGGCAGACGAAAACTGGTAAAATCAGTTACACACATTAAAGGAGAGCATAAACTTTATGGCTAATACGATACAGCAGAGAATAATAGAGAGCCTAGCTCCTGCCTGTGATGGGCTTGAGATAAAAGATGTAAGAATAGGCCTTGGCTATTCCAGTGTAAGGCTCAGCAATGACAACGTCGGAGTAGCATGGACTGCGGAAGAAAAGTCCGCAAACTGCACTCATATCACTGAAGCCGGCTCCATCGCCGGCAGGCCAGCTTCGAACGTATTGGAGATGCTTAACGGCAGTAACGGCGCACTGGGGCGCACACTCGGTCTCGCCACCGCCAATGCCCTGGTTGCCGGACTTCCGCAACCCCAAAAAACCGAGGAAGATTTCATCGATTTAATCAACATCGGGCCTGAAGATGAAGTTGTAATGGTGGGTTTTTTCGGGCCGGTAATACCAAAGCTTAAGAAAACGGGCTGCGTCCTAAACATTCTTGAGTTGAATCCCAGCAAGCCAAATACAATCCCCTCAAGTGAGGGAAAAGGTTTTCTGGCTTCATGCTCTGTTGCAATAATTACCTCTACTTCCATAATCACCAACACTTTTGATGAATTGATAACCCAGCTTGGCAATCCACGAGCCGTGATAATGCTCGGTCCCTCTTCCATCATGTACCCCGAGGTATTTACCGGTACGCCGGTAACACATGTTGGAGGCTCAAAAGTTCTAAATGGAGAAGCTATTGAGAGGATAGTCTCCGAAGGGGGAGGAACGATGATAATGAAAAAACACCTGAGGTTTGAGACGATAGTTTTATAAACAGACAGAGGGCTAATAATACAGATAGTTTAGCCGTCTGAAACCTGATAACAGCAGCCGGCAGCCAAACACAAATTATGGCAAATGTTCCTGCTGTGCCAGCTAATAAGTCTACTCGAGATAATCTCTCAGTTTTCGGCTGCGGCTTGGGTGGCGCAGCTTGCGCAGGGCTTTTGCTTCAATCTGGCGGATACGCTCCCGTGTCACGTTAAACTCCTTGCCCACTTCTTCAAGGGTTCTTGCCCGCCCGTCTGAAAGCCCAAACCTGAGTTGCAGAACTTTACCCTCACGCGGAGTCAGGGTGCAGAGCACATCTCGTATTTCTTCCTTAAGAGCCTGGTGAAGGGCCGCATCTGATGGCTCTATCGTTTTTGGGTCTTCGATGAAATCTTCCAGTCGGCTGTCCTTTTCCTCCCCAATCGGAGTTTCAAGAGAAATCGTAAACTGGGCAAGCTTCATCACTTCTCTGACCTTGTCCGCCGTCAGATCCATTTCAGCGCCGATCTCATGGGGTGTTGGCTCCCGGCCGTATTCCTGGCAAAGCTTTCGGCTTACCGACAGCATCTTGTGGATTACCTCAATCATATGCACAGGGATGCGGATGGTACGTGCCTGATCAGCTATAGAGCGGGTGATAGATTGTCTTATCCACCAGGTGGCATAGGTACTGAACTTAAAACCCCGGTGGTAATCAAACTTTTTAACTCCTCGCATCAAGCCCAGGTTACCTTCCTGCATAAGATCCAGAAAAGGTATGCCCCTGCCCATGTGTTTTTTGGCAACACTTACCACCAGCCTCAGGTTGGCTTCAATCAGGTTCTTTTCGGCACGCTCTGCTTCAATCTCAATATTATTGAGATGATATTTCAATTTTTGCTCGTTTAACTGGATAGAGTTAATAAAAGCGTAATCTTGAGTAAGTTTTTCGATCTGATCTAATGTAGTTTCATCAGGAACAGCAGCAAGCAATTCTTCAGGAAGCAGTCTTATATTTAACGATACGTTGATCAATTCTTGCTGCACCTGACCCGGGGATTTATTGGTTTTTATAGCTATAGACTGGGTAAAGTTTTGATCTATCAGGTTAAGGAGGTTATCTTGAATGGCTGGCTCGGATATCAATTTCTTAAAAGAGTTGCATTCTTCCAGTTCCAGTTCCTCCTGGAAAAGCTTTAAAATATGGCCTGCCCTGCCCAGGTCGGTTAGCATTTGCAGCACTATCTCCATGGGTGATGGGGCCAGGCCGTTTAGCTGGGTAAGGTTATCTTTGATCTCACGGATTCTTTTCCCAGCTTCAATCTTTTTTGCCAGCACCTTTTCATCACGGGCACTGAGCAAGTTTACTTTTCCTATATCGTGCAGATATGCATGTACTGCATCTTCAAGCACTCTGCTCTCTTCAACCTGTTCAACAGGTAAAGAACTTGTGTCTTCACCGCTTTCCAAATCTTCTTCGGTTTCCGCTTCTTCCGCCTGCTCACCATCTATCAGATTTGCATCTGCGGGGTGTTCATCTATATCTATCTCATACTTTTCCATCGCAACTTTACCCATCTCTTCTCCAATTTATACTTGGTGCAATATTTTCTTGTGACCAGGCATAAGTCAGCATTTGTATTTAAATGCCTGGTGGATATTTTTGAACGGGGTCATTCTTATTATCCAGTAAAGGGAAGAGCAGCAGATCAAGGAGCGGTTTTTTCATCGCTGCAGAAGAGATGTTATAGTTAACTATACCACCCTTTGCAGTTATATCCTAATATAATATGTAAATGTACTAAAGCCACGTCTTTCAAACTAAAGGTAGCAGGCTAACGCTTGCCCGATTGATTAATTGCTAAATTTTAAATATA
>JAQUQL010000143.1 GCA_028716145.1 Dehalococcoidales bacterium
GGTCCCGGGTGGTCCCCACATCCCGTTCGAACGTCTCCAGATCGCCTTTCACGACCGTGCGGGCATCCGCCCGGTACCGGTCGCTCAGCAGATCGGCGACCGCGAACCGCTGCCCGGTCGTTTCAGCCGGGGTCCGGGCCATCGCGATGGTGAACCCGTGTCGTTCGGTCAGTTCCCGGGCGTACTTGTTCAGCTCGACCAGCACGTAGACGGCGGTTTTGACCGCATCTTTCGACTCGTACAACTGGGAACCGGTGAGGTGTTGCACCATCTCGTTGATCCCGACGACTCCCACGGTATAGACCAGACCGGGGAGATCGACGGCAACCGCACCGAGTTCTCCGGTGATCGGGTCCCGCGGCCGCTGCAGCGCGAACGGTATCCGGTTATGGGTGACGATCTCCCGCATCCACCGCTGCTTGATCGTGAAGATCTCGGCCGCGATATCCATCAACCCTTTCAGCCGGGCGACCAGTTTCTTCACGTCGTTCCCGGACTCGTAGGCGGCCCGAGGACAGTTCAGGGTGACGACCTGCCCCGCCCCCATCGAGAAATGCGCCCCGTTCCGGAAGTACAGTTTATCGAAGAACTCCGGGTCGGATTCCGGACTGGCACCGAACTGGTAGGCGCAGTTCGACGTCAGCAACCCATCGGCGGTGTAGAACAGGTGCCCTTCCACGTTGATCGGGTCGTACACCTTGCCGCAGAACGGTTCCTGCCCCAGTTTCGTCACCGTCACGGTCTTCTCATAGGGATACGCGTCCGCCACCTCATCGGTATTTACCGGGCGGTAGGGGATCGCGTCGCCGACGACAACCTCGGATGCCGGGATCACGGTCAGACGCTTGTTCCGGATCACCGGAATACGGTGGTCGTCGGTGCAGAGGAAGAACCGGCCGTTCGCGAGTTTGATGCGGATCAGGTCGCCTTTGAAGTCGCGGACCAGAATATCTTCAAACCCTTTGAACCCGTCAGGGGTCATGACCTGATACCCTTTCTCCAGCTGGTCCAGCCGGATGATCCGGATACCGAACTTGGTCATGACGGGAATCCGGGTGAACCCCGGCATACAGCACTGGTAACACGATATGCCCTTCCCGGCCCCCCGGTATGCCGGGATCTGGTTATCGAAATACGGGGTCCCGAACTTCGCGGCCAGTTCGAACGCCATGTCGTACAGGTCGCGGTACGACGGCAGGTCCGGGTGATCCGCATTGTATGCCTCGTCTTCCGTCATGAAGTCCGGCTCCAGACTCACTTCGGGTTTCGGGAAATTGAACGGTTTCCCCCAATAATCGCCGTCCAGCATAACGTCCATGAGGGCTTTGAACGATAACCGGACTTCCCGCTCGAACTCCCCGTAGGTCCGGCTCGGCGCCTGTTTGCCGTCCCACACCCGGCCTTTATAGACCACCGGTTTGTCTTTCCAGAGCGTCGGGACGCCGGGGGAGAGCTGGACGGACGCGAAAACGGTATTGTGGGCTACAATCCCGTTATGCAGGACAAAGTTCTCATTGTCTTGTACCCCGATATCATACACGAACTCTTCGTCCGGCACATCTTCGATCGATTTTACCTCCATCGGTAGGATGTTCCGCATCTTGTTGCAGAGTTCCGGGAGTTTGTCGTTGACCAGCATCAACTGTTCATACTTCAATTTCCGGTCCGTTGCCTTATATGCGTAGTTCAACGCCGATACACCACGGCCGTATTTGGCTTTGATGAACGGTTTCAACACCGCGAAATCGTGATTGTTCTGGGATACACTGTCACCAGATGGTTCAAACTGCCGTTCGCTGTGCACAATATTGATGTTTGCCGAATCCTGAGCGTTGATCTGGATACAGTAAACCGGATGGTTCCGGGTGAAATTGCTTTTGGAGTTTCGGGTACGAATGGCATAGGTCACACCGAGCCGCATGAGAATAAATTCGATCTGCCGTGCCAGTTTTACTGACGTGGTCGAATACTCGTACCGGCGCCGGGCTGTGTTTCCGTCAGTTGACAGCAGTCCGTCCAGAAGGGACCACAACACAGTTTCTGATTCTCCCAGCATGTCGTCGGGAATCTGCTTGTTTGCCGCCCCCCGGCAGATCCTGGCAAAGTATTCACCGAGCGAACGATCCGCGACTGAAATGTGATAGATGGCAGATTCGTCTGATGGACGGGTGTATTGAATGGTATGGGTTGTTTTCGTCTTGAGATAGTCGACAAACCGATCACTTACCACCTCGTTTGATGGCGATATGGATATGCCAGTGATCCGGTCGTGAAGATAAACGACGTTTCCGTCGCCGATCATGGCTCCGAACGCCCATGCATCATCCGGCGTGTAGTGGTGGGTCACCTCGTCGACAGGAACGCGATTGGCACAGAGTATAGTGTTTGGATTCGATGCCGCGGTCGTTTCAACGAAATTTGCATGCTCATCGAGCGTGAACAGTGAATGGTCCGAGGTGACGACAACATCCCGTCCCGACCAGACGGTGACACGCTTGAGCGGTGACGCGGGTTTATGCACATATACCCCGGTAATGGGTTTCCACTCAAGACTCCCCGTCTGTTTGTTCAGTGATAGGGTTTCGAGACTCGTAT
>JAQUQL010000144.1 GCA_028716145.1 Dehalococcoidales bacterium
CCATTCAGCCGGTTCCCATGAGATGCCTCCGTAAAAACCGTTATAAGTATCCGTTGCATAACCGAGAGTGACAGAGAGTTCCTTATGTCTCCATGTTCCTGCCGCGAAATAAGCCTTGCGGATCTCAGTACCCATCATGTCAAGCGCTCCGACAGCAATGGCAGGTCTCGACCCCTTCTGGTCCATAAGCAGAAATTTAACGTCCATAGCCTTGTCTTTATAACGTCCGTAGCCGGGGCTGATTATGTTTGCTGTCTCAAACTCCGTAAGCCGGATATTCATCTCAAGCCACGGAAAGAGCCCGATGCTGGCAGAACCGCTCCTGTAAGGATAAAAATCGCTGTAAGAGATCCACCCCATACCATCCCCAGGCATGTCAGCGGTCGGATACTCCCAAAGCCCAGCCAACCCCGAATTGGAAGGAGAAGCAGCGAAAGCAGTCAGTGCAGTAAATAACAGAATAATAAGTGAACAAAAGAAAGGTCTGCATCTCTTCATCATCATAAAAAGCCCCCGTGAACAAAGACAATAAGAAACGCTCACTATTATATAGGAACTTACAGAATATGTGGCAATGGCACATTTTCAGCTTGTGTTGCAGCGTTATATTACTTATAATCATTCGTGAAGCTGCGACAAAATCAGTCGCGTGAAGCAATAGTTAGAAATACTTTTGTGAAGCTGCGACAAAATCAGTCGCGTGAAGCAATAGTGAAGCAATAGTGAAACGGTTGTTAGAAATACTTTTGTGAAGCTGCGACAAAATCAGTCGCGTGAAACAATAGTGAAGCAATAGTGAAACGGTTGTAAGAACCTTAAATCTAAAAACAATTGCTTCACTATCGCTTCACAATTGCTTCACGGCTATGGCAATAGACAGCTTCACGCGGTAGGTTTAAACCGCGGATTTGAAAACAATTGCTTCACGGCGATGGGAATCGCCAGTTTAACAATAGTTAATCGTGGAGGAACTGTGATGGAGATGAATTTTTATTTTCAAAATCTGGAGGTTTACCAACTAGGAAAAGAAATTGTTAAAGATAATTATCGAATTACGAAAACATTTCCTTTTGATGAGAAGTTTTGTTTGATAAACCAAATGAACAGAGCAGCAATTTCAGTGCCTTCTAATATTGCTGAGGGAACTGCAAGGAGCACTAAAAAAGACAAAGTACACTTTATAAACATGGCATACGGTTCATTAATGGAACTCATTTGTCAAATGGAAATAGCTTCAGATCTTGGATATCTCAACAAGGAAGATCGGGATAAGTTTGTTACAAAAGCAAAAAATTTATCTGTTAAATTAAGCAATTTTAAAGCGGCAATAGAAAAAAACGCAAAACTATGTTGAAACTGTGACAAATACCGTCAAGTGAAACAAAGGAATTAAAATATTTGTGAAGCAATAGTGAAGCCGTAGTGAAGCAGTTGTAAGAACCTTAAATACACATAAATTGTTTAATGTAGTATATGTGGTATAGATGTTAACAATTGCTTCACTACCGCTTCACCACTGCTTCACGGTGATAGCAATCGCCAGTTTCACAATTGTTTTTATGCAACCGCTTCACCATTGCTTCACTACTGCTTCACGCGATCTTTTGGGGAGCAGTTTCACGTGGCAGGAAATTCGCCACATAATGTTAATCGCATGAAAGCGAGGTCACACGTTTGAAGAAAACCTCTAAAAATGTTGGGATGTACATAATACTGATCGTTCTTGTAGTCAGTCTGGTGAATGTATTTTTGATGCCGGATGCGAACAAGTCCGGTCAGGGTGCTGAGGTACTTCCCTATAGCCAGTTTTTGAACGAAGTAAACGCAGGCAATGTTGCCAAGGTAAAGATAGACCACGAGCAGCTCAAAGGAACATTGAAATCCGGCAAGGAGTTTACAACTTATATCCTTGATCCCGGAACACTGCCCAGTGAGATATCCCAGAAGGGCGTTGAAGTCGAGGTCGTTCCTCCGCCAAAGAACTCATGGCTGACGTCCCTGCTTGCTTCCCTGCTTCCCACACTGCTTCTGATAGGTGTATGGATATACTTCATATACAACATGCAGGGCGGGGGAAACAAGGTCATGGGCTTTGCAAAGAGCAAGGCCAAACTCTTCATGGACAACAGGCCAAAGGTCACGTTTGATGACGTTGCGGGCTGTGACGAGTCCAAGGAAGAGCTTGAAGAGGTCGTCCACTTCCTCAGGGATCCCTCAAAGTTCACGAGGCTTGGGGCAAAGGTACCACGCGGCGTACTGCTTCTGGGTGCACCCGGAACGGGCAAGACCCTTCTGTCAAGGGCTGTGGCGGGAGAGGCTAATGTCCCCTTCTTCAGCATAAGCGGATCTGACTTCGTCGAAATGTTTGTCGGTGTAGGAGCCGCGCGCGTTAGGGACCTTTTTGAGCAGGCCCGCAAGAACCAGCCATGCATAATATTTATAGACGAAATAGATGCTGTCGGACGTCATCGCGGTGCCGGACTTGGAGGCGGACATGATGAGCGTGAACAGACACTCAACCAGCTTCTTGTGGAGATGGACGGGTTTGAGGCAGGAACAGGCATCATCCTGCTTGCTGCAACAAACAGGCCCGAA
>JAQUQL010000145.1 GCA_028716145.1 Dehalococcoidales bacterium
GTGATTTTGGCCGTGTTTTGAATACTTCTTATGCGCCGTTTTATTAAACGAATGTTTGCCAAAAGCTCTTCCTTACTTCTTCTTGCCGACCATAAAAGTCGATTTGAAAGATTCGATAGCTTCTTTTAGTTCATTTTCTATCTCTGGGGTCAGCTTTCTTTCTTTAATGATACTGTCGCATATACCGGAACGCTCCCTGTCCATGTAGTTATAGAAGGAAGGCTCGAATTCCTTCACATCGTCAACACTGACATCGTCAAGGTAGTTGTTGGTAATGGCAAAGAACATCATAACCTGCTTATCAACTGGTACCGGTGTAAACTGCGGCTGCTTGAGGATTTCGGTGATACGCTTGCCACGCTCAAGCTGGTTCTTGGTAGCTTTATCGAGGTCAGAAGCGCCAAACTGGGCAAAAGCTGCCAGTTCCCTGTACTGAGCCATTTCCAACTTAAGCTTACCGGCTACCTGTTTCATAGCCTTGATCTGGGCCGCGCTGCCCACACGAGATACGGAAAGACCGACGTTGATGGCTGGCCGTATACCGGCATTAAACAGGTCGGGCTCCATGTATATCTGACCATCTGTAATTGAAATTACGTTGGTAGGAACATAAGCCGACACATCACCAGCCTGAGTTTCAATAATAGGCAATGCTGTAAGTGATCCGCCTCCGTGGGCTTCATCAAGCTTTGCCGCTCTTTCAAGCAATCGGCTGTGAAGGTAAAACAGATCACCCGGATATGCTTCCCGTCCCGGAGGCCTTCTGAGCAACAGAGACATCTGGCGATAAGCCCAGGCATGTTTGGAAAGATCATCATATACAATCAGGGCTTCTTTGCCCTGTTCCATAAACTCTTCACCCATTGCACATCCGGCATAGGGAGCCAGATACTGCATGGCAACCGAATCTGAAGCGTTGGCAGCCACAACAATAGTGTGTTCCATAGCTCCATTGGCTTCCAGTTGAGCCACAACCTGAGCAACTTTGGAAGCTTTCTGGCCAATAGCAACATAAATGCAAATCAGGTCTCCACCTTTTTGATTGATGATAGTATCAATCGTAACGGCGGTTTTACCGGTTGAACGGTCTCCGATGATCAGCTGCCTCTGACCGCGCCCGATAGGAAACATGCTATCCACAGCCTTGATACCGGTCTGAACCGGGGTATCAACCGACTTTCGTGACACCACGTTGGGGGCTATCCTTTCAACGGGGCGGCTGCTGCTGGTTTTTATTTCTCCCTTTCCGTCAACCGGACGACCAAGGGCATCAACAACCCTGCCGATCATTGAAGCGCCTACAGGGACTTCAGCAACCCGGCCAGTGGCTTTTACTTCATCACCTTCTTTAATTCCGGAATCTTCTCCTAAAATGATTGCGGAGACGTATTCCTCTTCCAGGTTCATGGCAATACCCATAATATCACCAGGAAAGCGAAGAAGCTCATTGGAGCCGACGGAGCCTAGCCCATGGATACGTGCAATGCCATCGCCAACTTCGGCAACAGTGCCAACGTCGACGATGTTGATCTTATCCTCATATTTTTCGACGCGCTGTTTTAATATCGCGATAATATCCTTTTCGGCTGATTTTGCCATTAGACCAGCTCCTTGCTTATAGTTTGTAGCTTGGTTCGAACACTGCCGTCAATCAATTTATCTCCAATACGGATTATCATCCCGCCCAGTATATCAGGCTCTACTTTACTTTCCACTATTACCGGTTTGCCAAACATCTTGGTCAACCGTTTGCCCAGATCTAGCCTGGAAGCTTCATTCAGCTCTATAGCAGTGGTAACGCTTGCGCGCTGGGTTCCTTCAACCCCGTACTGCTCATCAACAAGCTTCTGATATTCTATGGAGATTGGCTCAACGAGATCCACCTTCTGTTTTTCAACCAGCATCGACAGCAGGTTTACCATCTCCGGGCTGAGCTTACCGCCTCTTTCCAAAATTAAAGCAACTTTGTCATCCATCGAAACCGCTTTATCGCGCATTTTGTCTGACAATGCTTTATCTTGCATGAGACCGGCAAGCAGCCGCAGTTCACCAAGCCATTTAACGGTATAACCGTTTTTCCTGGCAGCATCAAACAGCCCTTTTGCCATATCTACTGAATATAAATTACTAGCCATATTATTTCCCTCTTCCAAGAGGCATTGCTCTATCTTTAATACCCTATATAGCTGAAGCTTCTTTCAGCACAGAATCGATCAGGTCTTTATGAGCTTTCTCATCCAGAGAGCTGCCTATGGCCTTACCCGCAACAACAACTGCCAGGTCTGCCACCTCTTTGCGCAACTCCACCAAAGCAGCTTCTTTTTCCCGTTCAATTTCAGCCTGTGCCTTTACAATAATAGCATCGGCCTGTTTCCTGGCATCCAGTTCTGCTTTTTTACGAATTTCTTCGGCCGACTGCACAGCCCGGTCAACAATTTTTTGGCCTTCAGCATTTGCAGCTTCAATGCGTTTTGCTACTTCCTCTTCGGCTTGAGCAGCTTCCTGCCTTGCTTTTTCACCGGCTTCAAGGCTTTCTTTTATCT
>JAQUQL010000146.1 GCA_028716145.1 Dehalococcoidales bacterium
CCATCCCAGTTGCCGTACAGATGTGCATTGCTGGATAGGTAGCCTGTGTGTTTCTTTATTTCCACGTAATCTTTTTGCGCATCTTTACCGAGGATAGAGATTGAGCCTGCCAGTGGGTGGATAAAATTCATCATGCATCTTATAGTGGTGGTTTTGCCGGCTCCGTTCGGGCCAAGAAACCCGAAAATCTCTCCACCGGCAACTTCGATAGAAATGCCGTCAACGGCTCTGTTGCTGCCGAAGTATTTTTTAAGATCATCTATTCTTATTGATGTCAAAATAATCTATCCATGTTAATGGTTGCCGAGCGCAGCACAAAAACTTGAGGCACGGGTAAATTAACACTTCTCTCGTAATTGTAATCCCTGCTTCATTGAAGGTTCAAGGGTTTTGATATTCAAAGCTGACAATAATCATCCCAATCAGAACCAGGAATGAGTTTTAGGCTGGTTTTATGATAAAGTATTGACTTATATAAACCTGTTCCAGCCAAAAGATTCCACCTGGTTAAATCCAAAGAGGATTGGCTGGCGCTTATTAGGAGGCGCTTTAGTAATGCGAGTACTTAAAGAACTGCCCCGGCTGCTCATGGTTGTTATAGTTTTAGCCGTTTTCAACCTTGCAGCATGTACAACTTCAACCGAAAATGACCCGCCACAAACCAGTGGTCCTGCCACTAATAACTCTCCTTCTGAAACCAGCCCGCCACAGCAAACCACCACCCAGCCAGCGCCGTCTACTACCCAGGCAACGCCTACCGTTACGCATTCCCAGCCTACCACTCAAGCCCCGTCTACACCACCAGTGACTTCCATTACCTCCACTCAAACACCAGGTACTACTACCACTGCTCCGGTAACAACTACTACTCAAACAGAGGTCACTGTTACCCAGCCTCCCACCACAACCAATGACCCCTACAGCTACTATCGCGGCTATCTCCTGGAAGGTTATCCTGAAGATATCTGGCCGCTTTATGAAAGTGTCGGGATAGAGTCATGCTCCCTTAGTGTCCACTATCCTGCTTATAACAATCTTTATTCTGGCTATTCGAACAGTTACAGCGTTATTTATAAATCAATCGCAGATAAGGCAGATATCGCTGAATACTATCTTGAGCTTCTACCATTTCCGGAGGAGAGCAGTTGGTATGATGCCATAGGGGTTATAGATGGCTATACTTTATCAGTACGGGTGGATGATGGGCGGTCTCCTGCTGATGTTTATATCAGCGTCAGCCTGCCTGATGATTCCGGCATGACCAGTAACCCCCTTATGACTGGCTTTTCTGAAAGCCAGTTCCCACTCTACGAAGTTAATGAAACCTGGGCAGAGATAGTTGTTGTAAACTCAAATCCGCCTTCCGGAGAGCAGTTTTCTGAAATCTACTTTTCCCATTCAGGAACCGCCAGTGAAGCTCTTGGTTTTTATCGTGGTTTGTTTGCAGGTGCAGAGGGATATAAAGAAGTGACGGTTGAAGAGTGGCAAGGAGAAGAAGTGACGTTAAGTGGTTATATGCACGGGTATAATTTTCAGATTGTGGTTGGTGTATGGGGGAACAGTGAAATTATACAAATCAAGCTTGTACAGCCGCTTTAACTTTTGCAAGTATCGGAAATAAAAAAGAGGGGCTAGCCTTTGCCCCTCTTTTTTAAAGTATCGCCAACTAACAGACTGTTAACTTTTACCCATCAGAACCAGGATGCCGTACACAATCAGGAAAATGCCGATAATCCATACGACAATAGTTGGAAGACTCAAGAACGGTAAAATCAAAAAGCCCGCCAGGATACAGATGATACCAATCACTAATTTGTTGGAAAAAATACTCATGCCATCTTCCTTGAAATTTTAATAACATTAGCACCACTTTTATGCACTGTCAATGGATTTTTACCATGACCGGGGAATATTTTTTCCTAACCCCAGGCTCTAAAACCTACTTCATTAATTATCTTAAAGCATGGCTCAAATAGCGTGAAGGCAAATGGGAAAAACGCCCCGAAAGTGTTCATTTGAGGCAGTCTAACAGCCGGCAGGGTTTGATGGCCGTATAATCTCGGCCTTGTTGCCGTTATCATCCACCGCCACAAAGGTGATGCGGGTTTCAAATAATACTTCACTGACCTGTTCGTTGACTCTTGTGCCGAAAGTTTTTATGTTGTATACAACCGATGTTTTGCCAAGGTGGGCAAGTGTTATATCAAAACGTATTATTTCTCCTGAGCTGACAGCTTTGCGAAAAACAACGTTATCCAAAGCTTTGGTAAGGAATGTGTTTAAGGGAAATTCCTGGGTTGCGGTTATGTAGGCAAACTCATCGATCCATTTGAGCATGTTGCCACCGAACAGCTTGCCATGGTGGTTTAAGTGCTCGGGGAGTATCAGTTTGAAATGCTGCATTGATAGATAGTAGCACAGGCACGAATTTTCATCAAAGGCTTCGCGTGGAGCACACGTGACTGTACTGGCATCCCCATCTGCTGTGTCATACTGGATGAGGGCGTCCCATTTCCTGTGTCA
>JAQUQL010000147.1 GCA_028716145.1 Dehalococcoidales bacterium
CCGGTTAAAACAAAGGTTACGGTTATATAAAGAGTAAGAATCAGCAGAAAAGCAATTGCCAGAACCAGCGGTATGTTGCGCCTGGGGTTTTTTATCTCCCCGCTTATCTCTGTAATAACGGTAAAGCCGGTAAAGGTCATGTAGGCTATAACCGAAGTTGTTAAAAGCGCCCCAAACCCAAGGGGAAGCAGGGGTTTTTGAAGCTCCGGGTTTATGTGGGCAAACCCGCCACAGATAAAAATAATCAGCGCCAGTATGAAAAGCCCCACCATAAGTGCCTGTATCCAGGCCGCCAGCCGGATGCCAAACAGGTTTATTATCCCAAACACTAGAACTATCCCCAGCGCAAGCGCCGTTGTGGGGATACCAGGTATTAGATACTCGGCAAACAGTGCAAAGCCCCAGGCAATGGAAGCCAGCCCAAAGAATATGGCTATGAGTATTCCGCCGCCCATCCAGCCGGCAAAGGGGTGGACAAACCGGCTTATGGCTATATAGTTTGCGCCGGTTACCGGAAGCAGGTTTGCCAGTTGGGCATTATAAAGGCAGGCAAAAACAGCCGGAACTGCAGCTATTAAAAATGCCAGGAAAAGACCCGGCCCAACCATGCCGGCAAGAGGCCCCACCAGTATGAAAATGGCCGAGCCCACAATGTAGCCTACCAGTATCATCACTGCCTGAAAGGCAGATATATCCCGCCTGAGTTCCGGCTGCTCCATTCCTGTTCCTCCAGTTGTTAAGATAACATATGCCGCAAGACCCGGTTTAGCAAATAACGAAATTTATCATTAACAGATATTTTTTACGACCAGCCTGAATGCCCATTATATTACCCTGGCACACTTCAATCAACTTAAACCACTGGAGCTATCCCGGAGGCAGTTATTCAAGCAAACACTTTTATGTAAAGCTGTTAACATTCAGTGAAATATGGCTTAATTATGCCCGAATTCTCTTGACTTTGCCTGCGCGCCAAGCTTATCCTTGAAGGCGGGTTTTACCCTGCCACCAGCCAACTCTTCGTATGGCATGTTTTACAAAAAGCATTACTTAAAGGGAGCAGTAAAATGGGCAAGATCAAAAAGTTTACCATCCTCCACTCCAATGACATGCACGGCGATTTTCTGGCAGAACTGCGCAGTGGAGAAACCAAAATGATAGGCGGGCTGGCGCTTCTTTCCGGCTACATCAACAAGGTGCGCGCGGAAGAAGAAAACGTGCTTTATGTTATCGCCGGGGATATGGTGCAGGGCTCGCTTATAGATGCTGAATACAAGGGCGTTTCCACCATGGAAATAATGAACTACCTGGCGCCGGATGTGGTAGCGCTGGGCAACCATGAGTTTGATTACGGCCTGCCGCATCTGCTTTTTTTGGAGAAGGTGGCAACTTTCCCGATAGTAAACGCCAACCTCTACATCCATAAGTACAACAAGCGCCTGATGCACCCTTACGTTGTATTAAAGAAGGCCGGTTTTGACATCCTTTTTACCGGGATAATCACCGAAAAGGTGGTGGATGCTCTTAAGAAGGACCCCCTGGTTGGCAGTTTCATAAGTCTTGAAGAAGCCAGCCATGAAGTTGGGGTTATAACCAATGCTTATAAAAATGACGATATAGACCTTACCATACTGCTTACCCACATCGGGTTTGAATCTGACCTGGAACTGGCTGCCATGCTTGACCCCGAGTGGGGTGTGGATATCATAATTGGCGGGCACTCCCACACCATACTGGATAAACCGGCAAAAGTTAACAATATTTTAATAGCCCAGGCAGGGGTTGGAACAGACCAGATAGGCCGGTTTGACATACTGGTGGATGATGATACCAACAGTGTGGTGGATTACAAATGGCAGCTTATACCAATAGTGGAAGGCATCGCCGAGCCGGACAGCCATCTTCAAGAGTTCATAAACACCTTCAAAGATGAAGTGGACAGTAAATACAACGCCATCCTCTGCAAGCTGAGCACCGAACTTACCCACCCCAGGCGGGAAATAGAAACCTCCCTCGGCAACCTGTTTGCCGATGCATTGCGCGAGGCGGCAGAGTGTGATGTGGTTCTGCTTGGCTCCGGCTCCATCCGCGGGGAAAAGCTCGGCCCGGTGGTAACACTTAAGGACTACCGCTCGATATTCCCCTATGATGATTATCTGACCCGCTATCATGTTACCGGTGCGCACTTGAAAAAGATATTTGCCCACATCATGCGGCCGGAAAACCGCAATGGTGAAGGGGAATGCTACCAGGTAAACAAACAGGTTTGCGCAGTCTATGATGAGAGAAAAAAAGCGCTGGCTTCACTGGCGGTTGATGGAGAGCCGGTGGATGAGAGCAAGTGCTACACGGTAAGCCTGGTGGGTTACCACATAGCCAACTGTGACAGTTACCTTAATATCAGCCTGGAGGAGCTTGCGAGTTCCGGTAAATCCAAAATAATCACAACCTCGGTAACCGAAGTTGTGGAAGAGTATCTGCTTAACCACCAGAATGCCTCTTCAAAGGTGGAGGG